>CAYLTW010000012.1:0-31885 GCA_964386735.1 uncultured Woeseiaceae bacterium
GTGCCGATCTTACCGCGCCAGGGCGTAAATGAAATCCACGTAAGCCTTTTCGATGTCGGCGAGACCCGCAACGGGCACACCCTCTTTGGGCTCGATCAGCATGATCTCGTTCGGCGCGTGCGCGCCGGTGCCGAAGCCCATGCCCGCCGGGATCAGCGGCAGGCCGAGACGCTCCGTGAATTGATAAAACGGGGCGCTGCCCGCGATTCGTGGCTGCACGCTTAAGGATTCCGCGTGTTTCCTGAACACCGACAGCGCCGCCTGAACGGCAGGCGCGTCGACGGATGTTTGCGACGCAGGGTAGCCGCCGAGCTTTTCGATTTCTATGTCGTCAAAACCGTTCGAGTCGAGGAACGCGCGAATCTTTGCGAGTGCTTCGTCCGGATCGAGTCCTGGCGGCAGACGCGAGTCGACTTTTGCGCTGGCCGTGTGCGGCAGGATCGTTTTCGTACCTTCTCCGGTATACCCGCCCCAGATGCCATCGATGTTCAGCGACGGTTGATACAGCAATTCGATGACAGCCTCATTGCCCATCTTGTCGTCGATCCAGCGACTTACGCCGAGCATCTCCTGCAGCTGCACGTCATTGCGCTGTTCCATTCCGGCGTTTATAAGGAGTGACTCCTCCTCCGTGGGCGGAACGATACCGTCGTAGTAGCCGGGCACGAGGATCGTATTGCCATCCGGGGACGTGAGTGATGACAACGCTTTTATCAGGCGCCAGACCGGTGAGTCGACCAGCGCTTTGTAGGAGCCGTGAATTTCGGCGTTGGCCGGCCCACCCCAGGCGCCGCCGGTCGCGGTCATCTCCACGTACAGAATACCCTTGACGCCAAGAATGACCGAGATATTGCCGTCGGGTCGTTGCGAATTGAACGGAAATAGCACGCCATTGGCCGTGCTCAGGCGATCGTAGTAAGCGTCGACGATCTGATCAAAATGTGGTGAACCGAGTTCTTCCTCGCCTTCGGCCACGACCATGATGTTGACGGGCAGCGTGCCTTCAACCTCGATGATGGATTCGAGCGCATTCAGAAATGCGCGCTCCGGTCCCTTTTGATTTGTAGCGCCGCGGGCCATCAGTACTTTGCCGAAATCGTGGTCGACGAGGTTTGCCTCAAAGGGCGGGTGATCCCAGTCTTCAGGATTGACGGGCTGCACGTCGTACATGAGATAGACAATCAGTGTTTTATCGGCGCCGGCGTCGTAGTAGGCCCACACACCGGGATGGCCATCGGTCGGAACGAGCCTGGCTTCCTGGAAGCCCATGTCCTCCAGATCACCGCGCAACATCTCGGCCATGTCCTGTACGCCGACATTTTGTGCCGAGATCGACGGTTGCCGGAGCCAGCGCTGGATGGCCTGCAGGTGAACGTCGAGGTTCTCGTCGATATGGTCGTAAATCGCCGAGTGCTCACCGTCGTAGTCCGCAATTGCGCTGAAGTCGTAGGCCTCTGTTGTCGTCAGCGAAAACGAGGGTCTCGTCACGGGTTCGGGTTCTGATGATTCGATATCGCCCTGGCAGGCGATCAGCGTCAAACCCAGCGCCAGCGGCACCATTCGCATGTAATTCATTGTCATCCCTTCAAGCAGAAATCAGTTGTTTGAATTTTTCGCGAAAACCGCGGCTCAATGGTACGCGTTTGCCGCTTTGCGCGCGTATTTCGCCGGCCTCGGGAATGTATCGCCGGCATCAATATGAAGCGCTTTTGCGGAATTCGCGCAAATCGGCGCGGGCGGCCGCCTATATGCGAATAAGTTCGTTGCCGGGCAATTGCCGCCTGATGTTCTTATTGTTGTGGCCTTTTGACAACAAAATCGACCGATCGGTGCCTGATCCACCCAAATGTTGCAATTTTGCATCACTATTCGGCCCAAAAAGCGGGCTTAGTTTACAAAAGCTTGGCGGAATTTATGGTTTAAATAACAGAAAGTTATGATCGTCACCTCGGTAACCATAAAATTTTCCATCTGCCGCCTGTGAATATTGTGTTGCCTTAGACGCAATTGTTGGGCCTATGGTACTTAATGCCGGATTAGTATATATTCTGCACACTTGTCCATAAGGCACAGGCACGATTGTTAGTGGTCGGGACAATTTTTGGAAACCATAGGGGATTCTCATGGCACGAAACACAAATGTCAGAAATGCTGTCAAGCTCGCGCTTGCGGTAAACGCTGGCCTCCTAGGTTTGTCGACAGCCACCGGCGCACTCGCGCAGGAAGGTGCAGGCGAACTCGAAGAGATCACGGTTACCGGATCACGCATTAAGAAAAAGGACTTTACGTCCAACGCACCCGTTGCAACGATTGGCTTCGAGCAAATCGAACTGACGGGCACTGTAAACACCGAGTCGCTGCTAAACACGCTGCCGCAAACGGTACCTGGTCTCGACCGTACGTCGAACAACCCGGGTAACGGTACGGCGACGGTTGACCTGCGCGGCCTTGGCTCAAACCGCACGCTGGTATTGATCAACGGTACTCGCGTCGTTCCGACAAGCTCCAACGGTACGGTCGACATCAACTCGATCCCGACCGCACTGATCCAGAACATCGAGGTGCTCACAGGTGGTGCTTCCGCTGTATATGGCTCGGACGCTATTGCAGGCGTTGTTAACTTCATCCTCAAAGACGACTTCGAGGGTGTCAACATCAACGCTGGTTTCGAACAGACCTTCGAAGGTGACGCAGGTCTTTACTCTGTCGACATGACGCTGGGTGCAAACGTCGCTGACGGCCGCGGTAACGTGACCTTCAACTTCTCTTACACCGATCGTGACGCACTGTTCCAGGGTGACCGTGATTTCGCAACGGTTGCATTGTTTGAAGATGGTATGGGTGGCCTGGAACCGGGTGGTTCTTCCGGTGTTCCGCAGGCGGCAATCTTCAATTCCGGCTTTGACCCCCAATTTCCGACCAGCAACGGCATTATCTTTGAGCCGAACGGCGATATTCGCGAATTCGTAACAAGCGGTCAGACAAACGACTTCTACAACTATGCACCGGTTAACTATATCCAGTTGCCGCAGCTTCGTTACCAGGGTACCGCTCTCGGACACTTCGATATCAGCGACAAAATGACGGCTTATGGCCGCTTCATGTACACGTCATCGAAAGTGCCGCAGCAGCTCGCCCCGACACCGATTTTCCAGGTGTCGACGTTCACGCTGGATGGCAGTCCGTTCATTACGCCTTTGGCACAGCAGAGCATCTCGGACGCAATTGGTGATGGAAACGATCCAGATGGCAACAACATTGATGCCACGGCAACCGCACTGGTACGTCGTCGTATGCTCGAAGTCGGTCCACGTATCGTTGACAGCACGTTCAATACCTACCAGGTTCAGGCGGGCTTGAAGGGTGATCTCACGGACTCCTGGAGCTATGACGGCTACATCCAGGTTGGCAACTCGAACCAGGCCGAGCAACAACGCGGCAACGTTAACCGTGACCGCTTCGACCAGGCGCTGTTGCTTGATCTCACGTTCACTATACCGACCTGTCAGGACACCGGCTCCAACGGTGGTACAACTGGCTGCACGCCGATGAACATCTTCGGTCAGGGCAACATCAGCGAAGGTGCTGCTGAATTTGTCAGGGTCGCGGTTGCATCAACTGCTGATTTCGATCAGACCGTCTACGGCCTGAACTTCACCGGCGACCTGGGTAGCTTGCAGCTTCCGGGTGGTGAAATCGGCGTCGCACTTGGTTTTGAGCGCCGAGATAACAGCTTTGCGTTCCGCCCGTCTCAGGACCTCGCGACTGGCAATATTGCCGGCTTTAACGGCTCTCCGCCGGTATCCGGTTCCTACTCGAGTAATTCCTATTACGTCGAGGCGTACCTGCCGATTTTGTCCGGTGTGCCGTTCTTCGAACTGCTCGACATGGAACTCGCATATCGCACGGAGGACTACACAACGTCCGGTAATGTCGAGGCTTACAAAGTCAGCGCGTCATGGGCGCCTGTTGAGTCTTTCCGCATCCGCGGTGGCTACAACCGGGCTGTACGTGCACCCGGTGTTGGTGAGCTGTTCGCGCCGCAGGGTGAGGGCTTCCCGAGTGCAACCGATCCGTGTGCGGCTGAAGGCAATCCGACCCCCCAGGTTGCAATAATTTGCGAAGCAACCGGTGTACCTGTGGGTAGTGTCGGCTCTCCGGCGCTTAATCTGCCAGCTGGCCAGGTTCGGCAGGTGACGGGTGGTAACCCCCTCCTGAACCCGGAAGTCGCGGACACCTTCACGGTCGGTGTCGTGTTCCAGCCGACGGCGCTTGAAGGCCTTTCGTTGAGTCTTGACTACTTCGACATCGAGATCGAAGACTACATCGCGAGCTTCGGTGGTGGTGCGAACAACGCGCTGAGCATCTGCTACGATCCGAACAACTCCGCGGGTGGCACAGGTTCGGCGTTCTGTAACGTCGTCGACCGTCGTACTGATGGCACGATCGATGGTGTCAATCTGAACATCGCGAACGTCGCATTGCAGACCCTGAAAGGCTATGACCTCTTGGGTACCTACGACTTCGACCTGTTCGGTGGCGATGCTCGAATCAGCTACGTCGGTACATTCACCGACGAATCTGTGTTCACGGCATTCCCGGGCGATACGGGACCGATCAGGTGCGCCGGCAAGTTCGGAAATCTGTGCGGCGAACCGCTGCCTGAGTACGGCCATCGCACGTCATTGCGCTGGACGGGTGACAAGATCACCGGCCAGTTGTTGTGGCGCTACGTGGGTGAAGTCAAAGACGATGATGACGATGAGGTGTTCACCGTTGAGACGATTGGCGGTTACAGCACATGGGATCTGTCCGGTACCTACCGGTTTACCGATAACTACTGGGTAACCATCGGTGTCGACAACGTCCTTGACGAACGTCCGCCGATCCTTGGTGATAACGACGAACAGTCGAACACCTACCCGGCAACTTACGACGTATTCGGTCGCACGCTCTTCGTAAGAGCCACGGCTGACTTCTAAGTAAGACTGACAGGATGTCAGGAAAACGGCGGGCTTTGCCCGCCGTTTTTTTTCCTGTCCGGGATTCGGAAAATTTACAAGCAATAGTGAAATGAGTACCACTGATCAGGGTTGGGCCGACTACTGGCAGCACGACGGCGATGGCGGTGAAGTATTCGTCAACTCGAAAGGGCAACGGCACCCGGCGCTGGCCGAGTTCTGGAGCGCTGTTTTCGAGGGTGTCCCGGACCGCGCCAGGGTCATCGACCTGGCGAGCGGTGCCGGTTCGATTTTCGCCCACCTGCCCGCCGATCACAGCCTGCGGTTATTCGCGGCAGATATTGCCGAAGAAGCGCTGCGGGTACTCGAAGAAAGGATTCCGGGTGTCACAACGATCGTGTGTTCCGCCGATGCGGTGCCATACGACGATGGTCACTTTGACCTGGTCGTCAGTCAGTTCGGCATTGAATATGCGGGCATTCACGCCTTTACGGAGGCCGCCCGGCTCGTAGCCGACGGCGGACGCCTGGCAGGGCTGTGTCACGTTGAAAACGGTTACATCGACAGCAACAACAAAGCGCAGCTCGAGGAAGCGAGGCTGGTCCATGACACGCAATTCATCGATCTGGCAATAGCCCTGACAAAAGCCGGATTCTCGGCTGATGCCCAGGCGAAGCAGCGAACCGAGGCAGCATTCGTGCCGGCGATGAAGAAAATAGCGGCTGGTATGCAGCGCTGCCCGCGTGGAATACACAGCCATTTGTTGCAGGGATTCCGGAGCCTGTTCGAACGACGACGGGCCTACGACGAGGCGGATATCACGACCTGGCTGGAGCAAATGCGCGGCGAGTTGGACAAGAATATTGACCGTTTGTCGCGCATGCGCGCGGCCACATTGTCCAAAGCAGACCTGGTAACAATTACAGAAAACCTGAGGGCTGCACGGCTTCAGGAGATACAATTCGAATCATTCACAACGCCCGGCAATCGTCTGCCCGTGGCGTGGAAATTGTCGGCCACGCGGCCGGCACTCAGGAAATCGGAGACCAGAAAATGACAGAGTCACTAACGGCAGTTACAGCGGCCGGGATTTCGGGGCAGATGTTCTTGTACGAGAAACCGGAGTTATTGAACAAAGAGGCCCATGGTTCGATGGGCTTTGCACCCGTCGAACGACCCTTCGATTTTGTGCGAAATGTACGCGCTGTGCCACTGACGATGGTCGAGTTCGGCAGCGCGCAGAGAAATTTCCCGGTTATATTCTCGAACGCCGAGAATCCGGTTCCGCTCGCGATTCTCGGCATTGAAGACGACGAAAATCTGTTCGTCGATGATGGCGGCAAATGGGACCCGATGTGCTATGTGCCGATGTATCTGCGTTGTCACCCGTTCGCATTTGCGTCGGAGGAGGGCGGCCGCATGGCGGTCGTTGTGGATACGGCTGCGACGACAGTGAGCGACAGCCCGCAATATCCGTTCTTTGTTGACGGCGAGATTTCGGAGCATACAGACGTGCTAATGCGAGCCTGCGCACAATTCGAAGGTGAACGGACTCGCACGAAAGAGTACTGTGACAAGATTCTCGAACTCGATCTGCTGGCACCGCTGCGTGCCACCCATACGCCGGATGGTGCCGCGGAGCCGCAGGTTCTCGCACAATACATTTCGATCAATGCGGAAAAACTGGACGAATTGCCTGCCGACGTTGTGTACGAGTTACACAAAAAGGGTTTCCTCTCGGCAATGTACCTGCAACTGTATTCGCTGGAAAACTGGCGTCATCTCGTGGCGCGCAAGGTCGTGCAATCCGGAGCGCCGAACCAGGCGGCCTAGACGGGTACCGCATCAAACGGAGCAGTTACCCGTACCGAGTCGTCGTATATTGCTTCGGTTCCATGCCATAAGAACGACGGAAACAAGACGAGCAGACCGGCCTCCGGCTGTACCCATTTTTGCGGCGGTGTGGCGGGCGAAGTATCGAACGGTGGTTCGCCGAACTTGATCCAGCCCGCCTTGTCGTTGCCGGTTTTCGTCTCCTCAGGTACGAGGACATAGTATGCGGAGCTGATCCAGCCCTCGGGGTGAACGTGGTTCACGTGCCAGCCGCCTCCGTGCAATTTGACCGACCAACTTCCGGCGATTTTGTAGTCGCCGGTGTTTCTCGCAGTCAGCGGATGATCATCGTCGCTGCCGACATCTTTCATATACTGGCGAATCGGCTCGTCGAGTGCTTTCACAAAAGAGCGGATGACAGGATCGTCGATTGTCGTGAGGTCGCGCGGAGTCTGGCTACCGTCGCGCAATGACTGTTCCAACGGATGGGTCTTGTAGAGATGCCATTTGTCGAGCGCATCGAGGAAAGCCTGGTTGAAAGACTCGATATCGTCGAATCCCTCAGGTACCGGCAGATTGTACGGCCGCACAAATCGATCAAGGTCAACCAGTTGCGCATATCGATCGGAGCCAAGTAAGCGCAATGCTGTCGCTTCGCAAGCGATCCAGTGTTGATCATCAGGCTCCGCTTCGCGCATGGCTAGTGTGAATTCAAGCGCTTCGGTCGCCATGCCCTGCATCAGCAATGCCGTGATGAGGCTGCCCTTTGCGATGCGGTTCTGCGGGTCTTGCGCAAGGCACTCGCGAGCGGCTCGTTCGGCGGCCTGCGGCTCGTTGAGATCGATCCGGGCGGTCGCCTCGACGGTCCTGGCCTCGGCCGGCAACGAGTACTTTCCACGCGCCTTTTGAAGTACTTCTATGGCTTTTTCGGCGTTGCCGCCCTGCCGGTACAAATCTGCAGCGGTCACGATCAACTCGGGTTGTTCGGCAGCGTTGGCAAGAAGCTGCCCGAATCCTTCGTGGTCCCCGGTCATCCACAGGGCGCCGGCATAGACCCGCAGGCAAATGTTACCTGGACCGCTGGCATATGAATTGCGCAGGTCCTCCAGTGCATCGTCGATGCGCCCGAGCTCAAGTCGGGCCCTCGCCCTCATAAAGCGAATTTCCGGCAAATCGTTGCCGGAACTGACGAGCGCATCGAACATGGCTTCGGCAGTTTCGGCTGCGCCAAGTTCCAGTTGAACCGTGGCATAACCGTATCGGACTGTCACATCCTGGGGCGCTGAGGCGAGCAATCTGCCGTAGAGAGTGGCGGCGTCCTCCCAGCGCTTCGTATCTATTAACAGACGTCCCAGCCCCGTCGCGGCTTGCTGGAAATCCGGCTTGATCGAAAGTGCGCGCCGAAAGGCCTTCTCGGCCCTTGGAAGCTGGCCCAGTTGCAGCGCCAGCACGCCCTGGTTGTTGGCAATTTCAGGATCCGCCGGATCCCCCTTTGCAGCTTGAGCCAGGAGGGCCCCGGCAGCATCGAAATTGCCTGCCGCTTTCTCGACGAGCGCCAGCAAATGGAGCGCTTTGGGGTGTTTGTGGCGCTTCAGCTTCCGCCGGGCAATATTCAGATCGCCACGCTGAAGAGCGGCATATCCTGCCTGCAGGGCCTGGTCAAGTTGATGCATGAGATCGGGGCTTACTGTTTCTGGTAGCGGGCGTGTCTGCTCAGTCCATTTTGCCGCAAATCGGCCGGCAATTCCCGATCCTTGAAGGAGTAAATGATCTCGTACGCCATATCTGAAACGCCGGCCGCTTCGCCATCGATAATACACGGCCGAAAAATAAACTTGTCGACATGTGCGAGAACGATCGAGTCCCAGTAGCCGGTTGGATCGCCCTCTACCAACTGAACGTCTCGCGTCCGGCCGTTCGCGTCGACGTCATAGCGAACGACAAGTCGCGCTGACAGGTCGTCGAGTTCCGATTGCGACAACAAAATGAGCCTGCGCATTGCGGGCGTGGTGTACGAAGGCAAATCATTGAGGAGGGTTGGGTCGCCAAATCGGGTATCACGCTCGTCCGTCCAGGACTCGTCGGCGCTCAATTGTTGCCACGCGTCAAGATAGTGACGCATGGCTGCTCGCCGATCGCCGGTCTTCAGGCTAAGATAATCGCCGATGGCAATATGGGAATCCGCCCGATCCAGGTTGGTCGCGCCCTCGCGATTTTCGGAGACATACAGAGCGCGCCGTAGAAAACGCCTCGCCGTGTAGTTGCCATTACTACCATCAAGAATGACGTTATTTTGCAGAAGGGCCGAGATCTTAAAGATCGCAGGCAATAAATACAGCGACTGCTGGCCATCGGCGCGCTCGATCATCGAAATTATTCGTCGATACGACAACTGTGAGTCAAGCAGGCGGCCCGTTTTGAAATACATGTCGGCTCGACTGTAGAGAGCAGGAAGTTGCTGCAAATCGTCGCCGGGAAATTTTCGAACGTATATGTTGACGTAAGATTGTTGCAAACCGTTGGCGCGCTGATAGTCACCAAGCCGGTAGTAGATTTCGCTGAGTTCGTTGACGGTATCTCCCAGCTCAAGCGAATGCAGGCCCCGGTTGACCTGTTGTACATGCAGCGTACGCTCGTACGATGCCGCGGCTGCTCGATAATCTCCGGCCTCACGAAGAGCCCGGCTGAGCCCGAGTAGCGGCTCGACCAATTCGAAACTTAATCGATCCACGTCGGATTCTACAATCTCAATTGCAAGTGCGTAATTTTCGATGGACGCATCGAATTCGCCGGCGCGCTGCTGCGCATAGCCCAGCCGAGTAAGCGCTCGACTCCTGTCCAGGCTGTCATGGTTCGGGTCGTTCAACAACTCGCCGATGTAAAGCTTGCCAGCGTCGGCGGCTTCACTATAGAGCTTGCCGTCGATTGCCTGCTGATATTTCCCGAGCGCACGTTCGAGCGCCCGCTCATCGCTCGCCTCTCCGGCGACCGGTGGCCCCACCTGGCCGCGAACAGCTGCAAACGCAAGCAATCCAATCGTGGCAAAGCTTGTCGCGATCAATTTCGCTGATCGTCGTCCCGGACTATTGTTGTACATGAAGACCCCGCAATCATCACAGTCTTTCGACTACGGATACTACCGAAAGTTCTTTATCTCCAGGTACGATGGCACCGATCGAAGGTCTGCGGGACCATATATAACTGCAGGCTATATCGCGCCGGGCTTCTACGGGGATCGGGGGATTGCTTCGTTGAGCATCAGGGCGCGGACGAATTTGACCGGTGGGGATCCGTAGGACAGAGCCTGGTCGTGGTAGCGCCGGAGTGTGAACTCGTCGGCCCACGCCGTTTCAACGGCGCGACGCATTTCGATGTGTTCCTGGTAGCCGACAAAGTAGGTCGACAACTGAGCTGAAGTGAGTTGTGCGCGAACCCACTTGCCGGCAGCCTCCCTTTCCTCCTGGAAGCCGCCTTCGATCATCAGTTTCATCGCCTCGTCGCGCGTCATTCCATCGACGTGAACGGCAGAGTCGAGAATCGCGTTGGTAATACCACGCAGATACCATTTGAGATTTATTAGCCGCATCAACGGGTCGCGATCGAGATAACCCTCGTCAATCATGACGCGTTCGGCGTATACCGCCCAACCCTCGACGAACGGTCCCGACCAGAACACGCTACGCAAGGCGGACGGATAGCGATTGCTCAGGGCAATCTGCAGGTAGTGTCCCGGTACGCCTTCGTGAATGGTCAGGTCCTGAATAGAGTACAGGTTGTACTCGCGTAAAAAGGAAGTGACTTGTTCATCGGTCCAGTCCTCCGGGAGTGGCGCGACGGCATAAAAGGATTTTTGACCCTTGTCGAGCGGCCCGGGCGGATCGAGATAGGCCAGGGAAACACCGCGCTGGAATTCGGGCATGACGATGATATCGACAGGATCATCGGGCATGGTGACGATGTTTTTCTCGACCACAAAGTCGGTCGCCTGCTGCAATTGCTGTCTTGCTATGTCCACGATGCCGTCACGTGGCGGCAGCTCCTGGTAAGCCTTTTCCAGTGCTGCACGAATGATGACTTGCTTGAAGGCTTCATCCGGCCGATCCGGGAATGACGTGTAGGGATGGTCCGCGACGTAGACCTCTTTCGCGATATCGTACATTTGGTTGCGCACGGCTTCGTATTCGCTTTCAGCACGCGCCTTGACTGCTTTGCGCCCCATTGGCGAATTGAGCGCGAACTTGAGTTTCGCATCGTAGAGTTCCGCGCCGATACGAAAATTGCCCGCCGCGCGGGGTAGCAATTCTTCCTCGAGCCAGGTCTGATGGTCGGCAATGGCGTCCCTGGCCATTTCAATCGCTGCCTCGAGACGCTCCCGCGCACTCGGCGACAAGGCGCCCATCTGTGGCACGATCATAAAGTCGATAATGGAATTTAGCCCCGGGTTTTGCTTTACGGCCGTTTCAGCGTGAATCTTGGGAACGCGTTCAGGTACCAGGGATCGCCTGGCTTGTTCGAAAAATCTGGGTAGTTGCTCGAGACGTGCAGCAGCGTTACTCAGCCGGTCAACGACAGGTGCAAAGTCGCGCGCGACCAGGCCATAGATAGCACTGCCGGATGTACTCACATAGACCAGCGGGTTCCATGCCCACTCCTGCAGCGTGTCCAGCGACCACAGCCCGGAGCTGATCGCAGCGCCAAGCAACTCCGCGTCAACCTGGTTGGCACGTGATAGCTCGTCGCGATCGATCTTCGCCAGCGCGTCGTGGTATTTCTCATACAACGTCCTGGTACGTGCGCGCGCATCGCTGTCAACCTGATCCAGCTGGTCGTCGCCGCTGTGATCTCCGATCAAAGTGGCGGCGACGGGCGAAAAGCTCGTTAGTTCGCCCAGGTACTGATCAGCAAGGTTTTCGAAGGTTTCGTCCGCTGCGGACTGCGCAACGGATGTTCCGGAAACAAGCAAAAACAGCAGGGCTATCGCGAGGTGCATCAACGGAAATCCCGTCGCATAGTGGATGCCAGCGACGATATCATGGTGATGCCGGGGGGGCAGCTGTAATATCGGCACATGGCACGAGTTCGGATACTCTTATTGACGCTGGCACCGTTGTTACTCGCCACGCCATCGACGTTTGCAGAATCCCGCGTTCCAGCCTATGTGTTGCTACTGCCCGAATCGGTTGGCGATGTATTCATTGCGGACACAGGCACGGCTGTCTTTTACAGATTCGAGCGGTCGGCGTCAGGGGTCCACCTCGAGCACGAAGGCTATATGTCGATCGGCCAGCGAGGAGCCGGCAAGGAACGTGCCTGGGACAGGCGCACCCCGCTCGGCGTGTATTTCATAGTCGATCAGCTCGATACCAGTAAGCTGCACGAAAAATACGGGGTGACGGCGTTTCCTCTCGACTACCCGAACACCTGGGATCGCAAGCGCGAGCGCACTGGCGACGGAATCTGGTTGCACGGCGTTTTGGCAGGTGGCGGACAGAGGCCGCCCCGCGACACAGATGGGTGCATTGCGTTACCCAATGAAGATCTCGCAGCACTCGAGGAAAAATTCATTCCGCTTGTCACGCCTGTAATAGTGACGCGAGAGATGCGCTGGCAGGACGAGGAGACTATAGAGACGCTGCGCCGGGAGCTAAGTGCCGCGGTCAATGCATGGGCGACGTACTATGCGAATGCAGATTTGCATGCGTATCTCTCACTGTACGCTGACGATTTCAGTTATCGAGGTATGAAATTGAACGAGTGGGCGTCGTTTCGCCTGCAGGCGTTCGAGCAACGTGGTGTCGTTGAGATCAGAATCGATGACCTGTTATTGCTGGCGGACCCGGAAGAAGAGGGCCTGTACCTGAGCCGCTTTCGAGAAACGATGAGTGGCTCGGGAGTGGCGGGCGGCACGATAAAGCGCCTCTACTGGCATCGTAGTGGCGACGGCGACTGGCGGATTGTCGCCGAGGACAATGGTTAGCGGGCGCTTTCGCGCGCGATCAGTTCGTCGATAACCTCGAGTAGTTTCGGATAACTGCCGGCCTCCGACGCACCCGTACGGTATTTGCCGTTCACGACGATCGCCGGAACACCGGAAATGCTGTATCGACGTGCCAGGTCATTTGCAACGCGAAGCTTTTGCGAGACCTCAAATGAGTTCCAGGTCTTGTTGAAGTCATCAGCAGTGACGCCGTAGCGCTCGAACAATCGGGCAATCGCATCTTCATTAAGCAGACGGTTGCCGCGGCGGTGATACTCCTCAAACACGGCATTGTGAAATGCCGCCCCATCCTTGATGACGCCATTTCGAACCAGAATTTCCTCGGTGTAGTAAAGGCGCCCATGAGTTTTCAACACATCGTTCCACATGGCCGGCACCCGGACGAAGCGTACGTTGGCCGGCTTGGTCGCATCCCAACGGTTTATTGCAGGCTCAAAATCGTAGCAATGCGGACAGCCGTACCAGAAAAACTCGGCGACTTCGATTTTGTCAGCACCGCCGATCGTCGGCTGGCTCGGGACGAGGCGCATGTAATGTTTGCCCTCTTGAAACTGCCAATCGACTGGAGCCGTGGCAACGTCCGCCTGTGCCAGGACGATCGCCGTCTCACCCGTGTCTTCCGGTTCCGCGGCAGACTCTTCGACAACTTCAAGCGTCTCTTCTGCGGGTTCCGCGGCGTCTGATGTATCTGTCCCGGCCTCGTCGAGAAGCTGTTCGTCAGCGACAGGCGTATCTTCGACTGCGGCTACCGGTTCTTCCTTGCTGCACGCGGCGAGGATCAGCAAACAACAGGAAATCCAGAAAAGCCTGTTACTTCCATTGGTATTCACTATTTCAACCCCTGCACATACGACGCAAGTGCCTGGATGTCTTCCGTGCTCAATCGGACCGCGATGTCGCGCATGATACGGGCCGGATCATCCGATGATTTTCTCGTCTGACGAGTACCGGCAGCATAGTCTCGCAGCTGCTTCTCTGTGTAGCCCGAGTGCTGGCCATTGAGCGCCGGATAAGCGGCGGCCGGATTGCCTCGACCGGTTGGTCCATGACATGCAATGCAGGCAGCTACGCCGTTTTCGGCGTTGCCGCCGCGATACAAGGGCTCGGCGCGATCAACGAGGTTCGGATCCGCCACGGCCTGGGCCGCTGTCGGCAGGCTCTCGAAATAGACGGCCAGATTGTTCATGTCCTGATCGGACAGCATCATCGCCTGGCTCGTCATGAGTGGGTCGCTACGTGATCCCTCCTTGAAGGCCTTGAGTTGCGCAACCAGGTAGTTTGCATTTTGCCCTGCAAGGTTAGGCCAAACCGGCGAATTGCTATTGCCTTCGGGGCCGTGGCAGGCGGTGCAGGTAATCGCCCTTGCCTTGCCGGCGTCGGCCGAGCCGTCCACCAGGCTTTCGGCCTGAGCGGGGAACGCAAGCAGTGCGAAACCGGCCGTGACGAATATCGGGGCAAACTTGATGTTCATAATTTTATACCGTCAATCGCTGAGCGCTGGCCGTAACCACCGCATCTGTTTCATAAAAGAGTTGCGCCGACAAGTGGCGCCGGGTGTAGTGAATTTCGTAAAATTATACACACAATCCCGATTGTATACCGCCATGTCGCAATACCCCGAAGCCCGATTCCTGACCAGTGCAAACGCCGTTGAGCAGTTCGTTCCCGACGCCGGCGCCGAGGTGGCTGTGGCCGGCCGATCGAATGCCGGCAAATCAAGCGCGATAAACGTAATCGTCAACCGCCGCCAGTTCGCACGGACGAGCAAGACACCGGGTCGCACGCGACTCCTAAACTTTTTCAGTTTGCGCGACGGCGAGCGCCTGGTCGATCTGCCCGGCTACGGCTTTGCCCGAGTTTCGGACAAGGAGAGGCGCCACTGGGGAGATTTGCTGTCCGAATATTTCCGCGCGAGGGACAGCCTGCGTGGCCTGATACTGGTGGTCGATATCCGCCGGCAGCTCACAGACTACGATCGTCGGATGATGGAATTCGCCGAGATAGTGAAACTGCCTGTTCATATTCTGCTAACCAAGGCCGACAAGCTAAAGCGAGGGCAGGCGGCCAAAGCCACCCTTGAAGTCAGGACAGAACTCGGCAATCGGGCAACCGTGCAGCAGTTCTCAGCCCTGAAGCGCCAGGGCGAAGACGAGGCCCGCGAGGTCCTTGAACGTTTCCTCGCAACGTAGGAGCCCGCACAAAAAAGCCCCGTACGATGCGGGTAGCACGTCCGGGGCAAGAAGAAGCAACTGGCTTGGGGTCACCTAGTTGCACGCCCGCTTAGGGAGGTAAGCAGGCGAGTGACTTATGCACTCAGTAATTGAGAGTCTGCAGGACAGAAATAGTTCCCGCAATGGGACAAATCTCTGAAA
This sequence comes from uncultured Woeseiaceae bacterium, assembly GCA_964386735.1. GTDB lineage: Bacteria > Pseudomonadota > Gammaproteobacteria > Steroidobacterales > Woeseiaceae > UBA1847. The sequence continues at coordinate 15,165 of CAYLTW010000012.1, forward strand.
AGCATACAGAATTGGATTAGACCCGGCCTTGGCTAGTGGGCTTCGTCCCAGTTGCTGCCGACGCCGGTATCGACGACGAGCGGGACGGTTAGGTCGGCTGAACGGCTCATCAGGTCGACGACCCGGTCGCGAACATCCTCGATCTGATTCTCGCCGACCTCGAAGACGAGCTCGTCATGTACCTGCATGATCATTCGCGCATTAACCTTGTCCACAAGCAGCCAGTCCTGCACCGCGATCATCGCGCGTTTGATGATATCGGCCGCCGTTCCCTGCATTGGCGCATTGATCGCCGTGCGTTCGGCATACTGGCGACGCTGCACATTGCGCGCGTTGATCTCGGGGAGGTACAGGCGTCGACCGAACACAGTCTCGACGTAACCCTGTTCGCGAGCCGTGCCGCGAATATCGTCCATGAAGGCTTTGACTCCCGGGTAGCGATCGAAATACAGGTTCACGTATTCCTGCGCTTCGCCGCGCGTAATGTCGAGCTGCTTCGCGAGACCGAACGCCGACATTCCGTACATGAGACCGAAGTTGATGGCCTTTGCTGAACGGCGCTGATCAGCGCTAACGTCGTCGAGCGGCGTTTCAAATACTTCGGCCGCGGTCGCCCGGTGTACGTCCTCTCCGTCCGCGAACGCTCTGAGCAAGCCTTTGTCGGCCGACAGATGCGCCATGATCCGCAGTTCGATTTGCGAGTAGTCGGCCGCCAGTAATACCTGCCCTTCGGGTGCGATAAATGCCTGGCGAATACGTCGGCCCTCGGGCGTGCGAATCGGGATGTTCTGCAAATTCGGATCGGTAGACGACAGACGCCCGGTCGCGGTGACTGCCTGGTGATAGGAGGTATGCACTCGTCCTGTATTCTGCGCGATCTGCAGCGGCAGCTTGTCCGTATAGGTGCTCTTCAGTTTGCTGACGCTGCGAAAATCGATAATGACGCGCGGCAGGTCGTAGTCGTGGGCAAGCTCAACCAGCACATCCTCGGCCGTTGACGGCTGGCCCTTCGGTGTCTTTCGAACGATTGGCAATTCGAGTTTTTCGAACAGGATCTGCTGCAGTTGCTTCGGGGAACCCAGGTTGAAGGGGCCGCCCGCCAGTTCATGTGCCTCTTTCTCGAGTTCGAGCATGCGCGCCGACAGTTCGCGGCTTTGCTCCAACAGCATCTGCCGGTTGATCAGAACGCCGGTTTCCTCCATCGCGAGCAGAACCGGAACGAGCGGTTGTTCGATTTCCTCGTACACTTTGCGCAGCGATTCGATGGCACCGAGTTCTTCCCACAGTTTTCGGTGCAAGGCGAGTGTTACGTCCGCATCTTCGGCCGCGTACGGCGCCGCAGTTTCAAGGTCAATCTGATTAAAGGTCAGTTGTTTCGCGCCTTTGCCGGCGACATCCTCGAAGTGAATGGTTTCGCGCCCGAGATAGTGCCGCGCCGTCGAGTCCATGTCGTGGCGGGTAGCGACGCTGTTAAGGACATAGGACTCAAGCATCGAGTCAAAAGCCATACCCTGAAGTGCGATGCCATAGCGGGCGAGCACATGCGCGTCGTATTTCAGGTGATGGCCGACCTTCTTGTGGTCCGGGCTCTCAAGGTAGCCTTTCAGTTTCTCGAGTACCTCGTCGCGCGGTAGCTGATCCGGTGCGCCCGGGTAGTCGTGAGCGAGTGGAATGTACGCGGCTTCCCCGGCCTCGACCGACAGCGAAAGGCCAACGATCTCTGCCGCCATGTAATTCAGGCTTGTCGTTTCCGTATCGAATGCGACGAGCCCGGCAGCCTGGATTTTGTTCAGCCACTTGTCGAACTCATCCCAGCTCAAAACGGTTTCGTAGTTGCCTTTCTTCTGTTCGGGCGATGCGTCGACCGTCCCGGCATCGTCGCCGGCTCCTTCATCGAGCTGCCGCAGCAGAGTGCGTAGTTCGTAGTGGCTGTATATTTTTCGCAGTGCCGCGGTGTCAGCCCTGGTCGGTACAATATCGTCCGCGGTTACCGGCAGGTCGACGTCCTGCCGTATCGTCGCGAGGTCGCGGGACAGGCGCAGTGAATCGACGCTGTCGCGTAGAGACTCCCCAACTTTCCCTTTTATTTCGTCGGCCTTCTCGATGAGTTTGTCGGCCGTCTCATATTGGTTCAGCCACTTGGCGGCGGTCTTTGCGCCGACCCTGGGTACGCCCGGAATATTATCGGAGGTGTCACCGACCAGGCCGAGGTAGTCGATGATCTGTTCCGGCCAGACGTCGAACTTGTTCTTTACACCGTCGCGATCGAGCACCACATCGTTCATCGTATTGACGAGCGTAACCCTGTCATTGACGAGCTGCGCCATGTCCTTGTCGCCCGTGGAGACAAGGACATTCTGGCCCGCCGCGGCGCCCTGTCGGCACAGCGTGCCAATGACGTCGTCAGCCTCAACACCACCGATGCTCAGCAACGGTAGCCCCATGGCCTTTACGGCGTCGAGAATCGGCTGAACCTGCGAGCGTAACTCATCAGGCATCGGCGGCCGGTTGGCTTTGTAGTCTGCATAGAGATCGTCACGGAAGGTCTTGCCGGGTGCGTCAAACACGACCGCAACATGCGCGCCCGGATGCTCGCGAACGAGCTTGTTGATCATGTTCAGTACGCCGTGCAGAGCGCCGGTTGGCTCTCCCCCGGAATTGGTCAGAGAGGGCAGTGCGTGAAAGGCGCGATACAGGTACGACGAACCGTCAATCAGTACGAGATCAGGGCCTGCCATCAGCCGCCGTCATTTTCTTCGCTGCTTTTGTCCGTCTCGTCTTCATCCTCTTCAGACAGTTCGGGGAGTTGCGTCGGCAGGCTATGCACTTCGCTGGGATTGCCCGGCAAATACAGCGGCCCGCTCTGGCCACAGCCGACGAGCGAGAAAACGAACAGGAGCGCGGCTAGCGTTCTGGTGGAGTGGATCATGGTGGCGGCTCGAATCAAGGAGTGAGCAATTATAGTCGAAAGGCAGAGCTTATTTCGCGTAACGTTTCGCGACCCGACGATAGGCATCACGAAACGGAATGCCTTCTTCGGTAACGAGCCGGTAAGCCTCCGTCGTTGCGAAAATGCCTTCATCCATCTGAATCTTTTCCGGCACGAACCTGAGGCCATCGAGCAGGTAGGCCATGATATCGACACTGTCGAACGCAAGATCGATGGCGCGAAACAGCGGTGACTTCAGGCGCTGCAAATCACGGTGATAGCCGCTGGGCAATTTCGCCGTGATCATGAGCGCCTCGTCGAGACAGGCGTGCGCCGTTGCCGATGACGCGCGCAAGAGCTCCAGTACGTCCGGGTTGCGCTTCTGCGGCATGATCGAGGAGCCTGTGGTCGCTTCGGCGGCGAGCGTGATGTAGCCGAATTCCTGCGAATAAAACAACAAGAGGTCCGAGGACATGCGGCCAAGGTCCTGCAACAACAGCGTGATTTCGAAGATGAGGCCGCTCTCAGCCTTGCCGCGCGACAATTGCACGGCTGTGACTGGCGATTGTGTCGAATCAAAAGCAAGTTTCCGCGTGGTCAACTCACGGTCGAGCGGCAAACCCGGTGTACCGTAACCGGCCGCGCTTCCGAGCGGGTTTTTGTTAATGCGCCGACTCGCAGCTTCGAGGCCTTCCACGGCGTCGGCGAACGCTTCGTCAAAGCCGCCACACCACAAGGCAACAGATGACGGCATCGCGTGCTGCATATGCGTGTAACCCGGCAGTTCCACGTCGCCCTGGCGATCGGCGAGCGCAGCCAGGGATTTGCGCAACTCATCGACGCGGCCGCCGAGATCGCTCGCGGCATCGCGCAGGTACAAGCGAAGCGCGGCAAGTACCTGGTCGTTCCGGGAGCGGCCGAGGTGCAGGCGGCCACCGGTTGCGCCAATGTCGTGTGTCAGTCGCGACTCCAGCGCCGTGTGGACGTCCTCATCGTCGAGTGTAATTTGCCATTCGCCGTTTTCGAAACTTTGCTCGAGCGCTTTAAGGCCGTCGCATATCGCGGCGCAATCTTCGGCGGAAATCAACTGCTGCGCCGCCAGCATTTCGGCGTGTGCGATCGAGCCCGCTACATCATGACTGACGAGGCGCGCATCGAGGATATGGTCCTCGCCGGCCGTATAGCGCAATACGCGCTCGTCGAGGGGCAGGCCTTTCTCCCACAGCCGGCTCATTTGTCGTCACTCCCCTGTTCAGCCGGTGTCAGGACATCGACATCGTTGACAACCAAAGTGCCCGTGCCCTCGTTTGTAAATACTTCGAGCAACAGGCTGTCGGCGAGCTTCCAGGAAATGACATGCACGCGATTCACGCCATTGGCGAGCGCAAAGTCAATCGCTGCGGCCTTCGGCAACATGCCGTCGGCCAGCTTGCCGTCGGCTTTTAGTTTGTCCAGTGTTGAACGGTCGATGTAACTGATCAGGGACCGCGGGTCATTGACGTCTTCGAGTACTCCCGGCGCAGCTGTCGCAAGAATGAGTTTCTCGGCATCGAGTTCGGCCGCTATTGCAGCAGCGACCGTGTCGGCGTTGATGTTCAGAATCGTGCCCGACTCGTCGCAGGATAACGGGCTGACGACGGGCATGAGGCCGTTGTCGAGTTGCTTCCGCAAAACGTCGGCATCGACGGCGTCGATATCGCCGACGAACCCGTAATCCACGGGATCTTCGCCATCTCGCTGGACCGGCGGCCGACGATGCGCGCGAATCAATCCCGCATCAACTCCTGAAATTCCGACTGCCGGGATTTGCAAGTCCCGGCACGCCGCAAGCACGCGTGTGTTGATCTGGCCATTGAGAACCATCGTCGCCACATCGAGGGAAGCGTCGTCGGTGACGCGCCGGCCGTCAACGAACGTCGTGTCCATACCGAGTGCCGCGGCGAGTTCTGTCGACTGTTGGCCGCCACCGTGGACGAGTACGACGCGAATGCCCACCTGGTACAGGATGCCGACCTGTTCCATGAGGGCTTTGGTCTGCGCCAGGTCCGCAAAAATTTCACCGCCGGCCTTGAGTACGAAGACTTTGCCCTTGAACAGTCGAATGTAGGGCGCCGCGTGTTTGAGTGCGGATACGACAATCGCACGGTCTTTCCTGGATGTCACAGTCAGCCTCCGAGCATCTGGTGCAACACTGCCATCTGGGCAACCATGCGATTGCGCGCTTCGTGAATCACGATGCTGCGCGGTCCATCGAGTACAGGCTCGCTGACGACGACGCCGCGGCGCACGGGCAGGCAGTGCATGAAGCGGCAGTCGTCTTGTGCATTATCGAACCAGGGCTCCTCGACACGCCAGTCGTCGAGTTCGTTACGCAGCTTTTGATCCTCGATCGTGTCGCCGTAGTGTTTCGTCGAAGACCAGGATTTCGCGTAGATAATGTGCGCGCCTTCCATCGCCTCGATACGATTGTCGGTTTCCCGAACGGAGCCGCCGGCCGCCTCTGCCGCTTGTCGGGACCTGTTCATGACCGCTTGCGGTAATTCGAAGCCTTCGGGCCGCAAAACAGTCACGTCCATACCGCGCCTGGCGGCCGTATACAGTGTCGACACGGGTACAGCCAGTGGCAGCGCCCTGGGATGGTATGCCCAGCTCAGGACAAACTTGCCGCCGTTCGCCGGTATGTCGAAATCATCGAGCGTCTTCCAGTCGGCAAGGTTCTGGCAGGGGTGGCCCATGGCCGACTCCAGGTTGATGTACGGCGTGTCGATCAGATCGATGAGTGACTTGAACTCTGTTTCGGCCATGTCCTCTTCGATATTCTTGCGCTGTGCAAATGCACGAATGCCGATCGCGTCGCCATAGGAGGCAATGACCGGCACCGCTTCGCGGATATGCTCGGCGGCCGCACCGTCCATGACAATGCCGGGCCGCGACTCCAGCCCGTGAATCGACATCTCCGGAGAGATCACAAACGAACCGCCGCCGAGTCGCGTCATGGCTGCCTGAAATGAGGCCAGCGTCCGCAGCGACGGACTAAGGAACAGCAAAGCCAGGACTTTTCCGCGTAATGCTTGGGGCTCCGGGTGTTCGTCCAGCCGGTTAGCGAGATCCAGCAATGCCTTAATCTCTTCATTCGAAAAATCGGCAAGGTCGTTAAACGCTTTCATATTTTGTTCCTGTCGTTTGAGTTCCTGTCATGGTCAGCCTGCTGTCGACGCCATTAGTGCGAGTGTCTTTGCGAGGCGAGCGATATGTTGTTCTTCGATAACAAGTGGCGCAAGTATGCGGACGACGTTCGGGTCGCCGCTCGTGCCGGTTAAAATATCATGGTCGAGCAAAAAGTCGCGCACATCGACGGCGGGGCGATCGCAAACGAGTCCCAGCAAAAGACCGATTCCCTGGATCTTTTCCACGGGTCCTGTCACGCACTGTTCGCGAATCTGTGCTTCACGCGCGCGAACGTTTTGCAGCAGCTTCTCCGATTTGATCGATGAAATAACGGCAACGATGGCCGCAGCTGCGAGCGGGCCGCCGCCAAACGTCGACCCGAGGTCTCCCGGGCCAAACCGTTGAGCAATGTCATCGGTACAAAGTACGGCGCCGCAAGGGACACCGCCGCCCAGAGCTTTCGCGCAAGTAAGAATGTCGGGTTCGATCCCCATTGTCTGAACGGCGAAGAACTGGCCGGATCGCCCGATGCCTGACTGCACTTCGTCTGCGATTAGCATTGCGCCGCACTTCGCCGTCGCGCTGCGAATCGTTTCCACGAATTCGTGTGACAGGTCATAGGCGCCCGCGACGCCCTGCACGGGTTCGAAGATAACTGCCGCAATATCGTCACCGATCATCGCCTCTGCGGCAGCGCAGTCATCCCTGGGAATGAAATCGACATCGAAGGGCCTGGCTGGAAAACCGTACCATTGCCCGGAGTTCCAGGTCACGGCACCGGCGCCGGCCGTGCGGCCATGAAAACCGTGCGTGATTGAGAGTACTTTGCCCCGGCCCGTTGTGACGAATGCCATACGCAAAGCGTTTTCATTGGCTTCTGCACCGGAGTTGACGAAGAACGCCCGACTGAGATCGCCGGGAGCAACGGACAGGAGCTGCTCGGCTGCGTCGGCTCGAATTTCGAGGGCGACGGCATTGCTCTGGAATAACAGGTCTTTGCTTTGCTGATGAATCGCCTCGATGAGCCGGGGGTGGCCGTATCCGAGAGCCGCGACCGCATGGCCACCATACAGATCAAGGATGCGACGGCCGTCGGACGTAACGATGTCACACCCGGTTGCACGGACTGGAACAAAAGGCAGCTGGCCGTAAACGGGGAGCGTCGTCGCGACTTCGCGCAAGCGCGGGTCGGTCGGGATACTGATGCTGGAATTTTTCATCGTTCGCTTACGTCCATGACGGCGAGGGTGCGAGCAACCCTGCCGTCTCCGGCAGCCCCCAAAGCCGGTTCATCCATTGAACGGCGCCGCCCGCCGCGCCTTTGACAAGATTGTCGATTGCGGACATGACGACAACAGTGTCATTGCTCGCGGCCACGCCGATCCGGCAATGATTGCTGGCGACAACATCCTTTAGCCTGGGTTCACCATCGACAAGCTGTACGAATGGGGCGTGTTCGTATGCGTCGTCGAAAATACTGCGCAGCTCTTCGAGCATAACTGCGCGATTGGTTTTCGCCTGAACAGTCACGTAAATACCGCGGGCGAACGGACCGGAATGCGGTACGAAACAGAAGTCGGCTTCGCAGCCGGACGCGGCGGCCGCGAGCGCAACTATTTCGGGCGTGTGCCGATGCACCAGCGGCTTGTACGCATACAGGTTGCTGTGGCGTTCGGGATGGTGCGTTCCTGGCTGGGGGCTCTTGCCAGAGCCGGTGCTGCCGGTGACTCCTGTTACAAACAGACGATTATCGGTGACCCCGGCGCCGAGTAAGGGTACTGAGGCAAGCAGCACGGCGGTTGCGAAGCAACCAGGATGAGCGACATGTGGCGTGGTGGCTCGCGCGACGTGCTCCGGCACGCCGCAGTGGAAGCTCCTGAGGAGTTCGGGCGCTCCGTGTTCGACGCCGTAAACGGATTCGAAACCGGATTGAGACGTGTACCGAAAATCGGCCGACGAATCGACCACGTGAACCCTGGCGCTCCTGGTGGCGGTCGCGTTAAGCGCGGTTTTAATCATTGCCGCGGATGCACCGTGCGGCGCAGCCGAGAACAGCGCGAGCTCAGAGCCCTCTCTGACCACATGAGACAATGCGTCGAGTTGCAAGAAACTCTCGCTGCCATAAACACTGGCAAGGTTCGGAAAGACTGACGCAATCTCGTCACCGGCCCGGCTGGCGGAAACAGCGGCTGCGAGCTGCATGTCCGGATGCGTCGAGATCAGACGCAGCAGCTCGCCGCCGACGTAACCGGTGGCGCCGAGTACGACGGCCTGGATGTTGGCACTCATGACGAGCTTCCTGGCAACGCATCGGCAATGGCATCGCCGAGTGCGACTCCGTTCGATAATGCGTTAATGCCGCGTAAACCGAGTCGCTCCGCGATCTGGTCGACGCCGACTGCGTTGTCGGTAGCCGGGCCGGTGACGAGCAGAGGTTCGATCGTAAATTGTTCGCGCAGGATCTTCGCACCGCCCCAGGCAGATACCGGGTCGTTCGCGCACAGCACGACAATGTCAAGCGCACCGCGAATCAACTCGTCGCTCAGTATCGCCTCGACGCCGTATGCGCCCAGCAGTCCATCGCCGAGTTCGAGGATGATTACGTCAGGGTTGTGTGCGGCGAGGCCGGTCAGAAGCGCACGCGTCAGCGCCGGCCCATTGTCAGCGGTAGTTGTGACAACGCCGAGATCGGAAAAAATCATCGTTTCGCGCGCACCGGCATCTTCCATCGCAAGAATGTCCCGGCGAAGGGATACGCCGGTTGCTTTGCACGCGGCGACGTGAAGCCCGTGGTGCCTTAACCGCCCTGCAATCGCGCAGGCAGCAGCAGTTTTTCCCGAGTCCATGCAAGTACCGGCGAGGGCGACGACCGGCACACCCGCCGTGTCCAGTGGCGCGTTGATATCGAGTTCGTCGGCACCGACTCGGGCGGGTATGCCTATGCGTTCTCCGAGGTACGGGAAATCGAGCACCGTGCCGAGCACCTCGCAATCAAACGGCGGACCGACATCCGGATTCGCAGAATCGCAGATACCGAGTACGCCACCGATATTGAGAATCTGGATGTTGTCACCGACCGTCAGTTCCGCCGGCAAGTGACCCGAGTAACCTCGCAGCGCTTTGCGATGGCCAAGCGCACCAACGACTATGTCACCCTGATTGACGGTTGCCATCCGCCCCGAGGTCAGTTCGAGTTGGTTGTAGCGCGTCTTGTTATTCAAAACACGCACGGCAATGAGAACACCTTCCTCGCATACTATTTCTTTCGACACCCGTAGTTCGCCGCCAACATTGCTGTGTTGTGCAACGGACGCGACCTTGTCAACGACGATGGATTTCATTGCGATCCCGTCCCCGCGCGTGTTTGCAATGTACCCGGCAGCGACAGGATACGTGCGTGGCCGAGGGCGTCGGCGGCTGTCCATTCTCCTGCCGCCTCACCGTAAACGCCTTTCGTTGCCGCCAGCAGCGAATACGGTGAGGTAACCCCGTCGATGAACAGCATTCCGGGCTTGAGCGTGAAGCTGACCTTGCCCGTTACGCGGCGCTGCGTTGACTCAAGCATGGCCTCGATATCCGCGCACACGAGGTCCAGTTGTTTTCCCTCATGCACCAGGTCGCCATAGGTCGCGGCGACGCTGTCCTTGACGCGTGCCTGCTGTGCGCTCAATACGAGCTTTTCGAGCTCCCTGTGCGCCGTAATCAATGTGATCGCCGCGGGGGCCTCGAATGCGACGCGACCTTTGGTGCCCAGAATCGTGTCACCCAGGTGAATTCCGCGGCCTATGCCGTAGCCGCCGGCCAGTATTTCGAGTTTCTCGATCAGCTCAACCGGCATCATTGCCTCATCGTCGAGGGCAATCGGAATACCCTGATCAAACTCCAGTGCGTGCTGTGACTGGGATTTCGGATTGTCGAAGGCGCCTGCGGACAGAACCCATGCATCATCCGGCAGCGCGTTCTCCGAGCCCAGGGTTTCGCGACCGCCGATCGTAATCCCCCACAGGCCGCGGTTAATCGAATACCTCGAGCCTTGCGGGGGTAACGGCATACCTCGCTTCTTAAGGAAGGCGATCTGTTCATCGCGAACCCAGTTGTTGTCTCTGACCGGGGCAAGTATCTCGAGTCCGGGGCTAAGCGTACGCAACGCGACTTCAAAGCGGATCTGGTCATTGCCGGCCGCCGTACATCCGTGAGCAACTGTTGTCGCGTGCCGGTCAGTTGCGAGTTGTGCGAGCCGCTCGGCCTGCAGGCCGCGCTCGGCACCAACACAAAGCGGGTAGGTGTTGCCGCGCAATACATTGCCGGCAACAAGGTGGCGAATGACGCCATTAAAGAAATCCGCCCTGGCATCAACACGAACATGCTCAATCGCGCCCAGGGCCATTGCGCGCTGCTCCAGGTCCTCGGCCGCCTGCGCGTCAATACCGCCCGTATCGATCGTCGCGGTGACGACTTCGCGCCCGCAGGTTTCTCTGAGCCAGGGGACGCAGAAGGACGTATCGAGGCCGCCGGAAAACGCAAGAATGATGGGTGAATGGTCGCTGCTCACGAGAGACTCCTTGGAAAGAGAGAAGAATTTATCGAGCGACAGCGCGGTCGATTTTCGACGCAAGGAGTTTCTGGCCGGTTGCCGATGCGGTTGCAACGAATACCGTGTCATCGCCGCCGAGGTTGCCGACGATTTCGGGCCAGCCACTGCGGTCCAGCGCGAGGGCGACGCGTTGTGCGGCACCAATGGCGGTTTTTATCACGAGCAAGTGCGGGCCTGCGGGCGCGATCTTGCGAATAAGGCTGGCGACAGCGGCCAGTTCCCGCTCACCGTCGTGGCCGGAGGTCGGTAACTCGTAACCGTTGCCGGCCTTGATTGCACCGAGATCCCTGAGGTCCCGGCTGACGCTGGACTGGGTTACGGCCAGTCCCCGAGACGACAGTTGTTCAACCAGGTCCTGCTGCGTCTCCACGGACCCCTGCCCCAACAACTCACGAATGGCGTCGCGACGTTCTGTCTGCTCGGTACTGGTATTGGGCATAGCGAACATCTCTGCATAAATATGCACATAAAACTATCAGAATGCGCATATCCTGTCAAGCCGGGATCCCGGCTTTAGTGTGCCCTTGTGGGCCATACCGGTACCTGATCCGGTACACTGCGGCGCTCCCAGGAACCGTTCGAGCACGAAATGCAGATACCGGAGTCCGTTGAGATCGAAACCGGCCCCAATCCCGCGGGCAGTGTGATCTGGTTGCATGGCCTCGGGGCGGACGGCCATGATTTCGAAGCGATCGTGCCGGAACTTCGATTGCCTGATGCTTTGCCGCTCCGCTTCGTTTTCCCTCATGCCCCGGTTCGTCCGGTTACGGTAAATGGTGGTATGCAAATGCGAGCCTGGTACGACATTGTCAGCCTCGACAAGGAGGGTCGCGCCGACGATGCGGGTATTCGGGAAAGTAGCATTTTGCTTGATGCGTTGGTCAGGCGCGAGCAGGAGCGAGGAATGGACGCCGCAAAAATCGTGATCGCGGGTTTTTCGCAGGGCGGCGCGATCGCGCTGCACAATACATTGCGTACACCACTCAAGCTTGCCGGCTTGCTGGCGCTGTCAACCTATCTTCCGCTAATGAACACGATTGAGTCAGAGGTGGCGGATAACCCGATTGCGGGCGACACGTCATTGCCGGTATTCATGGGGCACGGTACGTTCGACCCGATGGTTCCCTGCGAGGGCGGGCGCGCGTCGGCCGATGTTCTCGAGAATCTTGGCTACACGGTTGAGTGGCATGATTACCCGATGGCGCATGCAATTTGCCCGCAGGAAATAAGCGATATCAGTAACTGGCTACAAACTGTTTTCCGAGGCTAGGTGAACACCTCGTAAGTAAAATCCGAGCGACCGCTGCTGTTACCGTCGGCGTCAAATCGCTGCTCGGTAAAGCGTACCCGCCCCGCATTGTCCCGCAAAAGTACCGTTGAGCATCGTGTACCGTAGTCCGCTTGTACGATGAACGGAGCGGTCATCGCGTGTGCTCTCTCGAAGGACAGGTGCCCGCTCTCGACTTCGCTGACGCTGGCTTTGTTGCGATCGTCGAGCATGCGTAGAAAATTCGTTTCGTTCGCGCGCCCGGCATCAATCAGCATTTTCATCCCGGCTTTGCTGCGCTCGACCTTTGTCCACGGTGTGTCCAGCGTGGCGTTGGCAACGCCGTAGATGCCAGGGGGCAGCGAAATCGCCTCTTCGCCGCGGTTCGAAAGGTAGGCGACGTCGTTAATGTCCGCGACAATCAGGTTGAATCCGGCGTAGTTATTTCCATTGACGCTTTCGAGGAAATCAATCGGAGAATAATCAGATTCAAGAAAATCCGTGATCAAATGTCCGCGTGAACGCCGCTTTCCTGACGCAGGCACTGCGTCGCGAAAGTTGGTCACGGTCGCGAATCGCCCATCGCGATGCGTTGCCAGCCACGTGCCGCCGGCTTGCAGGTCGCGTCCACCGAGTATGTCCGTGCTATCCGGCCACCAGTGGGCATCCTGTGTTGGCCGGGCGTGAAATTCATCGCGGTTGCCGGCGACGATTAACGGGTAGTCGGCGCTGACCCGATGTGCGATGACAAGCAGGCAGATGGCTCAGGCTCCTGGATTTTCGATCCAGTAATCGACCAGCCTGCGCGCAATCGAGATGCGGAACGGTAACTTCGGAAAGCCCGAGCGGAGTTCCTTGCGTGTGAACCACTGCGCGTCTTCGAGTTCGCCGTCGTTGAGAACGATGTCGGCCGACGACGCCCCGGCAAAGAAGCCGAGCATCAACGACGACGGGAAAGGCCAGGGCTGGGAGCTGTGATAGGTGACGCCGTCCACGTGTACGTTCGTTTCCTCAAAGACCTCGCGCCGAACTGCGTCTTCGAGGCTTTCGCCAGGTTCGACGAACCCGGCAATCGTCGAGTAACGTCCCTCGGGCCAGTTGCTCTGACGCCCCAGCAAACAGCGCTCGTTGTCCGATACCAAAACGATGATAGCCGGATCGACGCGAGGAAAAATCTCGCGGCCACAATCATTATTGGCGCAAATGCGCGAGTTGCCGGCGGCCGACGGGCGCGCCGAGGAACCGCAGGTACCGCAGAACATCTGCGAGGCATGCCAGATGACCAGCGCCCTGGCGTGCGCGGCCAGGTTAGCCTCGTCCGGAGGCAATACCGACCCGAGAAAGCGCAAATCGCGAAATTCGCCGAGTTCGCCGAAAGGCGCATCGGCTTCGGCGCTGATAGCGAACGCGAACGCCGGGCGATCGTGAAACAGGCCAAGGAAAATCAGATCGTTGGGATCATCGACGAAATTTTCGATTTGCCGGCGCTCAAGCATGGTTGCAGCGAGTGGATCACCACCCACGAGACATTGATCGCCCCAGACAGGCACGAAACGGCTGTCCTCGCTGTCGAGGGCACTCGATAGCCAGTCGGTATCCTTCCGGCGTTCGCCGGACCGGGCCACGAAAGCACCGGCAAAAACGTTGTAGTTCTCCATATTCGCTCCGTTCGCCGGCTGATTTTACCGGAAACTAGGTGCTCGAGAAGCACCGAATGCCAGGCCTGCGCCGTTGGTGAGCTTCGATCTCGCAGGACGGGCAGGTTTTGAGGTCGAGGGCATAGGCGTCCTGGACGTAACGGGCGCGACAGGTGCTACAGACAGCGAGGTACAACTCATCGTTGCGGGAAATACTGTGTAGCAGATTCCAGGCCCATTCGAAACTGAGCAGGGCTTCATCGTGCAGCAACAGGTAGGTCTCGAACGCCCGACAAACGCGATGGCCGAATTCGACATCGGGGCGCGGCCAGCAGGAGTGCACGCTGTTGTCGTCGTCGACACGCAGCAGCAGACCCGCGCAATACAAGGCAACCAGCGTCGTCGCCTGTAACTGGTGCGCCGGATTCTTGACGAACCGCGTTATCTGACGTGGAGACTTGCCGCGCCGCCGACGAACGCCGGTAATACCCGAGTCGCGAAAATAGGTTGAGTAGAGCTTGCGAATACGGTCGTCCGACAGTCCCGTGCAATCTCGAATAGTTCGGGTCCGGGCCTCGTGGCGAATCATGCGGAGCGCCAGCTCGAACTGGCTTCGCTCCCCCGCGTAGCGGTCATCCGTTAAACGCATTTGTTTCCCCTTATGCTAGAAACTGACCATATATAGTGTACGCTTAGGCAGTAATATCCATAAATGGGAAATATCGCAACTATATGGCAATTTTAGACCGGTACGCTAATCGCGCCGGCGGAGATAATTAATGGATTTTCAGGGACCTGAAACGGCCGACCTGGCCAACGTCTACTCGCTCAATCTTGCCTTTCTTGACTTGCTGCGAGGAGAGGGTGGCACGCTGTCGGGTGCCGGTGCCGGAGGGGCCAGCGTTTGTGTACAGCTGGCGGCGCTGGGTCGCGCAAGGGCTGATCGCCTGGCGCAGTGCCCGTTCCTCATATTTACGCTTACCGAATCGTCGGGCGACTGTTGGAGACGTCTTTTTGACGACGAGGAGCAACCGGACCTGGTTAACCGGCTTGTCCGTCCACCGGAGCCGGTCGCCCGATTGACGGCAGCGACCCTGGGCTTCCTTTGGGAACTCGCAAAACGGAATCCGTATGCGGCCCGGCTCGTGAGCGGTGCATCGCTCGGTTGGTGCGAGCAATTGGCCGACAGTTTACCGCTGCGGTTGTTTCAATTCGCCGCGAGCGAGCCGGGAATTCTATCGCCCCGACTCGCAGCACGGGTCGCGTTCTGGGCGAAGCTGCTTGCCGGCGGCACGAGCGATGAGCAGGAGGTAAGGCACTCCGCCCAGCTGTGCGCATTGCAAACTGTCCTGACGCAACCTGGCATCGGCCATTATCGGCCGTTGCGCGCAGCGGCGTGCTCGATGCCAGCGCTGACCTTGCGCATAGCTGAGCGACGCCGACGACCGTGGGACGAGCAATCTTGATCATACGTATGTCGATTGCTGCGTCGCGTGGTTACAATACGCGGCTTGATGAAAGCGCTGTCCATACAAAACCTGCAAAAGACCTACGCCAACGGCAACCAGGCACTGAGAGGCATCGATCTTACGGTCGAGGTCGGGGATTTCTACGCACTTCTGGGGCCAAACGGGGCAGGCAAGACGACGGCGATCGGCATCGTCACGTCACTCGTCAATAAGTCGGGCGGCGAGGTGGAGATCTTTGGCCACAGCATCGACAAGGAGATCGAGGCAGCCAAAACCTGCATAGGGCTTGTGCCGCAGGAGATTAACCTGAATCTCTGGGAGAGCGTCGAAAACATACTGTTGAACCAGTCGGGCTATTACGGGCTGGGCCGAAAGCTCGCCAAAGAGCGCACAGAAAAATACCTGCGAATATTGCAGCTTTGGGACAGGCGTAAAGATAATGCACGCAGTTTGTCTGGCGGAATGAAACGCCGACTTATGATTGCGCGCGCGCTCGTACACGAACCGAAACTGCTGATTCTCGACGAGCCCACGGCCGGGGTGGACATCGAGATACGCCGCTCAATGTGGGATTTCCTTCGTGAAATCAACGACGCCGGCACGACAATCATCCTGACGACTCACTACCTCGAGGAGGCCGAGTCCCTGTGCCGCCATGTCGCGATTATTGATGAGGGGCGCATCATCGAGGACGCACCCATGAGTACGGTCTTGCGCAAGCTGCAACGTGAGGTGTTTGTGCTGAGTCTCCTGAAGGATCTCGAATCTGCGCCCGACCTCACCGGTTACGAGACGCTCCTGCGCGACGACTGCGAACTCGAAGTCGCTATAGGGCCGTCGCACAATCTTAACGACCTGTTCCGGCAACTAAACCAGCGCAACATTACGGTTGTAAGCATGCGCAACAAGGCAAACCGGCTGGAAGAGATGTTTTTGCGACTCGTCGACAACAAGAAGAACGGCGCAGCGACAGGTGATCTGTGAATCTTTATCTCAACGCTGTTGCGGTCAAGACGCTCGTCCGCAAGGAAGTCATTCGCGTCCTGCGAATCTGGATTCAAACCATCGTTCCTCCTGCAATTACGATGACCCTTTACTTTATTATCTTCGGCAATCTGATTGGCCGTCGAATAGGCACAATGGACGGCTACGACTACATGTCCTATATCGCGCCGGGCCTGATCATGATGTCGGTGATTACCAGCTCCTATGGCAACGTCGTATCGTCATTTTTCGGCGCGAAGTTCTCTCGCCATATTGAGGAGATGCTCGTGTCACCCATGTCGAACGCGGCAATCGTAATAGGCCATGTATCCGGCGGATTGATCAGAGGGTTATTCATCGGCCTGCTCGTAACAGGCATCGCGTTGTTTTTCACGAAGCTTGACGTGCAGCATCCGCTGATAACGATCTCAGTCGTCGTATTGTCATCGATCGTATTCGCACTTGCCGGTTTCATAAATGCGGTTTTTGCGAAGAAATTTGATGATATCTCCATCGTACCGACGTTCGTGCTAACGCCCCTGACCTACCTGGGTGGCGTGTTCTATTCGATTTCCCTGTTGCCGGAGTTCTGGCAAGCCGTATCGAAGGCCAACCCGATCCTGTACATGGTCAACGCGTTTCGCTACGGCATTCTTGGCACTTCGGACATCGA
>CAYLTW010000012.1:31985-40786 GCA_964386735.1 uncultured Woeseiaceae bacterium
GGTTTTTATGAGTGGCGCCGGGAGGCCGACGTCAAGACACCCTATTTCATATCACTCGCGAGCGGCAAACCCTTCGCGCTTGCCGGGCTTTGGGAGAACTGGCTGGACAAGGAAAGCGATGAGTCGATCCAGTCAACGGCGTTGATAACGACCGCGGCAAACGATTTTATGCGACCGTTGCATCATCGCATGCCCATGATACTCGGCGAGGACACTGCGAACGACTGGCTTGGTGGCGACAACGGCATGCTTGAGACCGCCGCCGCGAATAGTCCGCCGTTGCGCGCCTGGCCGGTCGATCGACGTATGAACAATGCGCGCAACGAGGGCAATGAGTTGATCACACCGGCCGGGGAAACGTTGAGCGACTCGTTGTAATACGCCAAACCAGACCGACTTGCTAAGTACTGGATCGGAACTGACATTGGCATCTTTTGTTGCCTCTGAAGCCCCAATGGCATCTAGCCGGCTAACAGTCACGTTCAACCCGAGTTATTCAGAGCGGCGGCGCCCCGCTAGGAAAATTCTCCGCCCCAGCTAAAAATCCCTCCGCGGAGGGATTGTTGATCACTCTGGAAAATTCGTTGATTTTGTTGGCGCTCTTGTTACCGATAGCGTCACCGATATCATCTTCCATCATGTCCTGTGTCCGACAACCGCAGCTCGGCACAGTTCGACAGACCCCATTGCAGCCAGCCGGCCCGTTCATCGAACTGGCGAATAAGCAGCAGCAATTCATACGTGGAAACATTGATGCGAGCGGCAAGACAAACGATGTCCCGATCGAGTTCGGCGATGGACAGGAGACGGTCTTTGGGTGATTTTTTGGGTGATGTCACAGGCTTCATGCCCCGTCCTTGTGGTCGCAACGAATACCTGTGATTATAACCAGTAGTTCCGATAAAAATAGTGCCAAATCAATGCATTAACATTAGTTTTGACGCTTGAAATGAGCGGTGGCTTTGCCCGAAGCCGTCAGCAAATCATCAAGAAAAAATCCGGGCGCCCTCAGGTTACGAACGGGCAATAGCGCGATCCTTCACAGTAGTTCGCAAAGATACAAAAGGATAGGCGCAATGGGCAACAAAACAGTACGGACGCAAACGAACCTTCTCATATTAACGGGGCTATTGCTGGCTATGGCGGCGTGCGGCGGTGGGAGTAGCGGTGGTCCTGATTGTCGGTTCAACGAAGCCTGGCTCAACGGCCAATGCGCTATTGAGTTCATAATACCGTCGTTCACAATACCTGACGGAATCTGGAGAGGCGTTGATTCCGATGGTCTGGACGTAGTTGCATACGTCAACAGGTTTCGTTCATTCCAATTCGTAGATGGCTTCGGAAATCAAGGCTCAGGGATTCTCGGCGTGGCCACAGGAGACGTTGTTGACAGCAGTTTTCAACTTGTAACGCAACAAGGGAAAATGTTCGCCGACGGAACAACTGCTGCAGATTGCACGTTTTCAGGCAAGTTCGTCGAGCGACAGACACTAACAGTGACCGAAGAATGTATGACGAGCACAGGTCTTCAGTTCCAGGAAACACTGATACTGACTTTCGACGCGCTTTACAATCGCGATTCATCACTCGAGATAATAGCCGGTACATACGAAACGCCGACGGGGAATGTCCTAAGTATTGCTTCGGATGGGCTAATATTTTTGCAAGACGCTGCGACGGGTTGCGTTACCAACGGGGAAGTCAGGGTTACAGTCAGCTTTACTAATATGTATTTCTATGAGCATGGAATTGAAAACTGTGTTGGAGCAGACGCAATTTGGAACGGATCGAGCTTTAGCGGACTCGCTGTACTTGATAATACGTTTTCACCGGAGTCACTGACGATTGCTGCGATCGGAGAGATTGAAGGAGCTGCCATATCATTGGTCGTAGAAAATAAGCGACTCTGATTGAAGTCATCAATCCGTTCCGCTATCCGGAATCGGCCGGAAAGGCTGCGTCGCCACCATCAAAGTTCCCGGGCCGCCGTGTACGCCAACTGCCGTGCCAAGGTCCGTCATGGTCAGGCGCTCGATGTTCGGGATCTCAGCTCGCAACATGTCTGCGAACCGTGCTGCGTCCTCATGGCAGACGGCATGCGCGATCGCCACAACAAGGGGGGCATTCGCTCGCGACCGCCTGGCGACGTAGCGCGCAAATTTTTTCAGTCGCCTGGATCGGCCCAAAAGAAATCCACAGGTTGCGATACGGCCATCCGGCACGGTTCTGATTATCGGCGTGAGCCGCAAAATGTCGGCGATCGTCTTGATATAGCCGGGTACGCGACCGCCTCGAACGATATAACGCAGGTCTTTTAGCAGCGCGAAAGTCAGGGTTTCGGGAATCAGTGAGCATACGGCATCAATTGTTTCGTCAGCACTCAGTCCAGCTTTGGCGCATTCGGCCGCATAAACCACCAGCAGGCCTTGCCCGACCGACGCATTGCGTGAATCCAGCACATGTATTTGTCCGGGCGCATTCACGCGCTCGGCGGCGGATTCAGCGGCCTGAAAAGTGCCGCTGGCGCGTGCCGTCAGGTTGATCGAGACCACGTGTGCGAAGTGGCTGGCGAGAAACTGGAACTGACGACGAAAATCGCCCGGTGCTGGTTGCGATGTTGTTGGCTGTTCCGGGTTCGTCGCGAGCTCCGCGAAGAATTCTTCCGTGGAAATACTGACTTTGTCGAGGTAGCCGCGGTCACCGAACTGAATGCGGCAAGGCACCATGTGAATGTCGAGACGCTCAATGTCGTCGTCCGAAATGTCCGCAGCCGAATCGGTGATCACGGCAAATTGACGCACCGCGTTTCGACTGCTGACGTGCTGTCGATGCATATCGTCCGCTTTCTCCGCGCTAAGCGTGCCGAATTCGCGCGCGACATCGAAGACTTGTTCAGGTTCGTCGACATGAATGTGAATTTTCGCCTTGCGCTTGGTGCCGGCGAGTACGAGTGAGTCGCCCAGTTCATCCATTGCTTCACGAAGCTTGCGTCGGTCGATGTCGGCACCGCTTACGATGCACTCCGTACAGTAACGATATTGTGACTCCGCGCCTTCGGACGAAGTATCAAATGACATGTCCTCGGAAAACAGCAACGTCAGGTCGGGCGCGGGCGCGATCCTGCCGTGGTTGATGTATTCGGCTATTCCCGACAATAGTGTGACGAAACCCTTGGCGCCCGCATCAACGACGCCGGCCTTTCTCAACACGTCGAGTTGTTCGGTTGTGTCAGCCAGGGCCTGTTCGGCGACACTGAGCGCATTGTCAAAGAGCGGCGGAAAGTTGTCCTCACTACGCTCGCTTGTCTGTTGTACTACGCTGTTGGCGAACGCTGAAATAACCGACAGGATGGTGCCCTCCTGCGGATTCGACAACGCGTCATGCGCATAGTCGCTGCCAAGTGTCACGGCCTTGCCGAAAGTGTATGTCGTAAAGCGGCTCAGCTCGCCGGCTGAGTCGCTCATGCCCTGAAAAAACTGCGCAACGATGGCGCCGGAGTTACCGCGCGAGCCGTCGAGCAACGCATCCGCGACGGCCGCGAGCAGCGTGCCGAGGTGTTTATCGTCGGGCCGACCTAATAACGGTAGAGCCGAACCGAGCGACAGGCTCAGGTTCGTGCCGGTGTCGCTGTCGGCTACCGGAAAGACATTGATGCGATTCAGGAAGTCCTGTTCGTCGACGACGCCGTGGATACCCGAGACCATTGCGCAGGCAAACTGGTTGCCATCCAGATACGTTGAGACCGAATCGCTCAAAGGTCGGGAATCCTGGCCGGAATCAGTCGCGTCGCAGCACGAATGCAGTACCATCGAACTCGAGTATTACTCCGTCGCTCGTTATTTCCTTGAGGACGGGACCCTCGTCGAGGCGTGAGTCTTCCTTGTACTTGTTCATGTTAATGAACACGAAGCGATCGGCCGGAACGTCGCTATAAACGTGTATATCGACATGCAGGTCGGGTAGCTGCAAAGTGCCGTTGGCGCGTAGTTCGATCAGGCTTGGTAGCAGGGCTGTGGCCGATACAGGTAGCTTGTCTACCGAGACGGACGTCGTTTGCACGCGCGCCGGCTGCGGACTCGTTTGTGCCGCGCCGGGTGGCGGCGTCGACCCAGACACGCGGCGCGCGGGTTGATTCCTGCGTGCGCTCTCGACCTGGTTCGAGAAAGAATCAGCATCATCGACTGCGGCGACGTCGGGTGCGGTCGCCCGCATGGCGATTGGCGGTGCCGTATCCGGTTGCGAATCAGGCCGGAACATCAGGCCCACGACGGCGATGATGTTGATGGCGAGCAAGCCACCGAGAATCCATAACCAGCGGGGCGCCGCCGGCGCAGAGGGGCTCGATGGTACCGTCGCGAATTCGGCTTCCGCCTGCTCCTGGCGATCGTTTTCGGACTTCTTGAGTGCGTCGAGAATGAACGACATCGGTTAATCCTGCGCCAGTCTGGGTGTGGTCAGACGAGGAACATCGTCCGCCCCGAGCAGGGAATTGACGATGATCTGCGTTTGTCGTCCGGCGAGACCGTCCACGATGAGGCGGTGATCCCGCTGGAATTCGCGTACCCGGTCTGCAAGCACCGTGTCGTACACATCTGAATCAAACGGTTCGGCACGATAGCGTTCGTCGATCGACGCGAGGCTATTTCGCAGCCAGATTACGTTGGGATCCTGCGCGCCCGGAACCAGCGCGACGGAGCTACCGTTTGCCGGCTTCCAGATCAGGAGATATTGCCCGAACCAGAGTTCCGAAACGTCTTCGAGACGGTGGCTTACCGAGACGCCGGCAATCGACAACTCGGCGTAGTTGCCCTGGATCGCAGTCAGCACCACTCGGTGCGAGTCGCCCTGTTGGTCGGTCAGTGTCAGGATGGCGGGACGGTCCAGTTGCCGCAGGCTATTCCACGAACCTCGTTGTCCAAGGCACTCGTAACCGGATGTTCGCGCGCGATCGCACGCGCTCCCCGCGTTACCGCTGTCGAAACCCCACAATTCAAGCAGCGTTGCCAACGCTGTCTCTATGCCGGTCAGGTCAGTTGCGAGTCGTAATTGCTCGTCGAGTGTGGTTTCGGCTTCGCGCGGCTCTGTTTCCGGTACGTCGGCAGGCGGCACCGGCGTCTGTTCGCGAAGGTCGGGCATCTCAAGCGGAAGATTCGTCGTGACGGGTGAGACCGTTGACGCGATCGGCTCAGGCGCTGGCCCGCGCCCGGAATACGCGGACCAGGCGCCGAAAAAAATCAGCACAATGCCTGCCGTAACCATCGCCGGGGTTGCCCATCGTATTAGTGGGGTGATGTAGGCCTTTCCCGATACTTCAGATGCGGCTCGTCGCACAAGACTACGACTTACACGCCGGGACTCGTGGCTGTACGCGCCGAGCAGCGCACGATCGCAAATGACATTGATCAGTCGTGGTACGCCGTGCGACAAGCTGAAGACTGCTCGTTTGGCCCCGCTGTCGAATATTTCTCCGAGTGCGCCCGCAACACGCAGGCGATGTTCAATGTAGTCCGCCGTTTCGTCACGCGTCAGCGGTTCGAGGTGGTAGCGTCCTGTGATGCGTTGCGCAAGCTGGCGCAAATCGGTACGTGCGAGCAATTCCCTTAGTTCGGGTTGCCCTATCAGGATGATTTGCAGGAGCTTCTGCTTGGATGTTTCGAGGTTGGTCAGCAAGCGGATCTGCTCGAGTACATCGCGCGCCAGGTTCTGGGCTTCGTCAACAAGCAGGATAGTCCGCCGTCCTTTCGCATGCGCCGCGAGCAGGTAGTGGTTCAGCGCATCGACAAGTGCTTTGCTGCTGCCCTTTTTCTCCGTTGCGCAAATGCCGAGTTCCTCGCAGATCGTTTGCAGGAACTCGAGTGCAGTCAGTTGCGGGTTGAGGACCACGGCGACATCGGCATTATCAGGCAAGCGACTCTGGAGCAAGGTGCGAACGAGCGTCGTTTTGCCGGTGCCAACCTCGCCTGTGAGTTGCATGAAACCGCCCGACTCGGTGACGCCATACACGAGATGAGCCAGCGCCTCGCCGTGGCGCTCGCTCATGAACAGATAACGCGGGTCGGGCGTTATGGAAAAAGGCTTTTCATTAAGGCCGAAGAAGCTCGTGTACATCGCCTCGATTCTACCTTATTCGGGGTAACGCTATTCGAGGCGGTCCGGGTTCGGACGACCCAGGGTACTCGCCCGACCGACGGCGGCATTGCCGAATCGATCGCGGATTTCGTCCACTGTTTTATCGACCGGTGCGGCTGCCGTTGTCGTGTCGGCAAACAGGTCCTGTTGCTCTGCCGGAGCCAGGCTGGCGCCGCCGACACCGAGCAGCCGGATCTGTTGGCCGGGATTTTCACTTAGCCATTTGCCAAGTAATCCGCAGGCAATCGCGTAAATCTGGTCGGTGCCGTTGCCGGGCGGTCGAAGCGTCCTCTGCCGCGTGAACGTGCTGAAATCGGCCTGACGAATCTTCACCTGCACGGTGGCAGCCTGCAGGCCGGCTTTGCGAAGGCGGCGCGACGTTCTTTCGGTCAGGCGCAGCAGCTCGCGCTCCATTTCGCGTCGATCGTCGAGATCGCGCTCGTAAGTTTCTTCTGCACTTATTGATTTCTCGCCACGGGATGACACCACGGATCGGTCATCGATCCCCGCAGCTCTGCCACGTGTCTTTGGAGTAAAGCGGCCGAAGATCGGTTCGATGTCGTGGTTTTCAGCAAGCCGAAGATCCCGAACGCTGCGAATGCCGACCTTGTGGAGTTTCGACAGCGTTTCCTTGCCGACGCCGGGAATGACCGAGACCGGCAGGGGGTCGAGTTTCTGCTTCATATTGGCCGCCGTTATTTCGACGAGTCCGTCAGGCTTGTCCATGTCCGACGCAATTTTTGCGACCAGCTTGTTTTCGGCAATCCCGACCGACGCCGTGAGCTCGATTTTTTCGCGAATACGGCGTTTGATCGCAATCGCAATGTCTCTGCCGGAGCCGAACAATTTGAGGCTGGCCGTTACGTCGAGAAACGCCTCGTCCAGTGACAACCCTTCGACAAGTGGCGAGTACTCACGAAACACCTCGAAAATCTGCTCCGACACGGCTTTGTAGTGAGACATGCGCGGCGCTACCCGAAGCAGCTCGGGACATCGCCGCCGCGCCTCGACCATCGGCATCGCCGAACGAATGCCAAACTCGCGTGATTCATAACTCGCAGCGGCTACGACGCCGCGGTTGTCACCGCCGCCTACCACGAGTGGCTTGTTACGCAACTCCGGATTATCCCGCTGTTCGACCGACGCGTAGAACGCATCCATGTCGACGTGCAGGATACAGCGAGGGCTCATCGATCAATTGCCCCGCTCGACAATGTAGCGAGCCAGCCAGCGAAGAGGTTCGGCGCTCTCGCCGAAAATCCGCAGGTGTTCTACGCCGCTCTCGAGCAGCTTCCCGCAACGCGCGCGGGATTTTTCGACGCCGAACAGCGACGGGTAGGTCGCCTTGTCGAGCCCTTCATCGGAGCCGGCCGGTTTGCCGATGATACTGGTGTCTCCCTCGACGTCGAGAATGTCGTCCCTGATCTGGAAGGCGACGCCAATCGCACGCGCGAACTGATCGAGCGCCGCGTATTGTTTCCCCGGTAGCCCTCCAGCGAGCAGGAAGGCTGAAATAACCGACGCGTGAATCAACGCGCCGGTTTTGAGCGAATACATATGCTCGAGTTCCCCAGTGGTCAGCGACTCCCCTTCGGAGGCGAGATCAATCGATTGACCGCCGGTCATGCCTATCGAACCACAGGCATCCGCGACAAGCGCGAGGAGCTTCGTTCGCACTTCGGCAGACACGTCGTCGATCGATGCGAGCACCGAGAATGCGAGCGGCTGCAACGCATCCGCTGCCAGTATTGCAGTTGCCTCGTCAAACTGTCGATGAACCGTTGGTTTGCCGCGGCGCAGATCGTCGTTATCCATTGCCGGCAGATCATCATGAACCAGAGAGAACGCATGGATGTATTCGATCGCAGCGGCCGGTGAGTCGAGTTTGTTCTCGGCGACACCGAGACATTCGCCGGTCGCGTACACCAGCAACGGCCGAACGCGCTTGCCGCCGTTGAAAACCGCATAGCGCATGGCCTCATGCAGTCGCGTCGGCTTCAGCTCAGCCGGCGGTAACGCCGAATCGAGCTTGGCGCTGACCCGCCCGGTGTAATACTCGATGCGATCTTTGAAGTTGGCGGGCAATGCTGGCTCGGCTTCGATATTCAGGTTTCGTAGCCTA
The DNA here is from genome assembly GCA_964386735.1 of uncultured Woeseiaceae bacterium. Classification (GTDB taxonomy): domain Bacteria; phylum Pseudomonadota; class Gammaproteobacteria; order Steroidobacterales; family Woeseiaceae; genus UBA1847. The sequence continues at coordinate 40,237 of CAYLTW010000012.1, forward strand.
CACGATCTGGGCAGCGGTGCCCGCGTTCAATCAAAGGTGCTGTCTGCTCGGTCATAGGCGCGCACGATCGTCGACGAAGCCATTGCAAACTTGCGTTAGCCGCTTAACAGCGGCCGGCGTCATTCTCGGCGGCAGCAGGTCAGCTGGCGGTAACGCCGATAAAATCAAGGAATTTTCCAGCGTGATCAATAATCCCTCCGGGGAGGGATTTCTTACCGCGGTGAATACTTCCCCTGATAGCTTGCTGACGCTCGAAACGGAAGTTTTATTAAAAACCTCGTTGACCGTCTGCTTAGCGCGCGGCTCCAGTCGTTCAAATGATAGTATTCAAGGCATTGAAAAGGGCTGGTCGTGACACAAAGCGGACATCGGCCGAGCAATCGTGGGGCATAACAACAACGATGTCATTCTTTGCCGATCTAAAGCGCCGTAATGTGTTTCGCGTGGCCACCGCCTACGTAATCGTAGGATGGCTGGTCATCCAGGTGGTGGAGACCATCTTCCCCGCTTTTGGCTTCGGCGACGCTGCTGTCCGCATCGTCGTCATCGT
>CAYLTW010000013.1:0-8684 GCA_964386735.1 uncultured Woeseiaceae bacterium
AAAGGACGCCGTACCCAATGAGCCTGCTCGTGGAATCCGTAATTTACCTGCTTGCTGCAATCGTTAGCGTGTCGATCAGCCGGCGCCTGGGCTTTGGGTCGATCCTCGGCTACCTTGCCGCCGGCATGATTATCGGGCCTTTCGGTCTGAAACTGATTTCAGATCCGGAGCACATTCTGCATTTCGCAGAATTCGGCGTCGTACTGTTGTTATTCGTCATTGGGCTCGAATTACAGCCATCGCGCCTGTGGGTGCTGCGGCGCATGGTGTTCGGCCTGGGCACGGCGCAGGTGTTTGTCAGCGCGCTTGTAATTGCGGGCCTTGGCTTCGCCGCCGGTTTGCAAGCCACGACGTCAGCAGTCGTCGGTATTATCCTGGCATTATCGTCGACGGCATTCGTATTGCAGATGCTGGCAGAGAAGCGGCAGCTAATGACATCGCATGGTCGAGCTGCGTTCTCCATTCTGTTGTTTCAGGATCTGGCAGTAATCCCGTTGATCGCGATCATGCCCATAATCGGGAACTCCACGACCGGTAACCGCTTCGATCTCGCCGAAATGGCATTCAGCATGGCCGCGGTCGCAGGCCTGATCATCGGCGGGCGATATATGCTGCGACCGATCCTGCACATTGCCGCCGCATCCCGGATTCCGGAAATTTTTACGGCGACTTCCTTGCTGCTCGTTCTGGGCGCCGCATTGCTGATGCAACTGGCCGGCTTGTCGATGGTACTCGGCGCATTCATTGCCGGCATGTTGCTGGCCGACTCCGAATATCGCCATCAGCTCGAAGGAGACATTGCGCCCTTCAAAGGATTGCTGCTTGGTTTGTTTTTTATCGCGGTCGGCATGTCCGTCAACCTGGGCTTGCTGGTCGAAGATCCGTCGCGAATTGTGATAATCGTGGCTGCGCTCACCGTGGCGAAAGCGCTGGTTCTTGTGTCGCTCGCACGCGCTTTCGGCATTTGCGATACGAAGGGCTCGCTGCGCCTCGCTGCAGCGATGTCTCAGGGCGGAGAGTTTGCATTTGTGCTGTTTGCGCTGGCTACGCGCCATGGAATCATTGCGATCGATCTAAGCGAAACGCTGACGCTCGCCGTTGCCGTCTCAATGCTGCTCACGCCTTTTCTCTACCTCCTGGCCGAGCGCCTGACGCGGGCCGGGAAACAACCTGCGCCGGTCTACGAATTGCCGGAGAACGTGCAAAGCGAAATCCTGATTGCGGGCTTCGGTCGCGTGGGACAGATCGTCGGACGCCTGCTGCGTATTGTTGACAAGCCATTTACTGCGCTCGAAGCCGATCCGGGCCAGGTCAGCCTGATTCGACGCTACGGTACCCAGGTGTATTTCGGCGATGCAGGTCGCCTGGATTTGCTGCGCGCGGCTGGTGCGGAGCAGGCGAAAATTATTGTAATCGCGACCGGTGACATGAAAACTTCACTTCACATAGCCGAGACCGTCGTAGAACACTTTCCAAACCTGACTATCGTGGCGCGTGCGCGTAATCGACGGCACGCGCACAAACTGATGGATCTCGGCATTCAACACATAATTCGCGATACGCTCTTATCCAGCGTCGAGATGAGTAAGACCGTGCTGAGCCAGCTCGGGATGACTGATGACGAAGCCAGGGGAGTCGCGGACATGTTCCTCGCGCGCGACGAACAATTGCTCGCCGAACAGCATGCGATTCATGATTCCGAAGAGAAGCTGATTCAGTCGGCGAAAGAAACGGTCAGCGAACTCGAGGTCTTGTTCAGAAGCGACCGCAAGAGTTAAGTTCAGTCGTCTTCGTCGTCCCACTCGCGCAATTTGGACTTGTCGACGTCCCGCCATTGCTGTTCGCTCTTGCGCATGTAGTAGCGGACCTTCGATAACACCCAGGCGATTACGACTGCAATCAGAATAATGACAGGCCATGGTCCGTCAAGCATTGCTGTACAACCATCGATAGTGAACTACGAGCATACATGACATCGCAACCGCAACAATCGTCCTGGTGGCAAAACACCCGGGCATTCGTTCGCGAGTCGCTGAGTGACAACGATGTCGATTACACGCAGGGCGCCGTAGGTCGCGCACTCGGCTTGCTTGCCATTCCAATGATGCTTGAAATGGCCATGGAGTCGATTTTCGCAGTCGTCGACATCGCTTTCGTCTCTCGGCTCGGAACAGATGCAGTAGCCGCAGTCGGTATCACGGAAGCGCTGGTCACTGTGCTGTATGCCATTTCCATGGGTCTCGGCATGGGTGTAACAGCAATGGTTTCGCGACGGATAGGCGCGAAGGATCGCGAAGGCGCCGCACGCGTAATCGGGCAGGCAATCTGGACAGGCGGACTTGTCTCCATCGTTATCGGCATCTTCGGCGTAATCTTCGCCCGGGACCTGCTGGTACTCATGGGCGCCTCGGCAAATGTCGTCAGGGAGGGCACCGGCTTCACGGCAGTGCTGCTTGGCGGTTCAGCGAGCATCATGTACCTTTTCTTGTTGAACGCGGCATTTCGCGGCGCCGGGGATGCTGCGGTCGCGTTGCGTTCTCTTTGGCTCGCGAACGGCATCAATATCGTTCTGGACCCGTGCCTGATATTCGGCCTGGGGCCATTCCCGGAGATGGGCGTGACGGGTGCGGCCGTAGCGACCACGATCGGCCGCGGCATTGGCGTCGTCTACCAGCTGTACTATCTCTTTGGGGGCCGCGGACGACTGGCATTCCAGTTCAGACATCTTGCGATCGCACGCGACCTTGCCAAACGCTTGCTGCTTATCTCGGCCGGCGGGATCGGTCAGTTCCTGATCGCGACGGCCAGCTGGGTGGCACTAATGCGCATCGTCGCATTTTACGGCAGCGGCCCAATCGCGGCCTATACGATCGCGTTGCGCATGATCGAATTTACAATTCTCCCCGCGTGGGGGCTTGGCAATGCAGCCGCAACGCTGGTCGGCCAGAATCTGGGCGCAAATCTACCCGAGCGCGCAGAGCGAACGGCGTGGCGGGCCGCGAAGTACAATGCCGTTTTCATGGCGTTGGTTGGCATATTGATGCTGCTGACGGCGCCACAGATTACCGCGTTGTTTTCGACTGACGCGGAGGTACTTCGGTACGGCACGAGTTGTCTGCGAATATTGGGCGTCGGATTTCCCATGTACGCCGTGGGCATGATCATGATCCAGGCCTTGAACGGTGCCGGCGACACTGCGACACCGTCTGCGCTGAACCTGTTTTCGTTCTGGCTCGTGCAGATTCCGCTGGCGTTTTGGCTCGCTACGAAAACCGGGCTTGGTCCGAACGGCGTATTCATCGCCATCGTCATCTCCGAGTCCCTGTTGACGATACTGAGTGTCATCGTCTTTCGTCGCGGTCGCTGGAAACAACAGCTCGCCTGACGCGGGATTACTGTTAGCACCCACGGATTGTGGGAGCGGCCGCGAGATCGAAGGTTATTTCCTTGTGTATCCGGAGAAATACACGAAAACGTGACCTGTTACGATACGCGGGTCAATCGCCAGTCTTATGCTCAGGCCATGATCCTGATTGTCAGAACCCTGCTCTCGAGCCTGCCGCTTATTGCGCTACCCGCGCTCGTGGCCGCCGACAGCGCTGATATCGGAATAACGAGCGTCGGCCCGGCAATGTTCGTATTTACGATCGCTGCGGCGCTGCTCCTGACGCTGATATTTCGCTCGACCACCAGCCATTTCACTCGATTTCTGACAGCGAGAACAGGCCGCTTCCGAATTAAGCGGGCGCTTCTGGCACGCAGCAAGGATGTCCTGCACGATTTCATTATTCCAGGCGCGTACGGCGGGCTTGCAAAAATTGATCACGCGATCATGACCGCGGGCGGAATACTTTGCATCCGGACCGTGCACTATAGGGGTATCGTCTTCGGCGGCGAGGACGAACCACAGTGGACCAACATTGACGGCGTGTCGCGACGGCGATTGCTGAACCCGATTATTCAAAACGAGGGACGCACACGCGCCGTGCAACAGGTACTGTCCAACGTACCGGTCGCCAATCTTGTCATATTCACAGGCGCGGTTGAGTTCACCTCGGAGATGCCGAAAAATGTAATCCGGGTGGATGAACTCGAGAGCTTCGTCGCCAAGTTTGTCTTCGGACCGAGCAAGATTGAAGACTGGGACGCCGTGTGGTTGACGCTCAATGCCGCCGTTCTCGGTGACGAGGCAAGCCGAAAGGACTACGCAGCGCAGATCAGCTTTTCCTGAGTCGTCATTTCACGGTCGCGGGCCGGGGCCCGCTCCTACAAGCATCGACATTCCCTTATACTCCAGTGGATGGAAAACTCCGTCGCCGTGATATCGTCTCCAGCCGGCGTGCTTGCCGTACTTTGTGCGGTCGCCGCTTTCTTCTTCCTGCTTGCACAGCTCACGCAAGCCAGGTTGTTCCAGTACATCCCGCCGTTGCTTTTCATCTACGCCACGCCTGTTTTCCTGAACAACCTTGAAGTGATTCCCAGCGACTCCGTGATATACCCGGGCCTGGGAGAATACTTATTGCCCGCCTTTATTGTATTGATGCTAATCAAGGTCAATATTCCAGCTGTCGTCAAAGTAATGGGCAAGGGCGTACTTGTGATGTTGATGGGTACCATCGGCGTAATGGTTGGTGCCGTGGTCGCCTATGCGATCGTGCATCCCTGGCTTTCGCCTGACGCGTGGACGGGGTACGGCGCGCTCGCCGGTAGCTGGATTGGCGGAACGGCGAACATGGCCGCGACAGCGGAAATGCTCGGCACATCCGAGGAACAATTCGGGCTTGCCGTCATTGCCGACAACGTCGTTTATGTCGTGTGGCTGCCGTTGTTGCTGATGTCGCGTGATTTTGCCGACAAGTTCAACAAGTGGGCGCGTGTACCGGAGGACCGCATTGCGGCTATGGACGAGGCGGCGGAGTTGCACTTCGAGGAAGACGCGGCGCCCACGATGCCGCAATACCTGTATCTGTTTGCGGTCGTGATTGGCGTCACCTGGATTGGGCGCGCTCTTGCCCCGGGTATCTCCGACTGGATCGTTGCCAATATTTCGGCTGTGGCGAACCTGTTTTCGGAAACGACCGTACGCATTCTGCTCGTGACAACAATCGCGCTGATGCTTTCGGTTACGCCCGTATCCAGGCTTCCCAACTCGACTGCGCTTGGAACAGCGTTGGTGTATGTTTTTGTTGCCGGCATGGGTGCACGCGCATCTGTATCCGGTCTGGCAGAAGCGCCGATGTTCGTATTTGGCGCTTTCATCTGGATTTTCGTACACGGTTTGTTCTGCCTGGCCGGTGCGTGGATTTTTCGTGTTGACGTACACAGCGTTGCGATCGCGTCCGCGGCCAATATTGGCGCCGCTGCGTCGGCGCCGATCGTGGCTGCCCACCACCGACCGAGCCTGGTGCCCGTGTCGATTCTCATGGCGCTGTTGGGTTACGCGATGGGCAATTACCTCGCACCACTGACCGGCCAGCTCGCACGAATCGTTGCCGGTCAGTAGTCCCCAACACCGACATGAGCGGCATATCGGTCACGGATTTGAAACGCGTAGTAATACGAGCGATTGTCGGCCTGGCCGCAACTCTCGCGTTTGGCTCGCTCATAGTGACAATGCTTTGGCGCAATCGTGACTCGGTCGACGACATTAATATTCCGCGGGCGCCGTCGACGCAAAAGGTCGATTCGGCAGTAACGGTTACCTGGTTCGGCGTCGCAACCCTGTTGTTTGACGATGGTGAAACGCAAATACTGATTGACGGGTTTGTTTCCCGTCCTACGCTTTTTCAGCTACTGACAGGGCGTTCTGTCGACAATGACGTTGCAACGATCAACTATTTTTTGAACGAATACCGGATCCGTCGCCTCGCTGCGATCATTCCAGTGCATTCTCATTACGATCATGCAATGGATATCGGCGCCATAGGCAATCGTACGAGCGCGTCAATTCTCGGTTCCGAGTCCACCGCGCAAATTGCGCGTGGTGCAGGCGTGCCGGAAGACCAGATTGTCGTTGTTGAGGACCATGCCGAGTACACATTCGGCCAGTTTAAAGTCACGTTCATCGAATCGACCCACGCTCCGGTAGGTTTGCGCGGTTCGGTTCCTTTTCCGGGAAAGATTGAAGAACCGCTGATCACACCGGCACCGGCCAGTGCGTGGCGGGAAGGAATCAGTTACTCGATCGTCGTGGCTCACCCGAGCGGCTCAACCCTGGTGCAAGGCAGCGGCGGCATCAAGGAGTCGTCCCTCGACAATGTGGACGTGGACGTCGTGATGCTCGGCACGGCTCTGATTGAAGGGCTTGGGCGCGACTACGTGGAAAGGTACTGGCAGGCGACCGTGACATCGACGGGCGCCGGGACAGTCATCCCGATCCACTTCGACGACTACACCAAACCGTTTGGTGTCGTGGAACTGATACCGACATTCCTCGATGACTTTGCCGAAATTATTGAGCTAATGCAGGAACTTCAGCGAACCTGGGACTCAGAGACGCGCCTGTACCTGCCGATTTTCGGTGAGCCGATACCGCTCTATCCAGCATCGGAACCCACAGCGTGACGGTTAATTGCGGTCTTCGACAACTCCCGGTAATGGGAGACGACCCTCGATCAGTTTGAGCTTCTCACTCCTGCCGAGTTGTTTGACACGATGTTCAACGCGCTGTGCCACGCTGCGGTTACCGACGACAGATTCAAACACCAGGTCGAACGGACTGCGACCACGCAGGTATTTGGCGCCGCGCTTGCCACTCCGATGCTCGTCCAGGCGGCTCGGCACATCGCAGGCGATGCCGGTGTACAAACTGCCGTCCACACAGCGCAGGATGTAGAGACTATAATCGTCGCGGCTCAGGCGTTGCCGCCCTTCATCGCGTCGCCGAGCACGCGAAACGCGCCGGCCTCCATGCTTGTCAGGTTATTCTCGGTCGCCTCGAATGTCAGCACGATCTCGGAAGCGTTATCGAGTTCTTTAGCCGGCTCGTGCAGCACGAGTGTCAGCGTATTGTCCAGCAGGCGTGCCTCGCTCAGCAGGTCGTGCCCGCCAAATTGATTCTCGTTTATTTCGATGTAGAGCGACTCGTCAAAGTCATCCTCGACGGCACGCATCAAAAGCAGGTAGTCCTCGATATCGCCGGCGTCGGACGTGCGTGCGAAGAACAACATGGTCGCGTTGTCACGCACATCAAATGCCACCGTGTCGTAAAACCGGCTGTGGGACATCGTGTACTCCGCGCAATATCTGGAAACGTCAGTCTACGCCACACCGGCACCCGAATGCGAATCCCCACGCAACACATCGATACGATCATCCTTCTCCTGCCAAATTCCCGTAAGCCACTGATGCACGTCGCGACGATACGCGCGGTCGTTTTGATAGTCGCCGCCGACAATTCGGTCTTCGCACGGCCGCGCATTGACTTCGGCAATTACGCGCACGGTGTCGCCACAACACAGCCCCCAAAACTGCGGAGCCCCATCGGGATACACGAGCGTAATGTCGAGGACCGCATCAAACAGTTCGCCCATCGATGAGAGGGCGATCGCGATGCCGCCCGCCCGCGGTTTCAATAAATTCCGGTAAGGCGACTGTCGCGCGTCCCGCTTGGCTTCGCTGAATCGCGTACCTTCGATGAAACTGATGATCGATGTTGGCGTATCCTTGAATTTTTCACAGGCCCTTCGTGTTGCTTCGAGGTCTCCACCTTTTTTTCCCGGGTGCTTTGCGAGATAAGACGGCGCGTAGCGCTTCATGAACGGCATATCCATTGCCCACCAGATCATGCCGAGAATCGGGAACCAGATAAGTTCCTGTTTGATGAAAAATTTCAGAAACGGAATTCGGCGATTCAGGATGATCTGCAGCACCATTATATCGACCCAGGTCTGATGATTTGCGATTACGAGATACCATCCTCCCGGCCTGAGGTCGTCAGTGCCGCTTGCGCACCATTGCAAGGCTCCGCTCCCGGCCAGAATATAACGATTAAGGCTGACCCAGGCGTCACCGATCGACATGAGAGCGCGCGTTACGATTCGCCGTACCGGCTTAATCGGCAACAGGAGCTTGATGAGGGCCAGCACCATAATCGGAACGAAGCATACAATCGTACTGAGCGTTAGTCCGGAAAAGACCATCAGCCCGCGCAGGTTTCTGAAAAACGAATTCAAAGGTAATCACACGCAAGAAGAAGTCGGTGTATTCTATCCCGAACACACACCAATCGGGGACCGCGTGGCATTACCCGACCTCAAAGCTTGCAGTAGCGTGGGCAATTGGCCCGGACATGCCTCGGAGAGAGATTGAACAGTCGAATGACCGTGGACACGGCACTGCAGGCAGTTGCGGAATCTGGCGACGACCGCTACGGCGTTCTGCTGCAGCACGGCACACTCGAAATCGGTTTCTATGCGCCCCAAGACGCCGACCCGCAAACGCCTCACGACCGGGACGAAGTCTACATCGTGCACCGGGGTAGCGGCACATTCGAAATCGGAGACAGCAAGACAGCATTCGAAGCGGGCGAAATACTGTTTGTGCCCGCCGGCACGGAACATCGCTTCCGGAACTTCAGCGGGGACTTCGGTGCCTGGGTCGTTTTTTGCGGGCCCTCACTTGAGAAAACCCAGCGTGAAAAGGCCGGGCAATGACGTCCGTATTGATTTTCCAATGACGCGAAT
>CAYLTW010000013.1:8784-39947 GCA_964386735.1 uncultured Woeseiaceae bacterium
CCAGCGTGAAAAGGCCGGGCAATGACGTCCGTATTGATTTTCCAATGACGCGAATTTCCTGCCAGGAAGAGTAAAACCTTTGGCGCAGAGATCGCTTCGATACTGGCTGGCTCGCGTACTTCCCGTCGTGGGGCTCGTTCTTTTGTTTCAGTTTACGGGCCCTGTGCCGCAGGACCCTGCTTATTATGTCTTTGCAGATGGCCGGGCGATTTGGTCGGTTCCGAATTTCTGGAATGTCCTGTCCAACCTGCCGTTTCTGCTCGTCGGGCTGTGGGGACTGCACGTCGTATTGAAACCCGGTGGAGCGAATGCTGATTTCGCGCTTCGGAACGCCTACCTGGTTTTTTTCGCGGGTGTTCTCCTGACGGCGTTCGGTTCCAGCTACTTTCACCTCGAGCCAGGTGACGGCACACTTTTCTGGGATCGCCTGCCCATGACGATCGCATTCTCGGGGCTGTTCGCGGCCGTTATTGGCGAGTACGGCTCAACGACGACCGCAAAACGCCTGTTACCCGTGTTTCTCATCATCGGCATCGGCTCTGTCGTTTACTGGCAGTGGACTGAATCGATTCATGCGGGCGACCTGCGACCTTACGCAATCGTGCAGTTCCTGCCAATGCTCGCAATTCCGGCCATTCTGATTACAAGCAAGCGCCGCAATAATATTGGTCACTACATCTGGCTGATGACAGGTTTTTATATTGTGGCCAAACTGTTCGAGTATTTCGATATGGGCGTCTTTGAGTTGCTTCACGTGATCAGCGGTCACACACTCAAACACCTGGTTGCGGCGGCCGGACCCGCTGTGCTGGCACTGGGACTCAATCGTCGCCTGCCCGGAGCACCCGATGGACGCCGGTCACCGGCGTGCCGTAAGATTCGCGCCATGGCAACTGCAACGCGTATTGACGGCAAAGCGAAAGCGGCTGAATTATCCGCGGCGATCACGGCTGAAACCGCAGAACTGATGAAAAATCACGGTCTCCAGCCCGGACTGGCCGTCGTAATTGTCGGCGAAGACTCGGCGAGTCAGGTCTACGTGCGCAACAAGAAGCGTACGGCCGAAGCCTGCGGATTTCACTCCGTTCAGCACACGCTTGCGAAAGATACGAGTCAGGATCAGGTGCTTGAACTCATCGACAAGCTGAACAACGACGACGCGGTTCACGGCATTCTTGTACAGCTGCCATTGCCCGGGCATCTCGACGCACATGTGATTACGCAATCGATTTCGCCAGCAAAGGACGTCGACGGTTTTCACTACGTGAACATCGGCAAACTGACCGCTGGCGATACGGCCGATGCGTTTGTTCCCTGCACACCGGCGGGCTGCATGCGCATGATAGAGGATTACCTTGGCAGTGATTTGTCTGGCAAGAGCGCTGTGGTAATTGGCCGTTCCAACATCGTCGGAAAGCCCATGGCAAGCCTGTTGCTGGCCGCCAACGCGACGGTTACTGTGACTCACAGCCGCACAAACGATTTACCGGGCGTCGTGCGTGGGGCAGATATTGTCATAGCCGCAGTCGGCCGACCGAACATGGTCAGAGGTGACTGGATCAAACCGGGTGCGATTGTCATCGATGTCGGCATCAATCGCATTGACGTAGAAATAGATGGGGAAACAAGGTCGAAGCTGACAGGCGACGTGAACTACGACGAAGTCATGGAAGTTGCGGCGGCGGTCACGCCGGTCCCGGGCGGCGTCGGTCCCATGACGATCGTCATGTTGATGTCGAATACGCTTCACGCCGCCAAATTGTCGGCGGCGATCGGTTCGAGCTGAAATTTGAATGTACGGCAGGTCTTGATACCGGATGACTTTTCGCCGGGCTTGAGGGGCACATACGCGGAGGCCTTCACCGCGCGAATTGACGGCCGTTCAAATACCCGGTGGGTGCTGCGACGCACGGCGACCCGATACGGCCGGCCTTTCCTGTCAATCTCGTAGCACACCTGTACCTCACCCTCGATTCGATCCCGTTGTGCATTTTCCGGATACATCGGCGCAACAGTCTGGCTGGGCACGCGGTCGCGGTCCTCGGTGAGAACGCGTGTTGTGCCGGTTTCTTCTGCCAGCGACGACACGCCGGCCAGGATCAGGGTCCACAGTAGCGCACTAACGTTCATCATCAACGGGTTCTCGCCGATCATCGATAATAATATTCGGTAACACCGGAGACGTTTCGTCGAGGAACATGCCTTTGACGACTTTCAGGCTCTTCGAATTCGGCGCGAGTTCCTGTCCGCGAACGATGTCGTCTTCGGCTTCTTCGAAGCGTTTCAGCCTCAGGTAAACAAGCGCACGATTGTTGTAGACGTGCCAGTTTCGATCGTTCTCGGCGAGCGCCCGATCACAATAGCCGAGCGCTTCCTCTGTCTGGTCGAGAAGAAGATAGCCGGCACACAGGTTCGCGAGGGCCACTATTCGCTCACGCTGGCCTTGCGCGGAAGCGAGGCCCAAAAGCGTCAGCCTGACGCCTTCTTCACCATCTCCCTCACGCAGCGCCTGGGCACCGTCGGCAAGCTTGATATTACTCGGGCCGATAATTGTCCGGGCGTCCGGCATTTCGTCGGCAGTCGCAAAATTGACTGCGACGATACCAAGTAGCAGCACTATCGATCGACGATGTCGGGTAATCGTCATTAACCTGAAATGTATTGTTCGAGATGCTCGATTTCTTCCTGCTGGTTCGCGATGATCGCCTGCACAAGATCACCGATGGATATCATTCCAACGAGTTTACCGTCATCAACGATCGGCAAGTGACGGCATTTCTTCGCAGTCATAATTTCCATGCATTGATTGACGGTCTGTTTGCTGGACGCAGTCACAACGTCAGCTGTCATTATTTCGGCAACTTGTGTGGTATCGGATGCGCGCCCTTTGATAATAACTTTGCGCGCGTAGTCGCGTTCGGTGACGATGCCTTTCAGGTCGCCGCCTTCGCTTACGATGAGCGAACCAATGCCTTTTTCTGCCATGAGCTTGATAGCGTCAAGAACCGATGCGTCCGGTTGAATTGAGACTACGTCACTGCCCTTGATTTCGAGCAGATGCTGAACCAGTTTCATACCCCCTCCCTTTGTCGCGCCTGCAACGATGGGCGCCGACTACGGACATTCTAGCCCGCAGGGACGGAGCCCGCCACGAAAGGAGGTCCGCCAGGCGGGGCGGTGGGATAACACTACGAAATCAATAGCTTAGCGTGTCGCACGTGCGCCCCAAGTCCTCAGGTGCCCTGTTCGACACTGCCGCGGACGTTGGTTAGCGACAATCCGCCGCTGCCGTCTTCCAGGATGATCAGGTCTTTTTCGACGTCCCGGACGTTGATGGACCCGGAGCCATCATCGATCGTCACGCTACCGCCGACACCGCTGACCGTGATGCTGCCCGAGCCATCGATGATGTCGACGTCGCCGCTGGCGTTCTCGATCTGGATCGATCCGGAACCATCGTCGATCTTGATGGCGCCGGCATTGTAAATCTTAAGCGAGCCGGAGCCGTCATCAATCTCTACGTTTGAGTAAACGTCTTCAATAGTGATCGAACCGGAGCCGTCATCGACGCGCAGCGGGATTCCCGCTGGCATCAGGACTTCGAGTTTGACGGATCCGTTGTGCCCGTCCCAGTGACCACCGTCGAAAAACGACTTCAGGACGATCCTGTCGCCGTCCCGTTCGAGCGAGAGTGTCAGGCTGTCGGCGATAATCTCGCGCGGCTTGTCTTCCTCGTCCACGTCTACCTGGATCGTGGCCGTCACCTGAATCGTGGATGCCCCGGCATCGCCATTGACGGTCATACTGCCGGCGCCGGCGTCGATGAAGAAGTCGCTGACGCCAATAGCATCAACCTCGAGAACCCGGACTTCTTCGTAGTCCGACCAGCCGGCGTATGCCAGGCTCGCTGTAAACATTGCCATTACGATAAAACTGCGCATTGCTATTCCCTTCCGCGTGCTAATCGATGCAGTGTCTGATTAGACGCGTCTCAACGGAATTTGGTTGCAACCGCCGCCAGGTTCCCGCCGGACTAGTCGAGGCCGTCGAGCAATTCGCTGGCCGTCGCCCATTGACCTGCGACCAGCACGCCGTGGACCCGACCGCTATTGGCGATATCTTCAAGCGGATTGGCATCGAGTAATACCAGGTCACCGATTCGGCCAATTTCGATCGTCCCGGTATTGAGGCCAAAAAAGCTCGCGGGCGCAGTTGTCCCCGCTTGCAGCGCCTCGAACGGCGTTAATCCGGACGCGACCATGAACCCGAGCTCGCGATGCAGCGAGAAACCGGGGACATTGAATGTTTGCGGTGCGTCCGACCCAAGTAGCAACATCGCCCCGGCCTCCTGCAAGGCGAGAATCAGTTTCCGCCGGATTTCGATAGCCCGGGCCGCCACATCCGGATCGAAACCTCGCTCGCGCTGGACCTGCTCTTTCGAGCGTTGCCACTGACTCACGGTCTCGGCTGACATGTAGCGCATTTCGGGTTGGCTGCCGAGGTCTGCGGGTGACACATCGTTGACGAACTGTTCGAAAAGAGACTCGGTCGGCACATTGCCGACACCGCTCGCGACCGTTGCAAACACCACCTCTGCAATGCGATCTTCCATCACCTGATCCGCCAGATTGACACCGAAAAACCCTCCGAAACCGCCGGATGTATCCGTATTTGGCGGCAGCAACGACGCCATATATCCATCAAGATGGTCGATCGTCGCCATGCCCCTGGCGAGCGCAGCCCTCACCCCAACGGCAACCGGTACGTGGCCGGCGAAGGGCATCCCCAATTCATTTGCGGTGTCGGCAATCGCGCTGAACTCCTCACGATTCAACCCGGGGTGAATTTTGAGGAAGTCGTAGCCGGCCGCATGCTGTGTGCGGACCATCTGGATAGCCTGGGTCGCGCCGGTCACCGAGTTGCCGTTGAAGGACGGGCCGGATGTGATGAGGCGTGGGCCAAACACCCGGCCCGCGGCGATGTCCTTTCTAAGCTGCAAATGTGACGGCCGGCCCAGCATGCCCCTGACCGTCGTCACTCCATTGGCCAGAAACAGCTTGAATAGTCGAGTTATTCGCGCAAGGTCTGTGCCCGTCACATGGCCGTGCATTTCAGTCAGGCCCGGCATCAGGTAACGATCCGTACCATCGACAACTTCTGCACTCTCGGGAACCGGGACGGCATCGACATCTCCGATCACCGTGATGATGCCGTCTTCGACGATAACGGTTTGGGCGCCGACAAGAGACTCCGACGTCATCGGAATTACATTCACATTGACGATAGCGGTCGTCGCTGCGAATGCCGGCCCTGTAACGAGCAGCATTGCGAACATTGAAAGAATCGGCCTCATTCTCAAGATATTACCGTGAGGAGAGATTCCCGGCTGATATTGGCACCGCAAATGATTATGACCACTTTGCGACCGGACAGGTCCGCCTTCCTGGCCAGCATGCCGGCAATCGCGACACCGGCTGCACCTTCAATCAACTGGTGCTGGCTGTCCATGAACAGGCGCATCGCAGCCGCGATCTCGGACTCATCGACGGTAACGAAGTCGTCGACGACCTTTCTGCATAATTCGAAAGTGATCGCCCCGGGCTCGATACCGCCAGCCGTGCCGTCCGAGAGAGTCGCCTCACTGGGCAGATCGAGAATCTCCCCTGCCGCGACGGATCGCGTCATAACGGCAGAGGCCGTTGGCTGGCAAGCGATCACGCGAACATCTTTGTTGTGAATGCGCATTACGCTGCCAACCCCGCCGATGAGACCGCCACCACCGACGGCAACGAAAATCTCATCAATGTCCGTCGATTGCGCCACAATTTCGATCCCGCAACTGCCCTGCCCGGCTATGACCTCATCATCATTATAGGGAGACAGGTAAAACAGGCTGTTCCGCTCGGCATATTCCCGTGCGTGTAGTTCCGTATCGAGTCCATCGGATCCAAAAAACCGCACATCGCCACCATAGGAGCGTATAGCCTCTACTTTGGTAGATGACGTCTGTTCCGGAACAAAGACGACACCGCTGACATCCAGTTTTTCCATCGCATACGCAACCGCGGCGCCGTGGTTGCCGCTCGACGCGGCAACGCAACCAGCGGCCCGTTGCCCGGGCGTCAGCGTCATCAGGCGATTCGCGGCACCGCGCAACTTGAATGAGCCGGTGTGCTGCAGATTCTCGAGCTTCAGCCAGACTTCGGCGCCGGTCTCTGCGCTGAAGCGTGGCGAGTAATCCAGCGGCGTTTCCCGAACCAGCCCGACGATGCGCGCCGCGGCGCGTTCGGCTGCTTCTGCGACGTCGTTGACGTTCAGCGTTGACATTGAATTCTCATCCTGCACTGAAACCTTAAACTATTTGCGAACAGCAAGCAGCCGATTACATCTGACTCTCAATCGGCAGAAAACTCATGAACTTCGTCTTTACCCGACGCCACAGAGTTGTATGCGGTTCTTTGGATGCGATGCGTTCGCCATTTCGCGTCAGGTATTTCCAGCGAACACCACCCGTGCGCGCGAGGCGCAGGCTGTAGGCTTGCCGCCGCAGGGAATTGCCGATGCTCTGCGCTACAGACCGAGCCAACTCGTTCGATTCAACGACCATACCCATTTCTGTATTGATATACAGAGATCGCGGATCGAGATTAAATGAGCCCACGAACAGTGTTTCATTGTCCACAACAGCCAGCTTTGAATGCAGCGTGACTTTCAAGCGAGGCCGGGCCTCCTCAGCACTCGATGAGCTTATTCGCGGGCGCAGCTCGAAAAGTTCTACGCCCTGTCGCAACAGGGGTTTTCGGTACCGTGCATATACTGCATGCACGCTGGAATGATTCGTCGAGGCCAAAGAGTTCGTAACTATGACGACGCGGACGCCCTTGCGAACGAGCGCCGTCAGGAAATCCACTCCCTGACGTTGCGGCACGAAATAGGGCGAAACGATGATGACCTCGGTCGAGGCCGATGACACCAGCTGCCGCAGGAAATTCGTCGTTTCGCCAACCTGGTTGCGCGTAAGGCCGCGAATCTTGTCGGGATGATCCAGTATGAGCGCTGCCTCTGCCTCGATCAGCGACAGCGTGCCTCGCAAAAGTCGATCAACCAACTCGCCGCTGACTTTGCTCAGGTGCGGGCTATCCTCGTTTTCCTGCAAAAACCTCCGGCCTTCTTCGATCGTGTCCGAAATGGGTGAATGCTCGATCGGCGAGTCGAAACCATCGATCGGGATCGATTCAATCATGTTCCAGTATTCGTCGAACCCCTCCGACACAGCGTTCACGACAGGCCCGATCGCAAGCAGGTCCTCGTCAAGGAACTCGCTTTTCCCGCTGGCCTGAAAATACTCGTCGGCGAGGTTTCGGCCGCCGACGATCGTGACCTGGTTGTCGACAGTGAACGACTTGTTATGCATTCGCCGATTAAGGATATTGAAGTTGGCGATGAAGCTCACAACACGGGAGCGACGTCTCGGAAAAGGATTAAACACCCGAACTTCGATATTAACGTGATCGTTTATCGACACGAGGCCCGTATCGATTTCCCCGGTCAGGGCATCGTCCATGAGCAGTCGAACGCGAACACCACGATCCGCCGCTTCTATCAAACGCAGGACGATCAGGTTGCCGCTCAGGTCATCGCGAATCAGGTAGCTCTGTATGTCGACGCTCGTCTCGGCCGCATCGATCAGGCCGATGCGCATCGACAACGCATCAAGACCCAGATCGAGCCGAAATACGCCGCACTTCCCGGCGCGTCCCTTCAACCAAGCTGCCACCACGCGGCCGAGCCGCGAGTCTGTCGTCCCGTCGATCTTCCAGGACTCCGTGCGCCGTGGCAGCTTTAGATACTTGCGGTACTTCGGTGGTACCCGACTACCGACAAGTGTCGTTAGCATTCCCAAGTGATACTCGCCGGATCATCGGCAAGAAAGATGCTATTCGCGAATTGAATCGAGACCTTCGCGCAAGCGGGTCGCCCAGCGACGCGCCCAGCGACGAACCTCGGCCCATGTCGTGACAGGAGTCGATCGAATGGCGGCGTCCAGGCCGCCGCCGGGTTGCTCGATGCTTCGACGATCGACGGCCCGGTAAATCGTTTCCCCGCTGAGCGAGTCCCGGGCTTCCAGCACCAGCGTCGCCTCGCCGACTGACGACAGGAAAATCTCACCCCGGCCAACCAGATCCGGCGGAACCCTGGACACGATGTCATGCAGTGCACCGACGATGATCAGCACATCCGGGCCGACTTCGTCAACGATCGTGAAGCGCTCGCTCTTCTGCAACTCCTCGAGAAATACCTCATTCACTATTTCCACGAGCCTCTGCTTTCCCTCGTCGCTGATCCAGTATTCTCGCTGGTTACTACGGCCCATCGTCGATGTGCGCGCGCTTTTCTTAACTGCACGGAACTCGAATTCAGCGTCGCCGAGCAAAATCTTGTCGTAGTCGGCCAAATCCACGTCCGGATCAATCCATGCATTGGCGAAGCGGGCATTGCTTATTGGCGAAAGACCGTCAAAACTTTTCTCGGCTGTGGCGCTCGTGTCGATGGTTGGCTCGGCCGCGCAGGCGGCCAACAGCGCGACAGCGCCCGATAACAGTAGTGTCCTCATGATTTGTCCCGGATTTTTGTGAGGTTTCGGCATTTGACAATAAGTTTAATAGTATTCCCTGCGCGTTGACAGCCTTCGGTCCTGCGTGCAACGATAGCCCAACGTTAGATAAAGGCACACCTGCCGAAAGGCAGGGCCGCAAAGCTTCCGGTCTAAGGGCAATTTCTGAGAGTGAAACGCCTACGACAGCGGGGCCACCGGAGACGAGAATGTCAGCAGTCCGCTTGAAGAACACCGGGCGATTCAGAGTGCGGCCGCCCCCGCAACCCGCCGAAGTCTCGGCAAAAAACACCAAAACTGTGCTTCGCACGATGGATCGTGACGCCAATATCGCCCTGCCCATCCGGCCGCAGGGCGCCGGAACGGCGGCAACAGGCTGCAATGAAAGCAATACCGGTACGGTGTTGCGGCTGTCCGGACTCGACCGGATCGTCAAGGTCGATGCCTACAACCACACCGTAACCGCCCAGGCCGGCGTCAGACTGTATGCACTTTCAGAGGCATTGGCCGAACACGGTCTCGAGTTGATCGGCAGCCACGAAATGACAGGGAGAACGCTCGGCGGAGCCATCGCCGCGCCCTGCCTCGGCGCCAGTATCGGCGATGTCTCGGGCTCATTCTCAAGCCAGGCCATCAGCCTCAAATTGATCACCGGCGCCGGCAAGCCGATTACCGTGCAGGCCGACCAGAAAAACCTGATGCGTGCGATGCGTGCAAGTTACGGGCTACTCGGCGTCATTGTCGAGGCAACCATAAGAGTGCAGCCGATTACGACGTTTACAGTGAGTCATCGGCGCCTCGAAACCGAAGATTTTTGTGACGTCGTCGATACGCT
This sequence comes from uncultured Woeseiaceae bacterium, assembly GCA_964386735.1. Lineage (GTDB taxonomy): Bacteria > Pseudomonadota > Gammaproteobacteria > Steroidobacterales > Woeseiaceae > UBA1847. The sequence goes on from CAYLTW010000013.1 coordinate 18,234, forward strand.
GACCAATTCTGATGTCGGTTTTCGCTTTTGCCTGATGCCCTATCGAAACCGGGTCTACCTGGATCTGCGCCGCTACGCCGCCACCTCCGGAACCGCGTACAGCGCACCGTGGAAGATCAAGGACTGGGGCGAAAGTACAGTGCTTCCGCATGTCTGCAAGTCACTCAATCGCCTTTTGCCGATCCAGTCGGTCCGGTATCGCCTGATCGACAGCGTTAGCGAAGTCACACAGGGCATCGTCAACAGTCGCTTCGTTCGCACTGGCAACAATGCGACCTCCGGAACCAGGAGTCATACGGCCAGCAGCGCGCGAAAAGTGCTCTATTCAACGTGGTGCTTTCCAGCGACCGATTTTTCGCTCGTCGTGCGCGCATACCAGGATTTCTGTCACGAAAACTTCGAGCGCTCCGGGTATCGCTGCGATTTACCGGTGGTCGGATATCGCGTTTCCCGGGACACGAGCGCGTTACTTTCGCCGTCGTTTGATGAGCCGATGATTGCGCTTCAAACGGCGTCGACTCAGCACCACGGCTGGGAAGACTTTGTTATCGACCTCGCGGACTTCGCTGAACACTGGGCTGGTGTGCCCATTTTCAGTCAGACCCGATCGTTGCGTGCCGACTATGCCAAACTGGTGTTCGCAGACCGCCTGAACTTCTTTCGCAGGATTCGGCGCCAGCTCGACCCCGAGGATCGTCTGTTGACGCCCTTCATGGCGCAATATTTTCAGTAGTTTTTCGTCGATTTCTCGCGACCATAGCCAATAATTATATCCATTCACTGGTTTTTATATATCGAAGTGATAGTATGCATCGCTCCGATATATGCGTCAGCGGACGCGGGACCACAACACAATGGACGTAAAAACCGTATGCCTGGGTATGCTCGTCGATAGCGAGGCCTCGGGCTATGACCTCAAGAAGCAATTCGAGTCGACATTCGCACATTTTTTTGCGGCCGGTTACGGTTCGATCTACCCGGCATTGTCGTCGCTGGCTGAAGCAGGGCTCGTCGACTGCCGCGAAATTGCGCAGGAGGGTAAGCCCGATCGCAAGGTTTATCGAATTACCGTTGCCGGTCGCCAGCATTTGCTCACGGCGCTGGAGGATCCGGCACCCAGCCACAAAGTACGTTCGGAATTCCTCGCGACAATGTGTTTCGCACACCTGATGTCGCCGGAGCAGATCGATATCGTACTCGCAAGCCGCGTTGAAGAACTGGAACGTTATATGTCGATGTTTCACGACTTCGAAACGGGCCGCATGGACGAATGGACCGACGGCATGCGATTCGTTTGCGGCTTCGGCAAGGCGATGACCGAGGCAATGCAAACATACATTGATGAAAACAAGGGTATGTTGACCAAACAACCGGTTACACGCGAGTCAATAGCCGGCTAGCGGCAACAATCCAATCGGGAATTCAATTGATGGAATCGGGCATATTCAAGAAACACAGCTCGTGGCTGTTATCAGCGGGCATCGCCGGCTTCGTTGCACTCTGGCTGCTGTCCGGCCAACTTGGCGGAAACGAAACTCAATCTGGCACCGGAGCGTCCGCGTCATCGGTCGAAAAGCATGCACGCAGCAGCGTTCGTGTCAGGACGCAGTCCGCAGAGGAAGTTCAACGCACGATCGTCGTTAATGGCAGAACGGCGCCTGCCCGGGTTGTCACGTTGTCGGCGGAAACCGATGGGCGCGTCGAGTTTATCGATGCCGCGCGTGGCAGCAACATCGACCGCGGCGAATTGATCGTTCGCCTCGATGAGCGTGATCGCAGCGCACGCCTCGCCCAGGCAAAGGCTACAGTCAGGCAGCGTGAGGTCGAGTACGAGGCGCGCGAAAAACTTAAAACCGAAAGCTATGTTTCCGAAGCCCAGCTTCAGGAGGCAGTCGCGGCGCTTGAAGCGGCAAAAACCGAGCTTGTCCGCGCGCAGCTGGACCTCACGTACATGAAGGTCCGCGCACCGTTTGATGGCGCTTTGCAATCGCGCATTGTCGAGGAAGGCGATTTCCTGAAACGCGGCGAGCCGATAGCAACATTCGTCGACAACCGAACGATCATCGTCTCAGCCAACCTGTCCGAATTCGATACTCGTTTCGTCAACGCAGGCGATACAGCCGAAGCACGACTCGCGACCGGTGAAACCGTGCGCGGAAAAATTCGTTATGTGGCTCCGGTTGCCGATGCGGCGACCCGCACGTTCGAAGTTGAGCTCGAAGTGGATAATTCGGATGGTCATCTGCGTGTCGGTGGTACGGCCGAGTTGCGTATTCCGGCGGAGCGCGTGCTCGCGCACCGCGTTTCCCCTTCGCTGTTAACGCTTGATGATGCCGGCAATGTCGGTATCAAGATCATCAACGATGCGGGTAAAGTCGAATTTATTGTGGCCGACATAGCGCTGTCTGACGGCGACGGCGTCTGGATTGCCGGCTTGCCTGCGACCGCGACGATTATCACGGTCGGGCAAGGCTTTGTAGCATCCGGTTCGGTCGTCAACGCTGTCCCTGAAGACGACGTCAACACGGCCGTTGCCATCAAGTCCGGCGGAGAATAACGCCGGTGCAGATCATCGAATCGGCAATGTCGCGGTCGCGAACCGTGCTCCTGTCTTTGGCTATTGTCCTGATTGGCGGGGTCGCCGCCTACATGACGATTCCCAAGGAAGCCGAGCCGGATATCGAGATACCGATGTTTTACGTCAGCATCAAGCTTGACGGAATTTCGCCCGAAGACTCCGAGCGTCTGCTCGTTCGGCCGATGGAGCAGGAACTGCGAACCATCGAGGGCATCAAGGAGATGACCGCTAACGCCTATGAAGGCGGCGCCAATGTACGACTGGAATTCTATGCGGGCATCGACATCGACAAGTCGTTGCAGGATGTGCGCGAGAAGGTCAACAAGGCAAAAGCAAAAATTCCGAGCGATGCAGAAGAACCCACGGTCTCCGAGGTCAAAATGTCCCGCTTTGATCCGATGCTGATTCTCAATCTTGCTGGCGAGGTTTCCGAGCGGACACTGACGACCATCGCGAGAGATCTCAAGGAAAAGTTCGAGGGATTGAGTGGCGTACTCGAGGTCAATCTCGTCGGCGTGCGCGAAGAGCTTATGGAGGTAGTCGTCGATCCGCTGGCCATGGAGAGCTACGGCCTGGATCAGGCGCAGATCATCAAAATTATCAGCTTGAACAATCGTCTTGTTGCTGCCGGGTCACTGCAGGCGACGGAGGGCCGGTTTCCGATCAAGGTGCCCGGCGTGGTCGAGTCACCGGAAGATGTGCTCAACATGCCAATCAAGGCGGTCGGCGAGCGGGTCGTTCATTTCAAGGACATCGCGGATGTGCGCCGCACATTCAAGGATGCGGATAGTTACGCGCGCCTGAATGGCAAGAAGGCGCTCGCGATCGAGGTCGTTCAGCGCTCCGGCGCAAACGTCATCGATACCATCGACGCCGTCAAAGCGGTCATTGCACAAGAGCGAGCCTACTGGCCCGCCGAAGTGGATATCGTCGCATCGCGCGACAAGTCCATAGACGTCAACGACATGTTGTCCGAACTGCAAAACAGCGTGATTGTCGCGGTACTTCTCGTATTCATTGTCATTATTGGCATCCTGGGATTTCGCTCCGCATTGCTGGTCGGCGTGGCCGTCCCGGGAAGCTTCCTGATGGGCATCCTGCTGATCGGCATGTTCGGGATCACCATCAACATGATGGTACTGTTTGCGCTGATCATGGCTGTCGGCATGCTTGTGGATGGCGCCATTGTCGTGACCGAAATGGCGGACCGGCGCATGGCAGAAGGTGAATCGCCCCGCAGTGCCTATGCGCGTGCCGCAATTCGCATGGCCTGGCCCATCATCGCGTCAACGTGTACTACGCTTGCTGCTTTCGTGCCGCTTGCGCTGTGGCCCGGTACCACGGGCGAATTCATGAAGTACCTGCCTATCACGCTGATTGCGGTGTTGTCCGCATCGCTGGTCATGGCATTGTTGTTCGTTCCGACGCTAGGTTCGCTTTTTGGCAAGACGGGTGCCACAAACGATGAGGCGCGCCGGAATCTTGCGGCGGCGGAAACAGGGGATCTGGACTCGGTCACCGGCGTCACTGGAAGCTATGTACAGTTCTTGAAACGTTCGTTGCGGCACCCCTGGCGCAATGTCGCGACAGTTTCGGTGTTACTGCTTGTCGTTTACGCGTTGTTCCTGGGGCTTGGCCGCGGCGTGGAGTACTTCCCTGACGTCGAACAGCCCTTCGGGATGGTCGACATTCGCGCCCGCGGCGACCTGTCGACCGATGAGAAGGATTACCTGGTCCGGCAGGTTGAAGCGCGTGTTCTTGGCATGCCCGAGATCGAGTATGTGTACGCAAAGACCGGCGGTAGCGATCAGGGCGCGGAAGACCAGATCGGTTCCCTGACCCTGAACTACATCCACTGGGACCAGCGGCGCAAGGCAGACGAGATTCTTGCCGAAATCCGTGAAAACACATCGGACCTGGTTGGCATTGTAATCGAGACTCGCAAACCGGATCCCGGCCCGCCCATCGGCAAGCCAATCCGAATTGAGTTTTCCTCGCGTTTCCCGGCCTTGCTGGAAGAGGCCGTCGCGACCGTCGTTGAATTGATGCAAGACAATCCGGCAATCATGAATATCGAAGACAGTCGGCCGCTACCCGGCATCGAATGGCAAATCAAAGTCGATCGTGCGGAAGCAGCCCGTTTTGGCGCAGACGTGGCGCTGGTTGGCGCGATGGTGCAATTGGTGACCAATGGCATCAAGATCGGCGAATATCGCCCTGACGACAGCGATGACGAAATTGACATTCGCGTGCGCTACCCGGCTTCGAGTCGCAACCTGACGCAGATTGACGAACTCCGAATTCCGACCGCAAATGGCCTGGTCCCGATCAGTACCTTCGTCAAACGTGAACCGGCGCAAAAGGTCAGCACGATACGACGTACTGATTTGCGACGCACGATAACGATCGATGCCGACGTCGCACCCCAGTTTCTGCCGTCCGATATCGTTGCGCAATTACGCGACCTTACGCCGACTCTCGGAATCGACCCGCGTGTAGGCATTGCCTTCAGAGGCAGCACCGAGGACCAGGAGGAGGACGAGCACTTCCTGACGCAGGCGATGCTCATGGCCCTCGCGATGATGGCGATCATTCTCGTGACCCAGTTCAACAGTCTGTACCAGGCCGGCCTGATCCTGACGGCCGTTTTGTTCTCGACCGGCGGCGTCTTGCTGGGCCACCTGATCATGGGCAAACCATTCGGTGTCATCATGTCGAGCGTGGGCGTCATCACGCTGGCCGGCATCGTTGTCAATAACAACATCGTCTTTATTGATACCTATAACGTTCTACGCAGCCGCGGTGCAGCCGCCTATGACGCTGTCATCCGCACCTGTGCGATGCGCCTGCGGCCCGTCCTGTTGACGACCGTTACCACGATTATCGGACTCATGCCGATGGTACTCGGCGTCAACATCAATCTGATTGACCGCCATGTGTCGATCGGCGCACCCAGCTCACAGTGGTGGACACAGCTGGCCGCCTCGGTCGCCGGCGGGCTCGCGTTCGCGACAATATTGACCCTGTTTCTGACCCCGAGCCTGCTGCTGATCCAGGCCAATACCTCCAAACGGCTGGTTGCACGACGTGAGCGGCGAGGCCTGGCTGTCACGTCTTAAGGCGCGTCGCCCTTATAAGCAAAACTTTTGCATCCAAATAGCGCTTTGCGGCATCTAAGTGTCATGCAGGTGCTGAGAACACCTGGCTTCTGCCAGAACTTGCGTTATACCGAACTAGTGTTATACTTCACTATAACACCAATCTGGCGAACCACTGAGGAACCGATGAAAACGATCAACACGACGCTGTACCTACTGGCCATCGCGGCACTGCCTGCACTGTCAGGCTGTGGGACCGGCGAGGCCAGCGTTGTTGCGACCAGTGATCCGGAAGCCGCGACGCCGGTTCCCGTGCAGGTAAGCTTTCCGGCCCGGGCGGATATTTATGCCACCTATGACGCCACGACGACCATCGGGTCTGAGGGCGATGCACCCGTGCTTGCTCGCGTACCGGGCGAGGTCGTCGAACTCCTCGTTGAAGAAGGCGACTGGGTGGAGCAGGGTCAAACGCTTGCCCGCCTGGACGGCGAACGGCTGCGCTTGGAGATGCTTTCGGCCAAGGCCACTCTTGCCATGGCACGCGGCGAATATGAGCGCTATATCGATCTTGCCCAGCGCGGTCTGGTCAGCAAATCGATGTTCGACGGCCTGAGATTCGACCTCCAGGGATTTGAGGCGACCTACGAACTCAGGAAACTGAATTTTAACTACTCGCGGCTTCGGGCGCCGATCTCCGGATATGTATCGACGAGAACCATCAAGCTCGGGCAAAGTATCGCCGTCGGTGAGGAAGCGTTCCGCATCACCGACACGAACCAGCTGGTTGCCTATTTACAAATTCCGCAAACAGAACTTGGCAAATTCGCTGCCGGTCACACGGCGACGCTCGAAGTCGATTCCATGCCGGGTCGCAAATATGCCGCTGAAATTGCGCGCATCAGCCCCACGATCGACACTCGAAATGGCACGTTCCGTGCGACTGCGCTTATTGACAATGAGCACCAAGAACTGGCACCGGGGATGTTTGCACGCTTCACTGTCGCCTACGAGAAACACGCCGATGCAATGGTGATTCCAGCACAGGCGCTCGTCGAAGAAGACCAGCAGACTTCAGTATATGTTGTCAGCAATGGCGAGGTTACGCGGCGCCGGATTGAAACCGGTATCGAGTCCGACGGCCGGGTCGAAGTACTAAATGGTCTTGCAGGTGACGAACAGATTGTCGTCATCGGTCAGGCCGCGCTTCGCGATGGCAGCAAGGTCCTTGCGAAACGGGACACGCAGGGCAGCTATACAGGCTGATTAATCGCCGCGACGGCAGCGGCCGTCACAGGGAAAACTCAATGACGCTAAATCCACTTGGCCTGGCTTCGCTCGCATTGATTTTGTTGCTGGCCGGCTGCCAGCAACATGGGGACGTTACCGATAACAGCGACGAAGAAACGGAAGAAACGCCGCCGATTCCCGTTGAAACCGGCAAACCGGCTCGTGGCGATATTCTCGCCGTATACACGGGCACCGCTCCGATCGAAGCGCTCGCAGAGGCAGACGTCATTGGCAAAGTCGGTGGCGAAGTACGCGAGATACTTGTGGAGGAAGGCGACACGGTCACGAAGGGCCAGGTCCTGGCGCGACTGGACGGCGACCGCTTGAGACTCGGATTGAGCGAGTCCGAAGCGAAGCTTCGAAAACTTCAACGTGAGTACGAACGCAATGCAGACCTGAGCGAGAAAGGACTTGTCAGCACCGGTGACTTTGAAAAAATAAGGTTTGAAATGGAGGCGCTGCAAGCGGCGTTCAATTTGTCCAGACTGGAGCTCGACTACACACAGATTCGTGCGCCCATTGCCGGCGTCGTATCCGAACGATTCATAAAACTCGGTAACACGATCAGTGTGAACGATCCGGTATTTCGAATTACGAGCTTTGACCCGCTGGTCGCGTACTTGCACGTACCGGAGCGCGAGTACCGGAATATCAATGCGGGCCAGGCAGTCGCCATAGATATCGACGCGCTGCAGGGCCCTCCGATCGCCGTAACGGTAACTCGCGTCAGCCCTGTCGTTGACCCTGCAACCGGGACATTCAAGATAACGATCGAAATCCTCGACGAGCAACGGCGCATCAAGCCTGGCATGTTCGGCCGAATTAGTGTGGTCTACGACCGTCACGCGAACGTGTTGCAGGTTCCACGCAGCGCGATCATCGAGGACATCGGGCGGACAAGTGTCTTTGTTGTCGAAAATGACATTGCGATCCGCAAGTATGTCGAGACAGGCTACAGCGACGCGGGAATGGTCGAGATCACGAGCGGCCTTGGCGACGATGAGGACGTCGTAACTGTCGGCCAGATCGGGCTAAAGCCAGACGCGAAGGTTGCAGTCATCAATACTGACGAATCGTCCGAACTGGATCTTGTTGAAAAATCCGACACGCAGGTAACGGACAATGCGCCGACTGATTGAAATTGCCACGCAGCGGCGCGTAACGATCGTGATGTTCACGGTCGCTATCGGCCTGTTCGGCATGGTCTCATTGTCACGCTTGAATTTGAATCTGCTTCCCGATATTTCATATCCGACGCTGACGATCCGTACCGAGCTGACGGGCGCCGCGCCGGTCGACGTCGAGAACCTGCTGACAAAACCCATCGAAGAAGCCGTCGGCGTAATTCGTAACGTTCGCCTGGTTCGTTCCGTGTCTCGCTCCGGGCAGAGCGACGTCACTCTCGAGTTTCTGTGGGGCACCGACATGGATATCGCCGGCGTCGAAGTCCGGGAAAAGCTCGACATATTATTCTTACCACTCGAAGCGCGCAGACCCCTACTGCTGCGCTTCGATCCCTCGTCCGAGCCCATTGTGCGGCTCGGACTTCTTTACGCAGAGGAGTCCGCGACCGGCGGTCAGACTGCAGAAGCGCAACTGAAGGCGCTGCGCCGTCTCGCTGAAGATCGCATCAAGAACGACCTGGAGGCTGAAGAAGGTACCGCGGCCGTCAAGGTCAGCGGCGGACTTAAGGACGAAATCCAGATCCAGGTGGATCAGCAGAAATTGTCTCAGTTAGGTATCAGTATCGATCAAATCGCAGAGCGCATTCGTGCCGAGAACGTCAACCTGTCCGGCGGGCGGCTCGAAGAAGGCAATCAGCGCTTCCTGGTCAGGACCATCAATGAGTTTCTCTCGGTCGATGAATTTCGTGGCGCGATCGTCGCTTACGTTAGCGGGCGCCCGGTCTACTTGCGTGACATCGCAAGCGTCGAACGCGGTTTCAAGGAACGCGAGGCCATCACCCGCGTCAAGGGACGGGAGTCGGTCGAACTCGCCATCTACAAAGAAGGCGACGCCAACACGGTGCAGGTCGCGAATCGACTTGAGCAACGCCTCGAGACGATTCGCGAGTCATTGCCCGACGACATCGAGCTGATTACGATCTACGATCAATCCCGCTTTATCTCGTCGGCAGTTGACAGCGTCAAGAGTGCGGCCGTTTTAGGCGGCGTCATCGCCATCGTCGTGCTATTCGGATTCTTGCGGGACGCACGGGCTACAACCATTATTGGTGTCGCGATTCCCGTATCGGTCATCGGCACATTCTTGCTGATGTATTTGTATGGCGTGTCACTGAACATCATGTCGCTGGGCGGCATCGCGCTGGCCGTCGGCATGCTGGTCGACAACTCGATCGTTGTGCTCGAAAACATCGTCCGAAAAAGGGAGCAGGGCGAAGGAATTCTTGAAGCGGCTCAAAACGGAACGTCCGAAGTCGCGGCTGCCGTGACTGCCGCCACGCTGACCACGATCGCCGTATTTTTCCCGATGGTATTTATTTCCGGCATTGCGGGGCAACTCTTCCGCGACCAGGCGCTGACGGTAACGTTTGCGCTCGTATTCTCGTTGATCGTCGCGCTGACCCTGATTCCGATGCTCGCCGCACTCGGTACCGGCAGCCGATACCAGAACAGCAACGAGGATACCCCGCCGGGGCGTTTCACTCGCATGGTTGCGTTCGTCGTCAGCTTGTTCGGCCTCGTCGCGGTCGGCGTGCGCTGGCTCTTCCGGACCCTGCTTTGGCTTCCAACCTGGCTGTTCCAGCATTTTTATTCCTTTATCGCGAACATTTACCCCGGCCTGCTTGGATGGTCCCTCAAACACCGCACAACCGTGCTCCTTGCAGCAGCGGCAATTTTTGTTGCGACAATGGCATTGGTGCCCAGGTTGGGTACCGAACTGATTCCGGCATTGTCGCAAGGCGAGTTCAATGTCGATCTGCGACTTCCACCCGGTTCTCCGCTTGCCGAGACGGACCGCGCGATTCAAGCCGCACAGAGTGCAACCGACGACATCGACGCGGTGGCGCTCAATTTCTCGGTCGCCGGAACCGGAAACCGCCTCGACGCGAATCCCGTTGACGCCGGTGACAACACCGGAACTTTGAGTATCGCGTTAGCGCCGGGTACAGGTCGCAATGAAGAGAACGCGACCATGAATGCAATGCGCGAGGAACTCGCCCGTATTCCGGGTGTGCAATACGAATTCTCCAGACCATCGCTGATGTCGTTTGCCAGTCCGCTGCAAGTGGAGATTTCCGGCTACGACCTCGATGCACTGGCGCAGGTCAGTCGCTCGGTCGAAGAAGCCATGGCGAGCTCGGATCGCTTTGCCGATATCAAGACGACAATCGAGCGTGGAAACCCGGAGATTCAGATCGTCTTCGACCAGGAGCGTGCTGCAAAACTCGGCATGACAGTTCGTGATATCGCGGATCGGGTTGTCGCGAACGTGCGTGGCGAACTCGCGACCCGCTACACCTGGCGTGACAAGAAGATCGATGTGCTCGTTCGAAGTGTCGATACACGCAACTCCAGCATCGACGAAATACGCCGCTTGATAATCAATCCGGCTTCGGATCGCCCGGTGACACTGGAAGCTGTTGCCGACATCCAGGTATCACAGGGGCCGGCGGAAATTCGCCGCGTAGCGCAGCAACGTGTCGCGATTATCACAGCTAACGTTGCCTACGGCGATCTTGGTGCGGCTGCAGCCGAAGCAGGTCTCATTATTGGTCGGACGCCACTGCCAAACGGAATCTCGGCGATGGTCTCGGGCCAGAGCGAGGAAATGCAGAAGTCGTTCCAGTCAATGAAGTTTGCGCTCGCACTGGCCATATTCCTGGTCTACCTCGTCATGGCATCGCAATTCGAGTCGCTGATTCACCCGTTCGTTATTCTGTTCACGATACCGCTTGCTCTTGTCGGCGCCGTACTCGCTCTATTCGTAACGGGTACGACGATAAACATCGTTGCGCTAATCGGCGTGATCATGCTCGCGGGCATTGTCGTCAATAACGCCATCGTCCTCGTGGACCTGATCAATCAGCTGCGCTTGCAAGGCAAAAATCGCTTCGATGCCATCATGGAGGCAGGTACCGCAAGACTGCGCCCGATCCTGATGACCTCGTTGACCACGACGCTTGGTTTGCTGCCGATGGCGCTCGGCTTCGGCGAAGGCTCCGAGGTCAGGACCCCGATGGCAATCACGGTCATCGGCGGTCTGCTCGTCTCAACCCTGTTGACCCTTGTTGTCATACCGGTCGTGTATTCGCTGCTTGATCGCAAGCGCCGTCCTGTCGTAGCAACGACCGCGGCAACGCAGGGTTCCTATTAGGATGAGGCACACCGAGATCTCGCTCGCCAGGCCGGTCACAACGATCGTCGTGTTTGTTGCGCTTGCGATGGTCGGATTGATCGCATCGCGGTTGTTGCCGCTGGAAAAATTTCCTGACATCGAATTTCCCGGAATTTTCATCCAGATTCCTTACGCCGGTTCTACGCCGGAGGAAATCGAGCGCCTGATCACACGGCCGGTTGAGGAAGCGCTGGCGACGCTGTCCGGTGTCGAGCGAATGTCTTCGAGATCGTCTTCCGATCAGGCAGAGATTTTTCTGCAGTTCGACTGGGACCAGAACATGGGTGCCAAAGGAATCGAGGCACGATCCAAAGTCGATGGCATTCGTGACCGGCTTCCCGATGATTTGCGGCGGATTCTTGTATTCACGGGCTCGCTCGGCGACCAGCCGGTGTTGCAGTTGCGAATCTCGAGTGAGCGCGACCTGTCAGGCAGCTACGACCTGCTCGACCGCCTGCTGAAACGAAGACTCGAGCGTCTTGAAGGCGTCTCCCAGGTTACTTTGCATGGCGTCGAGCCGCGCGAAATCAGAATTCTGCTTCGCTCAGACAGCCTCGCCGCATATGGAATCGACATCGCTACGGTAAGGGATTTACTGGCAGGCAGCAATTTCGCCGTGAGCGCGGGGCGTATCAGGACCGGCGACCAGCAACTAAGCGTTCGGACACGAGGCGAATTCGTCTCTGTCGACCAGATTCGAAGCCTCGCATTGAATGCGCAGGGCCTGCGCCTCAGCGACGTTGCGGACGTTGAGCTACGCACGCCGGACCGCAACTACGGCCGACATCTCGACAAGGACTATGCGATTGGCGTCGCGATCAGTAAAACCACAGGATCGAACCTCGTCGACGTAACCGACCGGGTTATCGCCGAGGTCGAGGAAATCGGCAAGCTGCCGCAGATGAAAGGCATCAACATCTTTTCTCTCGACAACCAGGGTGACGCCGTCAGGGAGTCACTGTCCGATCTGCTGAATGCGGGCCTTCTCGGCGGCTTGCTAGCCATCATCGTGCTGTACCTGTTCCTGCGGCAGGTTACGACGACATTAATCGTCACCGCATCGGTACCGTTTTCGCTGCTTATCACGCTCGGCGCACTGTATTTCGCGGGATTGTCACTGAATATCCTGTCAATGATGGGCCTGATGCTGGCTGTCGGCATGCTGGTCGACAACGCCGTCGTCGTTACCGAGAGCGTGTTCCGGCATCGCAGCGAAAACAAGGACAAACCTTTCGAAGCCACTATGACGGGCGTTCGGGAAGTCGGGCTCGCCGTGATCGCGGGCACGGCCACGACAGTCGTCGTCTTCGCTCCTATTATTTTCGGAACCAAGGCTGATATCACGGTCTTCCTGACGCACGTCGCGATCACTATCATCGTAGCCCTGGTCGCATCACTCGTAATCGCACAGACGCTCGTGCCGATGCTGGCCGCCCGCGTCAAAATTCCACCCGCGCCGAAGGACGGTGCGTTGATGGACCGGCTGACCAGACGCTATACCGGCAGCCTGAGCTGGGAGCTGCAACACCTCTGGTGGACCGCACTCGCAATCGTGCTGGTATGCATCATCGGTGTGCTGCCAATGGTCACGGGTATAGTGAAATTCGATATGTTTCCGCAAGACGTCGGACGTCGCCTTTTCATGCCCTACTACGTCGAAGGACAGCATTCACTGGAGCGGGTTGAAGCTACGGTCGACACGATCGAGGACTACCTGTATTCGCACCAGCAAGAATTCAATATTCGCTCCGTCTACAGCTACTACGACCAGGGCCGGGCGGAATCGACGATCCTGTTGACGTCCGAGGAAGACGCAACGCTGTCTACCCGGGAGATCATCGACCTGATCGAGAAAGACCTGCCGACGATTGCGATCGGCAAGCCGAGTTTCGACCTTGACAATCAAGGTGGCGGCGAGGGCTTCTCGTTGCAGGTCAGCGGCGATTCAACGTCGGTTCTCAATGAACTCAGTATCGAGGTCCTGCGCGCGTTGTCGACAGTACCGGGCCTGAAAGACGTACAAAGCGATGCTGAAGCAGGCGACCGCGAAGTCCGCGTCACGATTGACCGTGACCGTGCCGCAGCGGTCGACATGACTGCTGCGGACATTGCGCAATCAATCAGTACCGCCATGCGTGGCGAAAATCTGCGTGAGTTTCGCGGCGATCTCGGCGAAATAGCCGTTCGTCTCGCGTTTCGCGAAGACGACAAACAAAGTGTTGAACAACTGGCCGAGCTTCCGCTGTACACACCTGACGGTCGCCGAATCACGCTCGGCAGCGTTGCTTCCTTCCGAATCGGCCGGTCTCCTGACACGATCCGGCGTTCGAACAGGCAGACGGCCATCATTCTGTCAGCGGAACTCGAGGACGAGGTCGGTATGGACGACGTCCGGCCACGCGTTGAAAGCATGATGGAGCAGATCGAGCTGCCGCCCGGCTACAGCTGGAAATTCGGCCGAGGCTTTGATCGGCAGGACGAGACACAATCGATGATGCTGACGAACATTCTGCTTGGTATCGCCTGCATCTTCCTCGTCATGGCGGCATTGTTCGAATCCTTGCTTTTGCCGTTTTCGATTATCCTTGGCTCTATTCTGTTTTCGATCTTCGGTGTGTTCCTGTTCTTCGCAGCGACGGGCACGACGTTCTCGTTTATGGCGATGATCGGCATCATGATCCTGATCGGCGTCGTCGTGAATAACGGTATCGTACTGGTGGATCACATCAATAATCTTCGACAGCAAGGCATGACCCGGAACGATGCCATCGTCATTGCCGGTCGCGACCGACTGCGGCCAATTCTGATGACCGTGGCAACGACGATTGTAGGTCTGGCGCCGCTGGCGCTGGGGTCAACCCAGGTCGGCGGAGACGGTCCGCCGTACTATCCGATGGCTCGGGCCATTATCGGCGGACTCGCCTTTTCTACCGTGGTCTCCTTGCTCGTCGTGCCTGCACTTTACGTTTACTTCGATAACCTCGCCGCCTGGGGCAGAAAAGTCATGCGGACGGCGCGCGGTAACGCGCCGGCCGCAAGGACAGCTGGCGCCGACGCCTGAGGGCGACGGAACCTGCGGTAAGGAAGCCAAGTACAACCAGCGTCAGGACATCCGCGGCGCCGCCGCCACCGCCACCGCCATGACTGACGACAACCGGCTGCGGACCAATCCCGCCGACTGAGTCGCGACTTGCATCCTCGAGCGGCAAAAATGCCAATGCAGACGAGGCATCCGGACCCATGTCCGCCAAAAAACTGTCGTCGAAGGCATCAAATAATTCGATCAGAATATCGTAGCTTCCGGCCGGATAGCCGGCCACCAGATCCGTAACGATGACATACTCGTCGGAGGCTGACGAACCAAAGATGGAGAACGTATCGGTTTCCGCGTACTCGGTCCAGGGGCCGCCTTCGAGGCTGAGGTAGACGACGGCGTAGACGTCTGCACTTGCAAAAAGCGTATCGGCATCGAACAACAAATCGATCCCGGAGAAATATCCGTCCAGATCATCGTCCGCAAACAACTGTACGTCCGCCGAGTAAAACCAGAAGTCAGTATTTGGCAAAGCAGTCAAGTTCGCGGACATACGTGCCTTGGCGCTGCGCAGCGCCGATTTGTCACGTGCGCCGGTTTTCGCAAACGGTGCGAGGTCGTCTTGGGACACCTTGTCCGGGGCTACCTGCGCACGTCCCTGCGTTGAGTAGAATGAACTCACCGAAGTTCGCTTCTCTTCTTCGACCATTGTCTCTTGCGCCATTAGAACCGAACTCATCAGTATCACAACGATTGCGAGCGCCCAGGCAATTGCCTGTGGCCACGTAAACTGTTCACTTTTGATCTTGCTCATGATCCTACCCTTCCTTCACGCTTTTGTTGTTGCGTGGGACCATTAGAGTACGGCGCACATGAATTGCGGCTGAATCGGTAGGTGGATCCGACAAGTCGTGCGATCATGTTCAGCTGCCGTTCGGTTTCACTTACCAATATTCATAAATGATTCAGGAAACTCACGACGACTCGGTTAGCAGCGCCGTCGCCTGGCTGATGCTTGGCGTCGCGGGCGGGCTTGGGCTTGATATTTGTGCCAAGGCTCTGCTGAATACCTACCCGCTGAATCAATTCATTTTTCTGCGCAGTATTGTCGGACTGGCTATCTTCCTGTTGCTCGCACGTCAGTTCGGTGGATTGCGCAGTCTCGCAACAAAGCGATGGAAATGGCATTTGCTACGGACCGCGTTGGCATGCTGCACGATGTTCGGTTTTTTTTACGGGCTCTCGAAAATGCCGCTTGTCAGCGCACTGACGCTGGCATTCACGGCACCCTTGTTTGTGACGGCTCTGTCCCGGCCATTTCTCGGGGAGCAAGTAGGCTGGCGTCGCTGGATGGCCGTTGTTATCGGTTTTGGCGGTGTTATGTTGATTCTCAGGCCTGGCGCCGGACTTTTGTCGCTGGCGTCGATCAGCGTCCTGATTGCGGCCGTTGCCTACGCGTGCCTCGCGTTAACGGCGCGGCATCTTGGCAAGACAGAATCGACCTTTGCGTTGTCGGTATATGTCATTGCGGGACCAATGCTGGCATCCGGACTGCTTTCGCTTGACGGCGATTGGCGGGCGCCCGATGCGTTGGGCTGGTTGCTATTTATCGCTGCCGGAGCGTTCTCGGTAGTCGCCTGGATCGGCATCATCGGCGGCTACCGCAGAGCATCACCGAGCTTGCTCGCACCATTTGAATACACAGCGTTGATTGGCGGTGCGATCGCCGGCTTCCTGATCTGGGACGAGGTGCCGGACCGCTGGGTGGTCATCGGCGCACTGATCATTATCGCGTCCGGCCTGTTTATCGTGTACCGGGAAATCTGGCGAAGAGAAAGCAGCGCCGACCAGGGTCCCGACAAAATACCGGGCCTCGGACGACGCCCCGGACGCTAGTTTTTGGAGGCGACGGCACCTACGTTCAGGCCTGCGATTTGCGACGGTGTCACACCCATCGCCAACGCAGTGCGGTCGAAGAAATCGATCTCGAGGACACTGACATCCTGATCGCTGCGAAACACATCGGCTAGCGCCTTGATGGCCTGGCTGCGATGTTCCGGCTTCATCTTGTGGGCGACCTTGCCGAGATACTTGCGCAGGTTCGCTTCAGCATAAAGTTCGGAACGCGCCGCCACGCGGACATCTGCCGCGCTGACATCCTCGCCGGTATTCTCCTTGATAATTTCCCGAATCCGGTCCACTTCAACGGTCTGAATGTTTATGTCCGCATCGGCCGCACGTGCCAGCGTCATCAGGAGCACTTCCTTGAATAAATCGTTTTGCTGGTCTTCCGTCACTTCGGAGCCGCCAAAGATTTTCAATACGTTCTTGAGATCTGCGATTGCCATTATTTTCTCACTCTCGGTTTCAGGTTCTTTTCAATGCGGTCCCGCATCGCAGGCAAGGCCAAAGTATACACGGGAGGACGAGCTTGGGAACTGTTCAGGGTACCGCATTAAATGTCGTTTTTATACCGTTGTTTTATCACGAATTTTTCCTTTTCATATCTGCATTTTCGAGACATACTGATGCCGGGCAAACAACGCGAAAGGAGGTGATCCATGTCTGGTGAGATTAAAAAGGTATCGCAAATACCGGTCAATCTTATGCGGATTTCGGAGCAACCTCCCGCAATTCGCTGACCCGGGTTTTCGATACCTGTCTCACGAAAGACCGCCCCTTGGGCGGTCTTTCTTTTTTGACGGTAAATTTCTACTCGTCTTCGATGCGCCGACGAACGGTTCCGATATACATGCGAGCGTCATCGCATTCGTACACGCCGCCGTTCAATTCGCGTGCTTTGTTGTAATCACCGGCGGCATAAAGATCCCAGTTGGTCCCAACGTCCGTGTGATTGTCGTTACCATTGACGAGCTTAAAGTCGAATTCCGCGCCGCCACCACCGTATACCGGAAACAGAACCCAGGAACCGTTGCGGTATCCACGTGTCGTCGCATACTCCGACCAGGCGTTTAATGCGCCAAACAGGTCGACGTCCGGATCGTCCGACGTAATATTACAGTCCTGAAACGTCAGCACGATCGATGCGGGCTTGTCATCGCCCGGCGGTTCCTTGAGCATTGTGCCCGCGAAGCCGCTGTGCGTGTCGCAATCCGCAAGGGCATCAAAGTTCGCTGCATACTCGCCACCCTCCGACAACCACTTGTCAGTGCCTGCGCCCATAGCGGCACCGCTCGTCCAGGCGCCGAGCCAGCCAAAATCAAATGCATCGGGACCATGGTAGTAGGGCGTTAATGTAGCGGCCCAGTATGTATGATCGTTTTCCTTGTCCATCCACTTGTTCCACGCGTCAACGGCATCGTCAAGATCGGCCGGACCCATGCCCTCTTTGTAAGTACAGGCAAAGGTTTCAATCGGTGAAAAAACAGGTAATTCTTCTTCGTCTTGCGCAAATACTGCGCCTGATAGAAAGACAACCGCTGCCGTCACAACGGCGAATGGTTTCGTTTTCATGAACTTCCCCTCATTTTTTATGTTGTTTATTTGGCCCGGGCCAGACGGTACTGGCCCGCAAGCCGGATGAACACAGTACAGATCACGGCGGCGCCGGGCAAACCCCGCCCGCCGCTCAGGGCAAAATATCGCTCAGAGCGTTTAGTAAATCACTGATTTCATCACTACTATTGTAGTGAACCGGGCCAACGCGGACGGCACCACCCCGGTCATAAATACCGAGTGACTTCGCCGCCTCCACAGCATAATTGTGGCCGCTCCAGACGAAGATATTGCGTATCGCCAGGGCCTCGGCGACGTCGGCCGGTCTTGCGCTCGTGTGAGTAAACGACACTGTTGGGACGCGCCGATCCTGGGCGTCGACAGAGGTAATTCCCTGCACCGTAACACCCGAAATCGCTTCGAGACCTTCGATGAGCTGCTGCGTCAGCGTACGCTCGTATTCAAACAGGCAGTCCATGGCGGCGTGTACAAACTGCCTTCGCCCCGTGAACGCACTGTAATTTGAGTGGTAGTCCGCAGCCATTGTCTCGCCGATAGTCGCGAAGTAATCGACCACCGCCGCCGTACCCGCCATGCCTTCGTGACTTTGTGTGCCGGTCTCAAAACACCATGGCAGTTCGGCCGGCGCCGGTCGCACTTTGTACGGCTCGAGTTGTTCCAGTATGTCGCGACGCCCCCAGAGAATTCCCTGGTGCGGCCCAAAAAACTTGTACGCTGAACAAACCAGAAAATCACAGCCGATTTCCTGAACGTCGATCGGGATGTGTGGCGCGGATTGCACGGCATCGATATACGACCAGGCGCCCGCCTCCCTCGCTTTGCGGCTGATCTCCGTGACATCGTTGATTGTTCCGGTCAGGTTGCTGGCGCCGCCCACGCAAACCAGTTTCGTTCGCTTGTTGAGCAGTTCATCGAGCTTCGTCAGATCGAACTCGAAGGTCTCGGTATCGAAGGGCAGCCATCGAATCCTGAGGTCAAGGTCACGCGCCAGCAGGACCCACGGGTAAACGTTCGCATCGTGATCCATCTGCGAGAGAATAATCTCGTCACCGGCGGACAAGTGACGGCCAATCGAGCGAGACAGGTGCAAGGTAATCGTCGTCATGTTCTGACCGAAGATGATTTCCTCGGGCGATTCGGCGTTTAGAAAATCCGCCATCGCAGCATGGGCGCCTTGCACGACTTCGTCTGCCAGTTTTGCCGTGCGAAAGTGGCCGCCCAGATTCGCATTGCTCTTCAGCAGGCAATCGGCCATTCGATCGACGACCATCTGCGGCACCTGCGTACCGGCCGGGTTGTCGAAGTAAATTCGCGCCGCGCCATTGTCGATTTCAGCCAACGCCGGAAACTGAGAGCGAATTGTTTCTATATCGAATGACATGGATTGGGCTTTTTGCTTGTTATTCCTGGGCGTTGCCGCCCCATTTTTCGCGATGTGCATCTTCGGCACGCTGACGCACTTTTTGATGGCGGCGTGTCAGCAACAGTGAATTCGGATCGCAGACTTCGGCCTTGATAACACCGAGGTCGCAGGCAGCGTCGAACAGGCTGGGATACCAGCGCTCCCAGTTTGGCAACAGCGATTCAACCTTTTCGCGAAGAAGACTCATGCTCCAAATGTAACCGAGCATCGCTGTCGTGACAACGACGCGAGCCGCATATGGCACGACCGCGGTAATCGTCGACGTCTGGCCCGGATTAGTCTTCGAGCATTCGCAGGCCGAACATGGCGACTGCAAGCAGCAAAGCACCCGTAACGACCAGCTGCAAAGACGGTATCCAATTCGTTGCCGACACTGCGAGTTCAGCAGGAACAGCAGCGAGCAATTGCGTTGCAACAGAAAAAACAGCGACCGCAGGCTTGAACGCGATTGCCCCG
Organism: uncultured Woeseiaceae bacterium; assembly: GCA_964386735.1. Classification (GTDB taxonomy): domain Bacteria; phylum Pseudomonadota; class Gammaproteobacteria; order Steroidobacterales; family Woeseiaceae; genus UBA1847. The sequence goes on from CAYLTW010000013.1 coordinate 37,946, forward strand.
CCAATAGCGACAGCAAAGGGCAATGTAAGTCGCCGCAGCCACAGTCGGCGCCTGATTTTGCCCACGATGCGCCCACTAAAACCATCATCCGCTATTGCCTCCGCGCTGAACAATGAGTCCAGCAACCGGTCTTCCGCGTCTTTGATCTTGTCAGCCATGATTATGATCTTTGATTTCAAAACGTGTCCTGATCTTATCCTTGCCACGAAAAATTATTGATTTGATGGTGCCCACCGGGTGATCGGTCGCCTCGCTGATTTCACGATGCGACAGACCGCAGGCATAAGACATCACCATGATCGCGCGTTCTTCCTCCGTCAATACGGCGAGCAACCTGTCCAGATCAGAAACTTCGTCTGCCGGGCCAGTGTAACTCCGTGACTCCGCGTCTGCGACATGTCCTGCCTGCTCGAGAATCTCCGCGTAGCGCTTCGATTTCCGTTTCGACTGCAGAAACGTCGTATAGGCCACTTTCAACAGCCAGCCGATGAAAGAACCCCGGCCAGAGTATGTCGTCAACTTGTCCCAGGCGTGCAAAAAACAATCCTGGGCCAGATCGTCTGCCTCCGAATGGTTCGCCGTCAGCTTCCTCAGGAAATTTCTGACCTGGGACTGGTGGCGGCGAATCAACTCGCCGAACGCCGCTGTATCCTGAGCCGAGACAACGCGGGCGACGAGGTCGTGATCCTCTGCGGCAGGCGTGTATGCGGCGTGGCTAATTAGTCACTGCCCGCGAAGCGCCAGATGATCAGGTAGGCCGCGCCAATGAACAGTGGAAACGCCGCTATGCCGAGCAAAATGGTGTTGGCGTCTTCTTCCGGTATAACCTGGCTAAAAATTCCAAGTGCTCCTGCGACAGCCAGCCATATCACGCCGAGGCGGAGGTCCCTGTTCTTCGCCGGCTTCGGGTGGCCAAGCCGATCGATCAGCTCGGGTGTCAACTCTTGCCCTTTATCGATCGCCAGCCGGATTGTTTGTTGCGTATCTTGCCGGCCCTTGTAGCGCAACCAAAAAAACACGCCCAACAAAATAATCGGCCCTACGACTGCCGCCATTCCTATCCACACTCCTATCACATCTGGTTCCACGAAATCCTCTCCTCAAAAATTGTTAGTCTGCTACGCAGCTTTCAATCCGTAGATGCGTATCGAACGGGTTTTGGATGCAGAACTTTATCTCTTTGTTTTTGTTGACATAATCCCCGACAGAATACGTGCCTGATTCGACGCGAGCGGCTAACGTGAGCGAAAGCCGGCTTATTCCCCGTCCGCACCCATCGCGTTATCGAGCATGGCGATCAGTTCTTCGCGGCTGAACGAATGCTCCTGCCCCTCGTTCAGTTGCACCATCCTTCGCATTGCCGCACCGATTGTCCAGGTCGCCTCGTCGCGATTAGGCACGACCATGTAGCGAAGCTTGGGATTCTCGTCGAACAATGCGTGCATCGCTGCGTCCGCAACCTCGTCAGGATCCTTGTACTGGCTTCTGTCGACCGAACGTTCCAGCCTCTCCCTGTAGTCGTCCGCGTAGGGCGACTTCTCTTTCGCCTCGTCCATGTCACCCACCCGCGCACGGCCGGTCTTGCTGATTTCCGATCGATAGTTGCCCGGCTCGATGACGCTTACCTGTACGCCAAAGCGCTGCATTTCCGGAGCCAGTGCGTCAGTGTATGCCTCCATCGCAAACTTGCTCATGCTGTAGGCGCCAAAGAACGGTCCGGAAATGGTGCCGGCGATTGAGCCGATCGTCGTTATTCGGCCTTTTTGCTCGATGATCATTGGTGCGAACGCCTGGGTGACCCGGTACACGCCGAATACATTGACATCGAACAGCCACCTGACGTCCTCTTCGGCCAGTTCGATCATCGGCCCGCCGCTACCGACGCCGGCGTTGTTGACGAGTCCGTAAAGACCGCGCCCGCCTTTGCGAACCGTTTCCACGGCCGCGTCGATTTCCTCTTGTATCGTGACATCAAGGCGGATTGCCTGCACATTCGCAATCT
>CAYLTW010000014.1:0-5457 GCA_964386735.1 uncultured Woeseiaceae bacterium
ACAGAGAGTGAGCGACGCCGTTATAAGCCAGGGCACGCTGAACACCAACACCGAGGAGACGTCGTGATCGCAGCAAGCAAAATGAGTGCTATTGGGAATCGTGTGGTCATCGAAATCTCCCGAAACGCTATCCGAGCGGCCTAACTTGTAATTAACTCGACAAAGCGCAGAATAACATGCTCGTCTTGTGACGAACTGCGTCATAACAGCCTAGTATATGAACCAGGTACCTTGATCTGGATTTTCGACATCAGCGAGCCTATGCCGACGCCAGGTTACTCAACTGCCCGTCGTGCACCTTGCTCAATGCCACGAGCGCAAAAATCGCACCCAGCAATGCCAGTCCCATGTCCGATTGCGTATCCCAGATGTAGCCCTGCGTTCCCAGGAACGCGTCCGCCGCTTCGCCTGACATCAGGGCAACCCACCATTCGATAAGTTCGTAGAACGCACTGATGCCAAGACACATCGAGACAATGAAAAAGTTCATCCACGCTTTTGATTTGAAGACATTTAGTCGAATAACTATCTCGCGCGCAATAATGGCCGGCACAAATCCCTGTGCAAAGTGACCAAGTTTGTCGTAGTTGTTCCGCGAGCCGTCAAACAACTCGCGGAACAGGTCACCGATTGGAACTTCGGCGTAAGTGTAGTGGCCGCCGACCATCAAAATGACACAGTGAATCAGTATCAGCGTGTAAGTCAGCGTCGTGAGAGGAAAGCTGTTTCGTGTGTAGAACAGCAGCACGATGGCGACCAGCGCGGGCGCCACCTCCAGCACCCAGGTCGTGAAGTCCTTCGGATTTATCCCGGACCAGATCAATACCCCGAAAAAAACCGCCAACCAGCCGATTCGCCACGGGCTCATGCGTCGCTCGTTGGTGCATTGATTTTGTCGTGTTGCCGTGAACGGAAGAAGCCTTCCCGCGCGAAACACTGCCACGTCCAGGGCAGCCATTTCAAAAGCGCAAAGCTCAGCCACAGTGCCCACCCGAGTATCAACACTTTGTAGATCCACATCGGCACAGTCATCGCCGTTGCCACCGGCAATGCAGACTCGCTGCGATCCGCGAACCATGACAGTGTGTTGCCGTAAGAATTGTTGCCGGTCACATGCATGTTCGGTTCACCGAGCAATCCCATCGGCAGGCTCGATACGATCGAGGCCAATGCGACTACCGTCAATAGTACGACCGCGGCCTGCATGAGATTGAATCGCCACCACGGGCCATCGCTGCGCCATTTATCTCGCGCGCCAACAACCAGTATCCACGCCGCCACAAGACCCAGCGCCGGCCAGTTAAAAGTGCTGAAACCGAGTCCCAGCAACAGCCAGTGATGCGTGCGCAATGGCGTCCAGTCGATTCGTCCAAGGATCCACGCGAGCAACATGAGCACCGCCAGTTCCGACCAGTAAAGGACCGCCGGGCCCAACCGGGGGCCATTTGTCGCGAGCAACCAGCGATTCCCGGGCAAAGTCAGGTTCATGGTGATGTTGCTCGCCGGCGCGCCGATATCAACGCTCGGCGTCTGTGTTCTGGCGCCTATGACGCCGTCCTGGCGCCACTCGACCTGGATCGTGTGCTCGCCGGGCAATATCGGCACCGTTAGCTCGCCATCTCGTGCGCGCAGCGGTTCGGTGACGCCATCGATTGTCACTTCACTTACGTCGGCACCTTCCGGGAGCCGAATAACATGTTGTACCCCGCGAGTGCTGCGATAGCGCAGAACCATATTTGTGGTACTTGAGCGAGCACCCTGGTTAATCGTCATATTGACCATGTCGAACGCAAGCGTTGATCCTTCTGCGGCGTCCGGCCTGCTTGCTTCAATCGTGAGCGTCTCACCACCACGCGGATGAAACTCCGCCATGCGCACATTCGAACCGCTATTGCCGGTTTCACTTTCGGGTACGCCACTGAACTCGGCATGCCATACGGTGCCAACGCCGACGAACCACGTCTCCGTCCACGCCACGCCGCTTTCCGCGGCCAGTCGCAGCGGCGATGTGCGTGGAATATTCGATTGCCAGGTCACCGACGACTGTTGCGGGTTCATTGACACGAGAATGCGTCCGTTTTCGACCGTCATGTCATCCGTTACGACGGTCTCTCCCGCAATCAACGGCAACTCAAGGGATAACGCGCCCTGTACCGGCGCAATTCGATTCACAGAAGTCGTGACGCGCCAGTCCAGGCCCAGTTCCACGGTTCGATGCACGTAAACGAACGGCGGGAAGCGACTGCTCTCCCAGCGTGGCGCGCCAGCGCCGCCCTCATCCGATTGTAAGCGCGTCAGTTGCAGTGAGCCCGACAGCAAGCGGCGGTCCTTGATACCGGCAATGAACCAGCCGTCGCCGTTTGCCTCGATAACGCGCGGCGGCGTCGGGAACGGAATCTCCAGGCTATCCACACCGGCGGCGGTGCCTCGAAGCACAACCGTATGCCGCCCCGGCGTTACGCGTAACCAGAGGTTTCCATTTCCGAAGCGCAGCAGCTCTGCTGTCGATGAACCGTCAACGACAACAGCATCCGGACGCCATCCCTGTGCGGCGCCGGGAAGAGGAATCGCAACGTCTTCGAGCGCGTCGATCGTCAGCTCCATACTGACTGAGTCCGTGCCGATAGTGACAGTGGCCGAAGAGATTTCGGCGCAGCGCGGTACGCAATCCGGCGGCTGCAACAATCGTGACTCGAGCTCTTGCAAAATTTTCGCGTCCGGAACCTGTGCGTCCGCCACCGGGCTCGCCAGCATCGATACGCCCAGGAACCCGGCTGCGACGAAACTCGCCGCGCTGCGCCCGATGAACCAGCCACCCGGCATCGACCAGCGGCGCTTGAGAATCTCGGCCGCCAGTACGGCTGTCAGTAACAACAACATCAGCACTTCGAAGAAACGAGCGATCGTCACGGCCCAACGCGGCAAGATGACCAGCCGCAGGCTTTGATCGGCCTCGACCGGGCCATTCCAGCTCAATCGATACGCGTTCCATTGCCAGGAAGGAATTCCGGGACCGGCCTGTACTATGGCGTTGGGCGCGTATCGAGCAAAATTCGCCGAAGCTACTTTGCTGCCCGTCACGACGATCTCCTCGACCGGCAAAGAATCGGCGGACGCGACCATAGCTTGGCCCTGCCGAAACCTCTCCGCGTCCACTTCCGTTCGTGCCAAATCGCGCATTGATTTAGCCGCCGGCGCATCGGCCGCCGGCATCATCAACAACCCCGCCGAACCGGCGCGACCTGGCGCGAAGTTGTAAACGTTGTACTGCGATTCAAGCTGCGGGTAGATCGCCACCCGGATCTGACTCGCCAGGAACGGTACGAGCGCCAGCACCAGGAACAGGACACTGGCCGCTAGATAGGATTTGACGGCGTGTCCCAGCCGGCCGGCCGGCGCAACGCGAAGTAGCGCGATGCCCACAAGCAGGTTCAGCCACAGCCACGAAGGCGCATTGATCTCATGATAGCTGAGTACAAGCGCCAGCAATGCGATGACACCAGCGCTACGCCCGAACAGTTTCCATGCCGCAATCGTGATGATCAGCACCATGAAGAAATCGAGCAATTCCCATTGTCCGAACCAGGAGCCGTTCGCGACGTCCGCGCCGGGCGCGGTCAGGAGCTTGTGGCCGGGCGGCAAGTACAAAAGCGTATCGACGTCCGTGAAACGTGTATCCCAGCCCGTCACCGGCATTGCCGCCCGCGTGTCGATACGCCCGATCGCGTTTACTTCCAGATCTGAGCGACGCAATTCGATCCCGGAATAGCCTTCGCTCTCGCCGTTGGTGATCAGGAGATTCTCATCATTCTCCGTGGCGCTTCTGAGTGTAAATGGCGGCGTCATGTCCAGGCGCCAGTCCGTGCGCATTATGCCGCTGACATAGTCACGAACGAGAAAACCTCCGCCCGCAAAATCGAGCCACATCTTCCTTTCGAGCCCCAGGTCGTTGTCGGCCGCGACAATACCGCGACTGCGCTCGGTAATTTCGAATGACTCGCCTTTGTTAATGCGATATGCGGGCAATTGCTGCCACTGGCCCGGTACCTGCACGCGCGCGGGATCGACTGGCGGCAAACCTTCGGCCGCCGTTACGCGCAATTTGTCATCGGATCGATAGCTCCAGATCTCACTGTCCGGCAGAGTCGTTTCTGCATTTGGCAGTGTGATCGAATTCAGCACACCGGGGGCGCGGGCAGTGAGTGAGACTTCCCAGCGACCCGGACGGACCTGCACCCGCAATTGCCCGTCGGATTCGAGTTTCGCGGGAAGCGTGCTTTGAATTTTCACGGGTACGAAGCCCTCGGGAAGAATCGGGCCGAACAATTCTTCTCGCACGCTACCGGAAACATCAATTTGCAATGTCGTCACGAGTCTCGTGGGCACGGCGTCGGCGACGAGCCGATAAACCTGCACCGTGACAGCATCGCGCGCCTGTGTTTCACGCTCGCGTTCGCCGAGAAACACGCCGTTTCGATCGATCTCCGGCCGCGCAATGCGCTGGCCATTGACGGTCAGGGATACGAGCCCGCTTTGCGTCGGAATTGGCAACACTCCCGGCCGGTCATTCCATTCGAACCGGCCGCCCAGACGCCATGCACCGGGACCTAAGCGAACGCTCGGGGTGCCGTTTTTCTCGATGACCGCAATGGCAGAGCCGTTCGCCGTGACCTGGTCCGGCCAGTACGCGGCATCGCCCGGCAGCGGCACCCAGGCGTCTTCGGCGTAGACGGTCCACTGTTGGCTAAATCGACCGCCGTCCTGATCGACGTTGACATCGAGCGTGCCGGGCCACGCACAGATAAACTGGCCGCGCTCCGTGGCACCTCGATTGAAATAGAAGGGGCAATCCCGGTAGTCCTTGTCCTGCAGCACCCATTCCTGCCAATCCTGCAGCTCGTCCGGCACGTAAACGTCGGCGGTATAGGCTTCGATGGGCAACAGGAGAAAGAGCAAAAGCCTGATGCCCGATGACAGAGTTCTTGATGACAACATACTCGATGACATTTTTTGCCTCCGCGGCGGCTTGATCGACACTATACGTGAACGCAGCCCAACCGTAGCCAGGGTTAACGTCAGTAGTGTGGCGGCCGCTCATCCTCGGGCGGCGCCGACGATTCCCCGTCGCCCAAAGAGCGAAGCCGCTCTGCGATCGCGGCGCACAGCTGCTCGAGCGACGTGATCGCTGCCTGTTGCTGCGCCAATGCGTCATTCAGTTCAATGAGCATTTGGTCCTGATGCGCCAGCTTCGTTTCGATTTCGACCAGTCGATCGTCACTCATGAGTATGTCCCCGTGTGTGTGTCATGGGGCGGTGTGCGGGTAGCCTCTCAACGGAAGTAACGCGCAGCGAAGCGAGCCATGATGTTGAGAGGCTACCCACAAACCGCCCAAACGCGCACGCACAATGTATCCTATACCCCCATGTCATTGCTCCGATTTGATCAGGTCTCGCTCG
>CAYLTW010000014.1:5557-13274 GCA_964386735.1 uncultured Woeseiaceae bacterium
CACAATGTATCCTATACCCCCATGTCATTGCTCCGATTTGATCAGGTCTCGCTCGATTTTGGCGAGCAGAAGATTCTCACTGACGCCGATTTCTCGATCGAGCCGGACGAGCGTGTCTGTCTGATCGGACGCAACGGCGCCGGTAAATCTACGACCTTGAAACTGATCATTGGGGAAATCGAGTTTGACAAGGGTGACATCACGCGGAAATCCGGACTGGTTGTGAGCCAGCTCTCGCAGAACCTGCCTGAGGCGATGGATCTCGCCGTTAGCGAGGTTGTTCGCTCAGGCCTCGCCGACATTGAGACGTTGATTAAAGACTACGAGCACCAGTCGGAACTAGAACTCGACAAGCGGGGTATGCAGGACCTCGAAGCCCTGCACGCGCGCATCGACGCCCGTGATGGCTGGCATATCGAGCAACGCATCGAAACAACCATGACCGAGCTGAATTTGCCTGCTGACAAAAAGATGAATGAACTGTCGGGCGGCTGGCGGCGGCGCGTCGCGCTTGCTAAAGCGCTGGTGCAAAAACCGGATTTGCTGCTGCTCGATGAGCCGACCAATCACCTCGACATTGCGACGATTCGGTGGCTCGAGGACCGCGTCTACAGTTACCCCGGTGCGGTGCTGTTCATCACTCATGACCGCGCTTTTCTGCAGCGCCTCGCAACACGGATCATTGAAATCGATCGCGGCAAACTCACCAGTTGGCCGGGCGACTATGGCAATTTCTTGCGCCGCAAGGAAAAAGCGCTCGAAGACGAGGACGTTGCAAACTCGAAATTCGACAAGAAACTCGAGCAGGAGGAAATCTGGATTCGCCAGGGAATCAAGGCCCGTCGGACGCGAAATGAAGGGCGCACGCGTGCGCTCCTCAAAATGCGAGAAGAGCGGTCGCAGCGCGTATCCCGAGAGTCGCAAGCGCGAATCTACATCGAAGAATCCGAGCATTCGGGCCGCAAGGTGATCCGGGTACGCAATGTCTACTATCGCTACGACGAGCCGCTCATCGAGGACTTCTCGATCAAGATCATGCGTGGTGACCGTATCGGCCTGATCGGCAACAACGGCGTCGGCAAGACAACGCTGCTGCGCCTGTTGCTTGGACAGCTCGAGCCACTATCCGGCACGATCAAACAGGGCACGAATCTTCAGGTGGGCTACTTCGATCAGCTCAGGCAATCACTTGATCTGGAGAAGTCTGTTGCGGATAACGTTGGCGAAGGACGCACGTATATCAGGCTCAACGGAAAAGAACGGCACATTGTCGGCTATTTAAAGGGTTTTTTGTTTACACCCAAGCGCTCAATGATGCCTGTGAAAGCGCTATCGGGAGGCGAACGCAATCGCGTGATTCTCGCCAAATTGTTTACGCAGCCTGCCAACCTGCTCGTTCTCGATGAACCCACGAACGATCTCGATATCGAGACGCTGGAGGTGCTTGAACTAAAATTGACCGAGTACGCGGGTACGCTCATTGTCGTCAGCCACGATCGCGAATTTCTTGACAACGTTGTCACCAGCACGATCGTGTTCGAGGAAGACGGCAAGATTCAGGAATATGTTGGCGGCTATCGCGACTGGCTGCGCCAGGGTCACCAGCTCACTGAACGCGATAATCCCGGCGCGATCGAGGCGCGCCGGCAACGTGCCGCCGATCGCAAGCAACGGAAGAAACAATCGAAACTCAGTTATAAAGACCAGCGCGAACTCGACAATCTACCAGCCGAAATAGAGTCGCTGGAAGCCGGCGTAGCCCTCCTGCAGCAGGCCATTTCTGCTCAGGACTTTTTTGCACAGGAACAGGATTTCGTGCAGGCCAGGCTGCAAGAGCTCGCCGACACGGAGGCACAGCTTGAACGCCGCGTCGAACGCTGGAGTGAGCTCGAGCTGCTCAAGGCGTCATACCAGCTGCAGGACTAGCGCTACCTGGCAGGCAAACCCCACCACAAATGCCACGGTTCGTATCCACGGAATTGCGAACGTGTATGACGCCAGATGTATCAATCTTGCCCAGAAATACACTTTGCCAGCCATTACCGTCGTCTCGTTGCTGATGCCCGCGGCGTTGGCAATCAAGACGAGTGTTGCAAACACCACCAGGTTTTCCACTGCATTCACATGTGCTGCCTTCATCTTAGCCGCCCACGGCGACATTGGCGCCGGGTCCTGCGGATAGCCGACGGCATCGACAATGCCGCGAACCAATATGATGTTGACAACGTATGGCATCCATATAACGGCCGTTAAAGCTGTAACCCATGTAAGGCTCATCAATTCACTGCTCATTGTCTTGTTTCCCTCATAGTTGTGCTTATCCGATCAATAACTTCGTCACGTCGTTATGATGACTATTTTCTATTCCCCCTCGGCGTTCCCGCGCGGCAACGTTATTTGCAACACGATATAGCCAACAACACCCGACAACAACGAACCCAGCACAATGCCGAGCCGCTCATCGAAAAACTCGCTCATGTCCAGTTCCAGGTTTTCGAATGCCAGGCCACCAATAAAGAGGCTCATAGTAAAACCGACACCGGCCAGGATCGAGACACCGTAGAGGCCACCCCAGCCCGCCCCATCCGGCAACCTCGCGAGCCCGAGCTTGATGGCGACCGCACAAAAACCAAACACTCCGATTTGCTTGCCAATGAAAAGGCCGGCGGCGATGCCGATCGGAACCGGGTGTAGCAATTCATTGACGCCAACACCCGCGAACGAGATACCGCTGTTCACGAACGCAAATAGCGGCAGTACGACGAATGCGACAACGTGATGCAAGTCACGTTCGAGTTCTCGCAGCGGCGAGTGACCCGGATCAGTGGAATCCCGCATGGGAATAAACGCGGCCAGCGCGACCCCCGCCAATGTTGCATGCACGCCGGACTTGAGAACCGCGGTCCACATGATCAAACCCACAAGCACATACGGAGAGATCGAACTCACACGCCGCCAGGCCATGAAACTGAGTACGATAAGGCAAGCGCCTGCGACGGCAAGCGCCACGGTCGACAATTCGGACGAATAGAACAATGCGATAATGACGATCGCGCCGATATCGTCGAAAATTGCGAGCGATACCAGAAAAATTTTTAGAGATATCGGCACACGACTACCAATCAACATCAGGATACCGAGTGCAAACGCTATATCCGTCGCCGCCGGAATGGCCCAACCCTGCAGGGCGGTCACGTCACCTTTGTTTATCCAAACGAAGATTCCGACCGGAACCACGATCCCACCTATCGCGCCGACCGCTGGTAGCAGTATGTTTGCGGGCGTCGACAATTCGCCCTCGAGAATTTCGCGTTTGAGTTCGAGACCGACCAGAAAAAAGAAGACGGCCATAAGGCCATCATTCACCCAGAGGATTAGCGGCTTCGCGATATGAAACGCCCCGATCCGAAGCTCTACGGGTACCTCAATAAAAAGATCGTAATAGTCCTCGAGCGGCGAATTCACAACGACCATCGCCAGTACGGTTGCACCCATGAGGAGGATGCCGCCGGCGGATTCCATTTTGAGAAAGTTTCGAATGGTGGCCTGCATTCAGATTTCTCTCGAAGGCCGTTTCGATCTAGCCGGGCATCGTTTCTGCAAAGTATCGATCGAACGCCCTGTGCACGATCTCCGGCGTGATGCCGGCCGCTTCTACGGCGGTGTTAAACTGTTCCATCTCGGCGAACTCGCGCCGGCCGTCTGCGGCGATAACCTTCAGCGCCATAAGCGCGATGTCTTCTTTTTCCTTGTCGGAGAGCGTGCTGCCAAGTTTCGCGAGCGACATGCCGAGGTCCGGGCGCTCTGCTAATTCACTTATCGCCCTGTTCAACAGGCCCAGCGACTCTGCACCCTGCAACTTGAAGTGATTCTCGATCAGCTCAAGCATTATGGCCGTCTCCTCGGGCTCGATATGCCCGGTGCTGCGCGCAATAAAAATCAGCAGCGCGGCGACCAGGAATTTCGAATCATAGGTCTTCGTTCCCTCTGCCGTCTCAACGACAAGCAAGTTTCCGTCCAGCGTCGAAGTAATGATTGTGTCAGTCATTCGCTCTTTTGCCTTTTCGGTTGTTTCCCGGCTCGGCCATCATACTACTGGGAACGCCGGAGAGTTAGTGCGTCGTGCCGAACAAGCGGTCGCCGGCATCACCGAGGCCGGGTACGATATATTTGTTTTCGTTTAAGTGATCATCGATCGCGGCTGCGTAAATCTTGACATCGGGATGCGCCGCTTCGACGAGCTCAACGCCCTCGGGACAGGTCACGATACAAACGACCACAATATCTTCCGCGCCCTTTGCTTTCAGGTGATCGATTGCGGCAACGGTTGAACCTCCGGTCGCCAACATCGGGTCAACAATAATGCAGGTGCCACCCTTGATCTGCGGAGGAAATCGCTCATAGTACGTGACTGGCAACTTCGTTTCCTCGTCACGATATAGGCCGACGAACCCGACGCGTGCCGTCGGAATAAGTTCGAGGATTCCCTCGAGCATGCCGACGCCGGCGCGCAAAATAGGTACGACAACCAGATCCTTGTCGAGTTTTCGGCATGTCGCTTCCGCGACCGGTGTCTGAACCTTGATCTCGCGCGTCTCGATGTTCTTTAGCGCTTCGTAACATACGAATTTGGTAATTTCGGTTGCAAGCTCCCGAAATCGCTTGTGGCCTGTGTCCACATCGCGAATGATTGCGAGCTTGTGTTGAACGCAGGGGTGATCAATGAGCAGTGCCATGAGTGGCTCCTTGTTTGTTCTTCGACCTATGCTTCTTCGGTATCCGACGACCAAATCGCGTACTCAGTTCCGACCGGATCAACGAAATGAAATCGTTTTCCGCCAGGATCGGTCACTGGAATCTCGACGTAGTCGATGCGCTTTTCTTCACGCATTTTAATTACTCCTCTTTATCAGGATCCGCGAAGCTTCAGTATTGGCCGTTCCGAGTCAATTCGTACCAAACCAAAATCGCCGCGAATCTCGAATGGCCCATCGTTGAAGCGTCGCAGGCCTTCTATTGCGCCGTGACCCAGTGTCATGGTGATTTCAGCGAGTGAGCCCTCGACCTCTCCGCGATCAGGCTTGATTGACTCGCAATACGGAAATTCGATAATCGCAGGGCGTATGCAGACCTTTTCGGCCGGTCGCGGTTCTTCGTAGAACGGGTGATCGGGCTCGAGAAACAAATCAACGTCAACCATCAGCGTCCCTGCCTCGACGTACCACGAAAGAACGAACGATTTAGTCAGATCAACGTCTGCGAATTCCCGCAGCTTTCGCCAACTAACGTAATCACTGCCGTCTGTCATGCATTGACTCCCCCGAATGTCGCACCAACCCAAACCCCGATCAGGTGCGACAATAATATAACGAGAATCGCAATTCCAAGGTGCTCCGCGATAATCGGCAATGGGCGCTCTCGCTGTGTCCTGGCAAGAAAATAGCTGAGAATCGAGATAACGACCATACCCCAGACGACAGACGCAAAAACTGCGGCCCGCAGCGGCAGGAGCAGAAGGGGAACGGCGAAGCTGATTGCGAAAACGAACTTCGCGACAAACGTGGCGATAGTGGCTGACCAAACCTGCTCCGTCGAGGTATCCGGATCGGCCTCTTCCGCAAGGTGAATACCCAGCGCATCCGACATGGCGTCCGCCACGGCAATAACGAGGACGCCGCCGAGAACAGCCGTTACGGAGCCGGTTCCGGCGTAAAGGCCTGTGAGCAAACCGATCGTGGTTATGACGCCCGACGTCGCGCCGAAAAACAGCCCGGTCCTCGCACCGTCATTCCTCAGAAACTTCACTAGCCAGCGTCTCCCCAGTTGATCGAATAAAGGCAGACCTCCTCTTCGTCGCCCGGCATCGTCAACATACTCTCGAAACGCAGCCCCAGTTTCTCAATCAAAGCAATTGAGGAAGCGTTTCCCGCAGATACTATCGCTGTCATTCGATAGAGTCCGAGGCTATCACGCGCGTGTTTTGCGACGGCGGCAGCCGCCTCAAGGGCCAGGCCCTTTCCGCGGTGATCCGGTAGTAAAGCAAAACCGATGTCCGGGTCGTCAAGATTGTCTCGTTTGAATAGTCCACACAGTCCAACCGGTTCGTCGCCTTCGGCCAGTGAAACCCGATACGGACCGTATCCGTAATCAGAATACAACTTTAGCGGGCCGCTCGTGAGGGCCTCACTCGCCTGTTCCATCGAACGTATACCGCGATCGCCCACGTTACGAACAAACGCCGGGTCGTTCCAGACGGCCAATAACAGCGACTCGTCGCCGGGCTCCAGCCAGCGCAAATTCAGGCGCGCCGTTTTCAGTGTGTGATGATATGGCAATCGAAATCCTTCAATTCGTCCATCATCTCGTCAATCGAAAACAAGTTCCAGCATGCGCTCGCACCTCGCTCGGATAATTCGCCGCTTAGCAATTTCTTCGTGACAATGATTGATGGCGTACAAGGGATTTCCGGCCCGTGATTCTGTTCGGCAATCAGATACCAATCAATGTACTTTTGTTGGCCGCCGGCATCGAGTCCGCCGATACGAACGTGCAGGGCTCCGCGGTCTGACCCGAACCCAATCAGGCGCTGGCTAATGCGCGTGAATGCCGGCGCGTATCGCCCCCAATCTTGCACCAGTCGAAAACGCGTGAGCCACGCCATCATCCAGAGTGCGAGCTGCTCCCAACGCGCTTCGAGCGCGGCATAAAACGTTGCGTTCCGAAGCTCCGGAAAATGCAATGGCATCAATTCAAGATCCGGTACGTCGCATGCTGCCGACAACCGGCTGCGAAACCCGGGATAGCGCTGAACGCGCAGTCCCTGCCACCCGTACACCGTTTTCCAATCGCCGTCTCGTAAGGTTGTGAATGCTTGGCCACAATAACCCAGTACGGCGGCTACGGTTCCAAGACCACGCGGTGTCTGATGCGCCGGTGCGATTGATGTCTCAACGCTATCGATATTCTCAAATTCGCCTTTCGCGCCCTCTACAACCGAACTCGATATGCCTGGCAATGTGCTGGCACCCGTAACCAGCGTAACGCCTGCTTCTTTCGCGGTAGCGTCCAGCGTGGAAAAATTTTTCACAAATTTCCGGCCGTCCGCCAGGTCCACATAGTGGCAGCCCACGTCAATACAAGCACGCGCAACGGCGTAGTCCTGCCCCTGGAAGGGACCCGCAGTATGCAAAACCACGTCGGGTTCCAACTCTCTCAAGGACGCGGCCAGATTCGAGGAGCGAATGTCCACGATGCCGCGGCTGGGAGCGACTACATCGATGACGGGATTTTGCGTCAGACGGCGGCAGATTCTGCCGCCGAAGTGACCGCTTCCACCAAGAACAAGAACTCTCATGGCACACCGTCAAAAAATTCTACGACGCCCGTATCGAGTGAAAACATTGATTCTCAAATCCTCCACGGCGGGTTCAGGCGATTTTCGCCGGCGTGATAGATACAGATTCTGTTGCCGGCCGGGTCGTTGATGTAAACCTCTCGCCATAGCCACTTCTGATCGACCGGCTCAGTGTCGAATTGAAGCCCCTTCTTTTGAAGTTGCGCCACCGTCGCATCGACGTCGGCAACTTCAAAGTAGATAACGAAGGCACTATTGGGTGCCGCAGTTTCCGCCATGTGCAGGGACAAAGTCGTACCTGCGTCTGTTTCGAAGCGAGCATATCGCGATGGACAGTCGACGATCTGAGTCAAGCCGAGCGTT
>CAYLTW010000014.1:13374-37740 GCA_964386735.1 uncultured Woeseiaceae bacterium
GGCTTCATATGCTCGTTGATGTATTCAAATAACAACTGTTTCATTTCACCCCAGGCGATACCTTCGGCATAGCGTTTTTCGATCTCGTGAGTCTCTGTTTCGGATGCGAACGCTCTGTATATATCAAACAGAGTGCTGCCCTCAGTCGCCTTGGGCTCCCCGGGCTCAAGACTGTTTGTCTTGATTTTCATGATCAGTTTCCGGAGAGCCTTCTCGGCTGCGAACAGGGGAATCGTGTTGTTGTAACTCTTCGACATCTTGCGGCCGTCGAGGCCGCCGAGCAACGCCGTGTTTTCTCCGATGACAGCCTCCGGCGGCACCAGTACGTCGCCGAAATGGTGATTGAAGCGTTGTGCTATATCCCGCGCCATCTCGACATGCTGCTTTTGGTCGCGGCCGACCGGAACCTTTGTCGCCTTGAACATCAGGATATCGGCCGACATCAGGATCGGGTAGCTGTACAGCGCCATCGTAATACCCTTGTCGGGGTCTTTGTTGCCACCTTCAACGTTCGCCTGCACCGCCGCTTTGTAGGAGTGAGCACGGTTCATGAGGCCCTTCGCCGCCATGCTGGTCAGGATCCAGGTTAGCTCCGGAATCTCGGGAATGTCGGACTGACGATAGAAGGTGGCATTGTCGGTATCGAGCCCGAGCGCCAGCCAGGCGGCCGCAATCTCCAGCGTCGATTGACTGATGTTATCCGGGTCCTGGTTCTTGGCCAGTGCATGGAAATCCGCGAGAAAATAATAATTCCTGATCTGCGGATCTTTGCTGGCCGCGATTCCTGGCCGGATGGCGCCGACGTAATTGCCGATGTGCGGTGTGCCGGTCGTCGTGATACCGGTCAGATAGATGTCCTGGCTCATTAGTATCCTGCTGCCTGTCCGTCCTTGCGAACTTCCGAGGCGCCGTAGTAGACGCCCTCCTCCTCGTCCCGGAGTATTGCCTGGTATCCGCCGAAACTGCCGTTGCTCTCTCCGACCGTATGACCCATTGCCTCGAGCGCTTTTCGCGTCTCCGCGCTGAATCCACTTTCAAGATGTACAACACCACCGTCGGTCATCATTGTGCCTGTCGGTTGCGACGAGCCTATGTGATTGATGCGCGCCGCATCACCGGCCTCCTGCAGGTTCATGCCGAAATCGATCATGTTGATGACGATCTGCGCGTGCCCCTGCGGTTGCATGGCACCGCCCATAAGCCCGAAGCTCATTAGCGGCTTGCCGTTTTTCATGACGAACGCAGGAATGATCGTGTGGAACGGTCGCTTCCCAGGCTCGACGACGTTGGCATGATTCTCATCCAGCGCGAACAACTCGGCGCGATCCTGCAGTACGAATCCGAGATCCCCCGGCGTCATACCAGAGCCCATTCCACGGTAATTACTTTGTATCAGCGACACCATGTTGCCGTCGCGATCGGCGACGGTCATGTAAATCGTGTCGCCGACTTCGAGTTTCGCGTCGCCGGCCGGATAAGTTTGCGCAGCCATCGTTGGCGATATTAACGCCCGACGGTTCTCGGCGTAGTCCTTCGATATCAGTACGTCCACCGGAACATCAGCAAAATCCATATCTGCGTAGAATTTCGCGCGGTCTTCGAATGCGAGCTTCTTCGCTTCGACGAAAACGTGTATGTACTCGGCACTGCCAAAACCCATCGATGCGATGTCATAAGCTTCGAGAATATTCAGTATCTGCAACGCGGCGATGCCCTGCCCGTTCGGCGGCAACTCGTACACGTCCCAGCCGCGATAGTTCGTGGACACCGGCGTCACCCACTCGGATGTGTGCTTCGCCAGATCATCGTAGCGAAGTAAGCCGCCTTGCTCGGTCATGTAGGCATCTATTCGTTTCGCAATGTCGCCTTTGTAAAAAGCGTCGCGTCCGCCGACCGCGATCTGCTGGAGCGTGTCCGCCAGGCGCGGGTTCTTGAACACTTCGCCTTTCCTCGGTGTGTGACCACGCGGCATGTAGGTTTCCGCAAAACCCGGATAATCGCCAATGCGCTTTTCGTTCATCGCGAAGTAATAGGCGATTGTCTCTGAGACCGGGAAACCCTCCCTCGCGTAGCTGATCGCCGGTGCCAGCAGCTCTGTCATTGGCAAACGACCGTAACGCCGGTGCAACTGGAACCAGCCATCAACCGCGCCCGGCACGCTGACAGGTAGTGGGCCGAACGGCGGAATAGACCTAAGGCCGCGCTCGCGAAAGTAGTCGAGCGTCATGAGTGCCGGGGCACGCCCGGACGCGTTCAGCCCGACGAGTTCTTCCTTCTCAGCATCCCAGACAATGGCGAACAGGTCACCGCCGATGCCACTGCCCGTCGGCTCCATGAGACCCAGCGCGGCATTTGCCGCGATTGCCGCATCGACGGCGCTGCCGCCGGCCTTGAGGATGTCGAGGGCGATCTGTGTCGCAAGCGGCTGGCTCGTGGCGGCCATGCCATGCGGCGCGATTACCTCCGAACGCGATGCGTGCGATTGCCCTGAGACCCGATCGTATCCCGGGATATTGTCGGCCACCCCTGCGCCTCCTGACGCCAGCAATACGATGCCGGCGAACCATTTCATTGTTCTGATCACTGCAGTCCCCTTGACGGGCAAGGGCGTCAATGATGCCTAGTTTGCCCGGAATTTGAAATACACGGGCAACACTCGCCGACGCACTGGCTGACCGGTATCATGCGTTCTCATGGACACAGACTATTCAGACCGCAATGCCGAGCTCGGAGCGCTGTATCCCGCTCATATCGAGACCGTTCTTGCGCGCCATGACCACGCCCTCGAAACGTCCGGCGCAGCTCATGCCGTCGTGTTTTCGGGCGCTCTGAAAGTCGCGTTTCTGGATGATCACGCCTACCCGTTCGTGGCCAACCCGCATTTCGTCAGCTGGGCACCGCTGATCGCGTTGCCGTTGTCCTACATCATCTACACCCCCGGCGACAAACCGCTGCTCCTCTACTACCAACCGCATGACTACTGGCACTCAGTTCCGGGCGAGCCGGAGGGATTCTGGACATCCCAGTTCGATATTCGAATCGTGCACACGCTCGAAGAGGTCGCGAAGCACCTGCCGGTCAATCGCGACAACTGCGTACTAATTGGCGAGATCGACGATGAATCCCATGCCTTTGGTATCGACCGCATCAATCCATCTTCAGTTATCAATATTCTGCATTACGCGCGCGGCTGCAAGACCGGCTACGAGCTTGCCTGCATGCGATTGGCCTCACGCAGGGGCGCGACCGGTCATATTGCTGCCGAGGCCGCCTATCGCAGCGGTGAGTCAGAGTTTGCGATTCACCAAGCCTATTGCCAAGCCGTTTGTCTTACCGACAACGAACTCCCATACGGGAACATCATCGCGTTGAACCAGAATGCTTCGGTGTTGCACTACGCCGCGCTTGAGCGTGCGGTACCGTCTGAGTTGCGTTCTTTCCTGATCGACGCCGGCGCACAAGTGCATGGTTATGCTTCAGATATCACACGGACCTATAGCAATGGCGATGCGCGCTACCTGGCCCTGATCGAGCGCATGGAAACCATGCAACTGGACCTCGTCAGACAGGTTCGGGCGGGTCTCGATTACCGCGATCTGCACCTTGAGACGCATCGCCTGCTTGCCGGCGTGCTGAATGAGGTCGAACTTGCGAGCGGAGACCCGGAGACATTGCTCGCGACGGGTGTGACGTCGGCGTTCTTCCCGCATGGCCTGGGTCATTTGCTCGGCGTCCAGGTGCACGATGTCGGTGGCTTCATGGAAAATGAGGGTGGCGCGGCAATCGATCCGCCAAGCGGTCACGCGTTCCTGCGACTCACACGGGAATTGCAAGAGGACATGGTGCTGACAATCGAACCCGGCCTGTACGTCATCGACCAGTTGCTGGAGAACCTGCGTGGCACGCCGGCCGAAGGGCACGTCAACTGGAAAACTGTTGACTGGCTGAGGCCGTTCGGCGGCATTCGAATCGAGGACGATATCCGGGTACTGGCAGGCGGCCCTGAAAACCTGACCCGTGACGCGTTTGATGAGCTCTCGTAGGGCCCCTACAACCCCTTTTCCTTGCGCTCCGCTTTCAGTTGCTTCTTCACCCTGCGGCCCTTGCTCTCGAGCGCCGGCCTGAAAATCCTGCCGAGAGCGGGAAACACGTAGGTCAACATCGTCAAAATACGACTGGAGGTGTGCATGCATTGTTCGCGGACCTTGTTTCCGCAGAGATCGAAAATGACTTCGGCCACGTCTTCGGCCGTGCAAAGTGGCTGTGAAAACACGAGATCGGCGACGGCATCGATGTCATTCATGATAAATCCGGTGTCGATAGGCCCCGGCGACACGATACCGATTTTGATGTCGCCCCCGAGCATTTCCTCGGCCAGCGAATACGTGAAGGCACGCAGTCCCGCTTTGCTTGCCGCGTAAGCGGTGCTGCCGGGCACCATCGTCCGTCCGGCCAGTGATCCGACGTTGATGATCGCCCCGCCGCCGGCTTCGCGAATATGGGGAATCGCCAGCCGCGTAAGCACGATGGGCGCTCTGAGGTTAACGTCAATGGTCGTTGCAAGCTCATCAATCGCCACGTCTTCGAAGGGCCCGCGTGTGTTGTGGCCGGCATTGTTGATCAGAATGTCGACACGACCGTATTCGAATTCGGCCTTCTTCAGCAAGTTGGTACAGGCGTCCGCATCGGAGACGTTCATCGCGAAGATTTCTACGCGGGTCTTGTCACGGAGCTCTTCTGCCATTGCCTCGAGCTTTTTCTTGCCTCGCCCGACGAGCATAAGATTGGCACCGGCCTCGGCAAAAAGGCGCGCAGTTGCCGCGCCGACTCCCTCGGAGCCACCGGTGATAATGACGGTCTTGTCTTTGAAAATCATTCGCCCATCTTATGCGAAGACAGGCATAAGGTGTAGACGCTGGCTGGCCGTAGGAGCCCGCCGTGCGGGCGAATAACTAAGCCCCGAAGTATTTACGGATGCGGCCCCAGAGCGATACATTCCAGCCATCAACATCGAGGTGCTCCAAACTCAGGCTGGCGACCGGCATCGTGGTATCCGGCGTCATCGCCTCGTTGGCCGCGACGTCTTCTGGCCGCAGATCGAGATTTCCCTTCTTGCCTTCCGACGGCGTGGTCAGGCCGTCAACAGCCAGGCTCAGATAAGGCAGAACCTCATCGTCGACGATGTCCTCGAGGAACACCCTGTCCGGGTCGAAGGCGTCCTTCGACAGGATGATGCAATCGTCAAATGCCTGATCTTTGCTAATTGTTTTAATCCCGAAAGAGCTCGACTCATAACTTTAGGTACTTTCGTGCTAATACTCTGTGAGGCGACTCACAGGTCGCGAAAAAACACCCTGTTTCACCATCCTTTTCAGCCGCTTATACGGAAAAACTGGCGTCGATTGGAGTTATGTAAAGAATCCGCATGATAGACTGACCGACCGGCAAACTAACCCGCTCCGCCACCAAAAAAATAGAATCGATGACATCCCGCCACTTGCGTATTCTGCTTCTCTTGCCATTACTTCTCGTCGGTGCCTGTGATGATGAGCCGGTGGGGAATGCGCCTGGTGGCAGGACTGGCGGCACGATCAAGGTCGTCACGTCCCGGATCGAGTTACAGCCGTTGGTTGATGAAATTCAGGCACTCGGCACGGCCAATGCTAATGAATCGATCGAGATTCGATCTCGTATATCAAGCCTGGTCGATCGAATCGCGTTTAAAGAGGGCCAGTCCGTCAAGGCAGGTGACCTGCTCGTTGAACTGGAGTCCAGCGAGATTGTCGCCGGCCTGGCGCTTGCGAAAGCGTCATTGTCCGAGAGCATGAGCCTTTATAACCGCAACAAATCCTTGTCGGCAACGCAGGCTATTTCGGCGTCCAACCTGGAGCAATTGCTGGCACAGGTGCAAGTCAACGAAGCCCAGGTTGAGGCGGCTAAAGCTCGCCTCGCGAATACCCGGATTCGCGCGCCTTTCTCCGGGCGGGTTGGACTAAGGCGGGTGAGCCTCGGCAGTTTCGTAAACTCATCGACAATCATTACAACCCTGGATGACGTCAGCTCCATAAAGCTCGACTTCTCCGTTCCGGAGACCTTCATCACCGTTGTCGTAGAAGGCATGACGATCCTGGCGAGAAGCATCGTTTTCCCGGATCGCGTATTCGAGGGTACCGTGGCAAGCGTGGATACACGCATTGATCCGGTGTCACGAGCAGTGCAGGTACGCGCCATCATTTCCAACAAGGATGGCGCGATCAAGCCCGGCATGTTTATGACCGTCGATTTGCAAAACGACCGCGGCGACGTGCTCGTGGCGCCAGAACAGGCCATCGTTCCGGAAGGCATGAAACAGTATGTTTTTGTGGTTATCGATGGTGTCGTCGAAAAGCGCACTGTCGTTCTCGGCCGACGAATTCCGGGCTACGTGGTCATCCACGAGGGTGTCAGTGCCGGCGAAATGGTCGTAACCGAGGGCACTATCAAAGTTCGGCATGGATCACAGGTCGAGAGCCTGGATCAAGCGTCGGCAACCAACTCCCGCCCAGCCGTTGAGGGCTGACGCTAGTGCTGATTTCTGACGTTTCCGTTCGCCGCCCGGTGTTCGCCGCCGTCGTTTCACTGATCCTCGTCCTGATCGGCCTCATGTCCGTACGGGGAATGTCGATTCGCGAATTTCCGGATATCGAGCGACCGGTTGTTTCGATCAGCACGAACTACCGTGGCGCCGCCTCGGACATCGTCGAGCGACGGGTTACGCAGATTCTTGAAGATCAGCTGGCAGGAATCTCCGGCATTACCAAAATTTCATCCAGAAGCTACGACGAGCGGTCTTCAATTACCCTGGAATTCAGCCGTGACCGTGACGTGGATTCAGCCGCGAACGACGTCCGCGACCGGGTTTCACGCGCACTGCGAACGCTGCCTGACGAGGCCGACCCGCCGACCATATCCAAGCAAGATGCTCATGCCGGCACCACGATGTGGGTCAATGTATCCAGCAGCACGCGTTCGATGATGGAGGTGTCGGATTTCGCCGAGCGCTACCTGGTTGACGCACTCTCAATCGTCGACGGCGTTGCGATGATCAGGGGCAGCGGGAGTCGAAGGCCGGCAATGCGAATCTGGGTCGACCCAAAGCGGCTCGCAGCACGCGGACTGACGGTTACCGACATCGAAGACGCGTTGCGCAGAGAAAACGTGCAAATTCCGTCGGGGCGTCTCGAATCGAGAACTCGGGAATTCACGCTTCGAACCGACACTGGATTTAGATCGGTCTCTGATTTTGAGAAACTCGTGCTGTCGCAGGGAGCTGATAACTACCTCGTGCGGCTTGGCGAGGTCGCCGATATTGAACTCGCGCCCGAGAACGTTCGCAGTTTCTCACGAACTGACGGCGTCAACGGAATGAGCCTCGGCATTGTTCCACAAGCACAGGCGAACATACTGCAGGTCAACGCTGACGTCGCCAGCCGCATCGAAGAACTTCAATCAACAATCCCGGATGACATCGATCTCAGCGTCAATCTGGACAACGCGATATTTATTCGCGCTTCGATTAAAGAGGTTGCCAAGGCACTTGGTCTGGCCCTTTTGCTGGTACTTCTCGTCATCTACGGCTTTATCGGTACTATTCGCGCAACGATTATCCCGGCCGTCACCATACCCATTTCGATCATCTCGGCCTTCATCGTTATGAATGCGCTCGGATTCTCGTTGAATACTCTGACGCTGCTGGGTTTTGTTTTGGCGATCGGGCTGGTCGTCGATGACGCCATAGTTGTTCTCGAGAACATTGCCCGGCGGATCGAACACAATGAACCAACGCTGCTCGCAGCCACGAACGGCAGCCGCGAAATCGGTTTCGCGGTCATCGCGACCACACTCGTTCTTGTTGCCGTAATCTTGCCGGTCTCATTTATGCCCGGCAACATTGGGCAAATATTCGGCGAATTTGGTATATCGCTGGCCGCTGCGGTTGGTTTCTCCAGCCTGATCGCCCTGACACTCGTTCCAATGCTGACGACCAAGTTGTTTGCCGACAATCGACTGCACCGCGGGCGAGTGACACGCGTCGTTGACCGTGTTTTTCAACGTCTGTTGAATGTGTATGAAAGGCTTTTGCGAAGCACGATTCGGAGGCCCTTTGTTGTCATATTCGCTGCGTTTGCTATTTTTCTCAGCAGCCTCACATTGCTCAACAAACTGCCTGTCGAGTACATGCCGCGAGAGGACCGGGGCTTCGCGATGATCAACCTGACAGCGCCGGACGGTGCGAGCCTCGACTACACGCTGGGCTACGTCAAGGAGGCCGAACGAATTGTCCTGATAGACAAGCAAAAAGGCGACGTATTGCGCGCACTGGGTCGTTCCGGAAGCTGGGGAGGCGGAGCCGACGTCAACACGGGGATGGTATTCGCACCGCTGCAGCTATGGGAAAAACGTGATCGCTCGGCGGCGGAGATCGTCGCCAACTGGAATCGACAATTGGCCGACCTCCCGGGCGTAACCGCATACGCATTTGCGCCAGGCGCCTGGAGCCTTGGGCAGAGCAGTCGCCCTTTGAGCATTGTCCTGGGTGGCACGGACTACGAGGAAATGGCGAAGTGGCGGGATATTGTAATTGAAGAAGCCGAAAAGAATCCCGGCCTGTCGAATCTGCAATCGAACTACAAGGAACGCAAACCGAAGATCGACGTATCGGTGGATCGCGATCGGGCCGCGGATCTCGGCGTATCGCTGGCCAATGTGGGCCGGACGCTGGAGACGATTCTTGGCTCGCGAGTTGTTACGACATTTATCGACCGCGGCGAAGAATACCGCGTCATCCTGCAAGGTGCCGACGAGCGTCGCCAGACGCCAAGTGATCTTCGAAATATCTACGTACGCTCCGAACGATCTCAACAGCTAATCCCGCTTTCCAATCTGGTGTCGCTCCGGGAGGTCGCGGGCCCGGTTGACCTGCGCCGCTTTGACCGTATGCGAGCAATCGGAATTAGCGGCTCGATAAATCCGGGTTATTCGCTCGGGGCCGCATTGGCGGATCTGGAACGAATCGTCGACGAAAATCTGCCCATGACCGCTCGCCTGAATTACGATGGCGAGTCCCGCGACTTCAAAAACACTGGTAACGCCATTTACCTGACGTTCCTGCTCGCATTGACCATTGCTTACCTGGTCCTTTCTGCACAGTTCGAAAGTTTCAGGCACTCGTTAATCATCATGGCAACGGTGCCGCTTGCAATTACGGGCGCACTGGTAGGGTTATACGTATTCGGATCGACGATCAATATTTACAGCCAGATCGGCGCCGTCATGTTGATTGGCCTGGCTGCGAAAAATGGCATCCTGATCGTCGAGTTTTCGAACCAGCTTCGAGATCGAGGCGTTGAATTCAAAGAAGCGATAGTCCAATCCGCCAAAACCCGTCTCAGGCCCGTGCTGATGACCAGTATATGTACGGCGTTTGGAGCCGTACCGTTGATCCTCGCGACTGGTGCTGGCGCGCTGTCCCGACAGTCGATCGGTGCCGTTATTTTCTTCGGGGTCACCTTCTCGGTAGTGCTTACACTGGTAGTCGTACCGGCGGTCTACAGCCTGATTGCGAGGAACACGCACTCACCGGAGTATGTCGCACAACTCATCGAAAAACTGTCGAAGAATCCGGCCGAGGCGCCGGCCGGCTAGTATTGTTGCAATCGGCGGCAGCGGATGGCGCACTTCTTACCCTCATGGCTCGCTAACGCTGCGCTTTACTTCGGGTAAAAATGCACCCCATCCGCTGCCGCCTGCAGACTCAAAAAAACCGGGTGAAGCCCGGCTTTTTTGATCGCCCGTATTACGGGCTTCTATGACTCATCCGGTACGGTTGCCGCCTGGTCGGTCAGCATAACGATCGCCATCGGTGCATTGTCTCCGGGACGCGGGCCGGTCTTCAGGATGCGCAGGTAACCACCCGGACGTTCCTTGAACCGTGGACCAAGCTCCGAGAACAGCTTGCCAACCACTTCCTTGTCACGCAGGCGATCGAAAGCCAAACGGCGATTTGCGACGCTGTCTTCCTTTGCAAGCGTAATCAGCGGCTCTACGACGCGGCGGAGTTCCTTCGCTTTCGGTAGCGTCGTACGAATCGTCTCATGCAGCAACATCGACGTGGCCATGTTACGAAACATAGCCTTGCGGTGTGAGCTGTTGCGACCCAGTCGACGACCGGATTTTTTATGGCGCATTTCTCTGTCCTGGCAGATTAATCAGTGTATTCGTATCAGAGCACTGCGAGCTCGTGCTCTGGTCGCAGGCTTGCCGGCGGCCAGTTATCGAGACGCATGCCCAACCCAAGTCCATGTCCTTCGAGGACTTCCTTGATCTCGGTCAACGATTTCTTACCCAGATTCGGCGTGCGCAGCAGCTCAACTTCCGTGCGCTGCACGAGATCACCGATGTACATGATGTTTTCGGCTTTGAGGCAGTTCGCGGAGCGAACCGTCAATTCAAGTTCGTCTACAGGACGCAGTAAAATCGGATCGACCTGATTCTCAGCCTGTGCGCCGACACCCTCTTCCTGACCCTGCAGGTCAACGAATACAGACAACTGATCTTTCAGAATGCTGCCGGCGCGGCGAATGGCTTCTTCCGGATCGATTGTGCCGTTCGTTTCAATGTCAATGAGCAGCTTGTCGAGGTCGGTGCGCTGCTCAACGCGTGCCGCTTCGACATTGTATGTCACGCGGTTGACCGGGCTGAACGAGGCATCAAGCTGCAAACGACCGATCGGGCCTGACTCTTCCTCGAAGGACGGCCGGTGGGTCGCCGGGCGGTAACCACGCCCGCGCTCAACCTTGAGAATCACATTCAGCTCACCAGCACTGGTAAGGCTCGCGATCACGAGGTCCGGATTCATAATTTCGACGTCGTGATCGAGCTGAATGTCGCCAGCCGTAACCGTTCCAGGACCTTTCTTCGATATGCGAAGCTCAGCCGAGTCACGCGTATTCATGCGAACTGCTACTTGCTTGAGGTTCAGGAGAATGTCGACGACATCTTCCTGGACACCTTCGATGCTGGTGTACTCGTGAAGTACGCCCTCAATCTCGGCCTCGGTGATTGACGCGCCCGGCATCGATGACAGCAAAATGCGCCGCAAAGCATTGCCTAGCGTATGTCCAAAGCCGCGTTCAAATGGCTCGATGGTGACCTTGGCTTGCAGATCACTAACCGGCGAAACCTTGACGACTCGTGGTTTCAGAAATTCGTGTACAGATTCTTGCATGGGTATATACCTTCCTGACTACTTGGAGTACAACTCGACGACGAGGTTTTCGTTGATATCCGGGAGAATATCCTCCCGATCCGGCAACGACTTCAAAGTCCCCGACATCTTCTTCACATCCACGTCGACCCATTCGGGCAACCCGACCTGGCCGGCGATCTCAATCGCGCTCTGAATACGAAGCTGCTTCTTCGCTTTTTCCCGAATGCCCACAGCATAACCCGCTCTCATTTGTGCGGATGGAATGTTAACGACCTTTCCGTTTACTTCGATGCTTTTGTGACTTACGAGCTGACGAGCCTCTGCGCGTGTAGACGCAAAGCCCATTCGATAAACAACATTGTCCAGGCGACCCTCGAGCAAGCGCAACAGGTTTTCACCGGTTGATCCTTTCAATTGTGCAGCGCGCTTGTAGTAATTGCGGAACTGACGTTCGAGTACACCGTACATGCGACGTAGTTTCTGCTTCTCACGCAGTTGCAGGCCGTAGTCCGACAGACGCGGGCGACGTTGCGGGGCACCGCCTGGTGGAATATCAAGTTTGCACTTCGATTCCAGCGGCCTGACGCCACTCTTGAGAAACAAATCCGTACCTTCGCGGCGGGACAGTTTACATTTTGGTCCTAAATATCTTGCCATTACTTGAGCCTCTAAACCCGTCGCTTTTTCGGCGGGCGACAGCCGTTGTGAGGAATCGGCGTTACATCCTCAATATTTTGAATACGAAAACCCAGCGCGTTCAGCGCGCGGACTGCGGACTCACGACCCGGGCCCGGTCCGCGAACCCGTACGTCCAGATTCTTGACGCCGAAATCCAACGCCGAGCGACCAGCCTTGTCGGAAGCAACCTGCGCGGCAAACGGCGTCGACTTGCGCGAACCGCGAAATCCGCAGCCGCCCGCCGTCGCCCATGACAACGCATTGCCCTGACGATCCGTGATCGTGATGATTGTGTTGTTGAAGGAGGCATGGATGTGGGCGATCGCGTCCACAACCTGCTTTTTAACCTTCTTTTTCTTGTCTTCTGCCATTCTATTTACCTTTTGGTGCCCGCTACGCGGGCGATCCGTATTTTCGGACATCGCGGTCGCTCGCGTGGCGAACTCCTACGACGCTTTCGCGTTCTTACCTCTTGATTGGACGGCGCGGCCCCTTGCGGGTACGCGCGTTCGTACGAGTTCGCTGGCCTCGCAGCGGCAAACCACGACGATGACGAATGCCTCGGTAGCTGCCAAGATCCATCAAACGCTTGATGTTCATCGACACCTCACGACGCAGATCGCCTTCTACCGTGAAATTCGCAACAGCCGTGCGGAGCTTCGCAACTTCCGGTTCCGCCAGGTCTTTCACCTGTGTGGCCGGAGCGACGTTCGCTGCCGCGCAAATCTGCTGCGCTCGTGTGTTACCAATACCGTAGATCGACGTCAGTGCTATCACGACGTGTTTCGTCAACGGAATATTTATGCCTGCTATACGTGCCACTAGCGATTTCCTCTAAATTAACCCTGGCGCTGCTTGTGCCGCGCGTCGGTGCAAATCACCCGCACAACACCCTTGCGGCGGACGATCTTGCAGTTTCTGCATATTTTCTTAACTGATGCTCTTACTTTCATGAGCTTATCTCCTCGACGCTGACAAAATCAGCGTACCTGGCCACCCCTGCCGTAATTTCGCAGGTTGGCTTTTTGCATCATGCCCTCGTACTGCTTACTCATCGCATGTGCTTGCATTTGCGACATGAAATCCATTGTTACGACGACCAAAATCAAAAGTGAGGTACCACCAAACGTAAACGGTACGCTCGGGTAGAACATGCGCACGAATTCGGGAAGCAGACAAACGCCGGCGATGTACATCGCACCCCAGAACGTCAGTCGCGTCAGTACCTTGTCTATGTATTCGGCTGTGTGTGCACCCGGCCGTATGCCCGGCAGAAATGCCCCGGCTTTCTTCAGGTTGTCCGCTGTGTCCTTTGAGTTGTACATCAGCGCTGTGTAAAAGAAACAGAAGAAAATAATCAGTCCACCGTACAGCAACACATAGATCGGCTGACCGGGACCCAGGTTCGCGCCCATGGTTTGCAAGAAGCGCTGAAAAACGTTCGGATCGGCCGCTTGTCCGAAAAATTGTGCGATCGTTGCCGGGAACATCAGGATGCTCGAGGCGAAAATCGGCGGAATGACTCCCGCCATGTTGATCTTGAACGGCAAATGTGTGCTCTGCGCAGCGAACATCTTGCGGCCTTGCTGTCGCCTTGCGTAATTAACGGTAATACGCCGTTGCGCACGCTCCATGTATACGACGAAGACAATTGCCGCGATAGCGCCAATGAGCATCAGTATTGCGGTCGCCGGTGACATTTCACCGTTGCGAACGAGCTCCGCCGTTCCTGCAATCGCTGCAGGCATGCCTGCGACGATGCCGGCGAGAATGATCATCGAGATACCGTTGCCAATACCACGTTCCGTAATCTGCTCACCGAGCCACATCAGAAACATCGTGCCGGTTACGAGTGTGATGCAAGCGGTTATCAGGAAGCTTGGCCCGGGATTCACAACCAGGCCAGCCTGATTCTGCAACCACGATGCCGCAGCAACGGACTGGAAGCTTGCGAGAAGAACCGTGCCCCAGCGCGTGTATTTCACAATCTGGCGTCGGCCCTGCTCACCTTCTTTGCGAAGCTGTTGAAAGGTCGGCACGATATGGCTCGCCATCTGCATAATGATGGACGCCGAGATATACGGCATGATGCCGAGTGCGAAAAGCCCAAAGCGCGCGAGCGCGCCACCCGAGAACAGGTTGAATAACCCCAGCAGGTTGCCGCCCTGCTGGCTGAAGAAGTCTGCGAGAGCCGCCGGATTCACGCCGGGAACCGGGATAAACGTACCCACACGGAAGACGATAAGCGCGCCCACCAGGAACAGGATCCGGGACTTCAGCTCGGCCAGTTTGCCTGCGGCTTTCGCCGTATCAGCCGGATTTTGTGAGGGCTTGTTTGCCACTTTTGCTTCCGTTTCTCTAAACTTCGTTTATCGCCCGCATAGCGGGCTCCTACGTTCAATTCGCCCGCACGCGTTGTCCCCGGAGGGAAGCGGGCTCCTGCGGTCGTCTACTCGATGCTGCCGCCAGCCTTTTCGATGGCTGTGCGGGCACCCTTGGTGACCGCGATCCCCTTGAGCTTCACTGCCTTGTCAATTTCGCCGGAAAAGATCACTTTGACCTTGGTCGTATTCGCCGGTACCAGTCGCAGGCCTTTAAGGACGTCGATATCGATCACATCGTCGGTCGGAATTGCCAGTTCGTGCAGACGCAACTCAGCCGAATACTTCGCCATGCGCGAGTTGAACCCCACCTTCGGCAAACGACGTTGCAGCGGCATCTGACCGCCCTCAAATCCAACCTTGTGGTAACCACCCGAGCGAGCGTGCTGGCCCTTCTGGCCGCGACCGCTGGTCTTGCCCTGGCCCGCTGCATGGCCGCGTCCGAGACGTTTTCCGATTTTTTTAGAGCCCTTGCCGGGCTTCAATTCATTCAGTCGCATTTCAGGTTTCCTCCACTGAGACCAGGTATGAGATGCGATCAATCATGCCGCGATTCTCTGGTGTGTCCTGAACCGAAACTGTTTGATGTATCTTGCGAAGTCCAAGACCGGCAATACAGGCTTTGTGACTCTTGAGCCGCCCGTGCTTGCTCTTCACAAGCGTCACTTTCAACTTTTTTGGATTCGACATGATCGAAGTCTCTAAGCTCTATTATCTACAGACCGCGGCCTCAGGCCACGATCTCCTTAACTTTCTTGCCGCGCTTTGCTGCGATCGACTGCGGAGAGTGAATCTCTGACAGGCCTTTGATCGTCGCACGAACGACATTGATCGGATTCCGCGAGCCGTAGCTCTTGGCAAGCACGTTACGAACACCTGCACATTCGAATACCGCACGCATCGCGCCACCGGCAATGACACCGGTACCATCAGATGCCGGCTGCATGTAAACCAGCGTCGCGCCATGGCGACCTTTGTTCGCGTACTGCAACGTGTCATTGTTCAGGTTGATGTTGATCATGTTTTTGCGCGCGTTCTGCATTGCCTTCTGGATCGCAATCGGAACTTCACGTGCCTTTCCATAGCCAAAGCCAACCTGACCCTGGCCATCTCCGACGACCGTCAAAGCCGTAAATCCAAACTGACGGCCACCTTTGACAACCTTGGCGACACGATTGACCGTGACCAGTTTTTCAATCAGGTCATCGTTTGACTGGTTTTGTTCGTTTCTTGCCATAGTCTGATTCGGACAGCGTCATGCGCCGCCTACATTCCTTAAGTTAAAACTTCAATCCCGCTTCCCGTGCTGCTTCGGCCAGAGCCTTCACACGACCGTGATAGCGAAAACCGGAACGATCGAACGCAACCGTGTCGATGCCGGCCGCTTTTGCTTTTTCCGCAATGCGCGCACCAACAATGGCTGCTGCCTCGACGTTGCCGCCGTTTTTCACGCCCTTGCGAACCTCAACCTCGAGCGTCGACGCGGACGCAAGTACGGTGCCTCCATCCGCACCTATGACCTGCGCGTAAATATGACGCGGCGTGCGGTGAACGCTAAGGCGGCTCGCCTCGAGTTCACGCATTTTTGCGCGACCTTTGCGCGCACGGCGCAATCGATTTTGTTTCTTGTCCAGCTTCATAATCTTCAGCTCTATCTACTTCTCTGTGACCTACTTCTTCTTGGCTTCCTTCATCACTACACGCTCGTTGGCGTAACGAACGCCCTTGCCTTTGTACGGCTCCGGCGGACGGTGACTACGAATTTCGGCGGCAACCTGGCCAACCTTCTGCTTGTCAGCGCCCCTAACGATGATCTCAGTCTGGCTCGGCGTTTCAATCGTGACGCCTTCCGGTACTTCGTGCACGACCGGGTGCGAAAAACCGAGTGTCATATTCAACTTGCTGCCTTGTGCCTGCGCCCGGTAGCCAACGCCGACGAGCTCAAGCTTGCGCTCGAAGCCCTCGGTTACGCCTGTCACCATGTTCGCGAGCAGCGCGCGTGTCGTGCCGGCAATCGCCGTCGAAAAACGCGAACCTGATCGTGCGGCAACCTGCAGCAAATCATCGCTCTTGCTCAGCGTGACTTCATTGTTCAGCTCAAGCGATAGCGTTCCCTTGCTGCCCTTCACAGTGACAACATTGCCGTCATGTTTGAACTCAACGCCCTTCGGCAGTTGAACCGGTTCTTTGGAAATTCTTGACATAGTCTTGTCTCGTTTCGGAAAGGGTCACGCATCAGGAAACGACGCAGATCACCTCACCACCAATTCCTTTTTCCCGCGCTTGCCGGTCGCTCATCACGCCTGCAGACGTACTAACGATCGCAACACCCAGTCCACCCAGAACTTTAGGCAAGCTATCTTTACCTCGGTAAATGCGCAGACCGGGTTTGCTCGAACGCTTGATGGTTTCAATTACCGGAACACCCTCAAAGTACTTCAGTTCAACGCTCAGGGACTTTTCGGCGCCCTCGCCGTCGGTCGAGTAGCCTGTAATGTAGCCTTCGTCCTGCAAAACCTTCGCGACCGCTTCCTTCGCCGTCGATGCAGGCATGGAAACGCTTACCTTGCGAGCTTTCTGGCCATTGCGAATACGCGTAAGCATGTCTGAAATCGGGTCTGTCATAGTCATATTCTGTCTCCGCCTACCAGCTGGCCTTGGTCAGCCCGGGTATCTCACCCTTCATGGCGGACTCGCGCAGCTTGTTACGGCCGAGCCCGAATTTCCGGTAAACGCCGCGCGGGCGTCCCGTGACTGAGCAGCGACTGCGAAGACGCGACGGGCTGGAATCCCGTGGCATCGCATTAAGCTTCGCCTGCGCTGCAACACGCTCATCATCGGAGCTATTGATATTGCGAACAATTGCCTTTAGCTCAGCACGCTTTTTGGCATACCTCGCTACAAGCTTTTCGCGTTTCAATTCGCGCTGAATAACTGACTGTTTGGCCATAAAATATTTCCTGTCTCTGCAAGTCGCCCGCGTCGCGGGCTCCTGCGATACCTGATCCTATTTCTTGAAAGGGAAGTTGAACGCCTCCAAAAGCGCCCGGCCTTCCTCCGGATTACGCGCCGTCGTGGTAATGGTGATATCCATTCCACGCAAGGCATCAATTTCGTCGTAGTTGATCTCGGGAAAAATGATCTGCTCGGTAACGCCAATGCTGTAATTGCCCTGGCGATCAAACGATTTCGGATTCAATCCCCGAAAATCGCGTATACGCGGAATCGCAATGTTCACGAGCCGATCGAGAAACTCGTACATACGCTCGCGTCGCAACGTAACCTTGCAGCCTATCGGATAGTTCTCACGAATCTTGAAGCCCGCAACGGACTTGCGTGCGACTCGCGTAACCGGCCTCTGACCTGCGATCTTCTCCAAGTCAGCACGAGCATGTTCCATGACCTTTTTGTCGGCCACAGCCTCGCCCACACCCATATTGAGCGTGATCTTGGTGATCTTCGGTACCTGCATCGAATTCTTGAGTCCCAGTTTATTCTGAATCTCGCCGACCAGTTCCGCTTTATATTTTTCGTGTAACCGTGCCATTTGCTTATCTCAATACGATCTCTTGCCGTTGGAGCCCGCCCCGTGCGGGCGATCGCGGCCATAGGCCGCTCCTACGGGTCTACTAGATATCAACCACGTCGCCGTTCCTGAAGACTCGTACTTTGCTGCCGTCATCTTCAACCCGGAATCCGATGCGCTCACCCTGCTTTGTCTTCGGATTGAAGACGAGGACATTCGAGATGTCTACAGGCATTGCGTGGTCCTTGATGCCACCGGGCTCACCAACGTTCGGGTTCGCCTTGACATGCTTCTTGGCAATACTGATGCCTTCGACCAATACGCGTCCATCCTGGAATACCTGCAAGACAGTGCCACGACGGCCTTTGTCTTTGCCGGTCCGAACGATTACTTCGTCGCCTTTTCTAATCTTGTTCATAATTTCATTCGCCCGCATAGCGGGCTCCTACAACACCTCGGGTGCCAGCGAAATAATTTTCATAAAGCGGTTAGTACGTAGTTCGCGCGTTACCGGCCCAAAAATACGCGTACCAATCGGCTCAAGGCGTGCGTTGAGCAATACCGCAGCGTTACCGTCGAAACGGATCAATGAGCCATCTTTCCGACGCACGCCTTTACGTGTGCGAACGACGACGGCGTTATATACCTCGCCCTTCTTAACCTTGCCACGAGGAATCGCATCCTTGACGCTAACCTTGATTACGTCACCGACGTTGGCATAACGACGCTTTGAACCGCCTAGCACTTTGATGCACTGCACTCTGCGAGCGCCTGAGTTATCGGCCGCGTCCAAAACTGTCTGCATCTGAATCATGTCTGCATTCCTAAATTTCTAGCGGTCCGCCGCACGTTCAATGACGCTAACGACAGCCCACGACTTGTTCTTCGAAATCGGCTTGCATTCCGCGATCGCGACGCGATCACCTGGCTTGCACTCATTCGCTGCATCGTGCGCCATCAATTTTGATGTGCGACGGATGTACTTGCCGTAAGCCGGGTGTTTAATCGTTCGCTCTATTGCGACAGAGACAGTCTTGTCCATCTTGTCGCTGACAACGCGACCAATTATCGTGCGCTGCGCTTTCTTTTCTTCACTCATTTTTCTTCACCTGCGGATCGCTCTATTTCGCTTAGTACGGTCTTTACGCGCGCAATGTTTTTGCGCACGCGCTTGTGTTCTGTGTGCTGACCCAACTCACCAGTCGCCTGTTGCATGCGCAAATTGAATTGCTCACGCCGCAGCGAAACAAGCTCTTCAGTGAGCTCTTCAATGCTTTTAGACCGGAGTTCCTGGACTTCCATTACATCACCTGCCGTGTGACAAACTGCGTTGGGAATGGCAGCTTGGCCGCAGCCAGGCTGAATGCTTCACGCGCAATCTCTTCTGTCACACCTTCCATCTCGTAGAGCATGCGACCCGGCTGAATCTGACAGACCCAGTACTCGACATTGCCCTTACCCTTGCCCTGACGCACTTCAAGCGGTTTCTTGGTGATCGGCTTATCCGGGAAAACACGAATCCAGATCTTGCCACCGCGCTTGATATGACGCGTCATTGCACGACGGGCCGCCTCAATCTGACGCGCCGTCATGCGACCGCGACCGATTGCTTTCAGGCCAAACTCGCCGAAAGAAACCGAACTGCCGCGATTCGCCAAGCCACGGTTGCGGCCCTTATGCTGCTTGCGAAATTTTGTTCGTTTTGGCTGTAACATTTTCTAATCCCTGCACATGCGCGCCTTACGTGCGCGCTCCCGCCGGGGCCTCGGCTGATTCGGCCGTAGCTACCTCGGGCTTGTCCAGAACTTCACCCTTGAAGATCCAGACCTTGACGCCAATAACGCCATAGGTCGTATGTGCCTCGGCCACACCGTAGTCGATATCGGCGCGCAATGTGTGCAACGGTACACGGCCTTCGTGGTACCACTCTGAGCGCGCGATCTCGGCACCGTTCAAACGACCGCCGACTTTGACCTTGACGCCTTCGGCACCGACTCGCATCGTGTTCGTCACAGCACGTTTCATGGCACGGCGAAACATCACGCGACGTTCGAGTTGTTGCGCAATTCCTTCGGCAACAAGCTGCGCATCCAACTCTGGTTTGCGGACTTCATTAATGTTGATGCGAACGTCGCTAATGACCATGCCGCTCAGCTTGGCGACTTCTGCCCGAAGCTTTTCAATGTCCTCGCCTTTCTTGCCAATCACGATACCCGGACGTGCCGTGAAGATCGTGATGTTGGCCTTTCCGGCCGGGCGCTCAATCGTGATTCGGCTGACCGATGCGTCTTTCAGCTTTTTCTTGATGAATGTACGTACCTGGTGATCCATCCTGACGTATTCAGCGAACATGCCCGAATCGGCGTACCATTTGGACGACCAATCTTTGACGATTCCCAGTCGAATACCTGTTGGATGTACTTTCTGACCCATGCTATCTACTCGTCGCCAACGCGAATGGTGATGTGACTGTTGCGCTTTATGATTCGGGTGCCCCGGCCTTTGGCGCGGGCACGGTAGCGTCTGAATACCGGCGCTTCGTTCACTTCAATTGTCGCAACCTTAAGTTCATCAATGTCCGCACCGTGATTGTGCTCAGCGTTGGCTATTGCCGACTCAAGTACTTTCTTGACGATGCGTGCACTTTTCTTCGGCGAGAAAGTCAGCGCTCGTAATGCGTCGTCCACCGTCTTGCCGCGAATGACATCAGCCACTAATCGGCACTTCTGCGGCGATATACGCGCATATCGAAGTGTTGCTGCAACCTGCATTAGCTCTACTCCCTCGCCTTACTTCGTCTTCCGATCACCGGAGTGACCGCGAAATGTGCGGGTAATCGCAAACTCACCGAGTTTGTGACCGACCATGTTCTCGGAAATCAGAATCGGCACATGTTGACGGCCGTTGTGAACGGCGATCGTCAAACCAACCATGTTCGGCAGCACCATTGAGCGACGCGACCAGGTCTTGATCGGGCGGCGATCGTTCTTTGCGGAAGCGACTTCCACCTTCTTCGCCAGATGCGAATCGATGAACGGGCCTTTTCTCACACTACGTGGCATTACTCTGATCCTTTAAAAACTTCTATTACTTTTACTGTTTGTACTTTTTCAATTACATCACTTGGCAGTCACTTGCGCGCAGCGGCAAGTGCACTGCCGATAAATACGACTCACTTTTTTCGTTTACGACGGCGCACGATCATATTGTCCGTACGCTTGTTCTTGCGCGTCTTGGCGCCCTTCGTCGGCGTACCCCAGGGGCTAACCGGATGGCGACCACCTGACGTGCGCCCCTCGCCACCACCATGCGGGTGATCAACGGGATTCATGGCAACACCACGAACCGTCGGACGCACACCTCTCCAGCGCTTGGCCCCGGCCTTGCCGAGTTTGCGCAGATTGTGTTCGCCGTGACCGACCTCGCCAATCGTGGCTCGGCACTCGACGTGAATCTTTCGCATTTCACCCGAACGCAGACGAAGTGTGGCGTACGCACCTTCGCGCGCGGCGAGCTGAGCTGCGCCGCCGGCAGAACGAACAAGCTGCCCACCCTTGCCGGGCTTCATTTCGACGTTGTGAATGACGGTTCCGACCGGAATCGAGCGAATCGGTAGTGCGTTACCCGGCTTGATCGGCGCCTCTTCACCACTGATGATCGGCGCGCCTTCACGGATACCTTTCGGCGCCAGGATGTAACGTCGCTCACCGTCCGAGTACTTGATCAGTGCGATGTGCGCGCTGCGATTCGGGTCGTACTCAAGACGCTCGACAACGCCGGGGATGCCGTCCTTGTCACGCTTGAAATCGATGATGCGGTAGCGCTGCTTGTGGCCGCCACCCTGGTGACGGACCGTAATGCGACCGTTGTTATTGCGCCCGCCTTTCGACGTCTTCTTGTCCAAAAGCGCCGCGTGTGGCTCGCCCTTGTGCAAACCGGGTGTTTTGACAGCAACGACGAAACGGCGTCCGGCGGATGTCGGTTTTGATTTATGAACTGACATGTTCCGTATTCCCTATTCCACGCCCAGGAAGGCTTCGAGCGAACTGCCTTCGGCGAGCCTCACGTATGCTTTTTTCCAGTCCGAGCGGCGACCACGAGTCTGGCCGAAGCGTTTGCTCTTGCCCTTGACGTTGATCACCTGCACATCGTCGACTTTGACATCAAAAAGCAACTCGACTGCCTGGCGAATTTCCGCTTTTGTGGCATCGGTACGAACTTTCAATACGACCTGGTTGCTCTCCGCCGCCATGTGCGCCTTTTCTGAAAGGTGCGGGCCACGAATTACCGTCATCAGACGTTCCTGGTGAGCCGCAATGCTCATGACAGGCGCTCCTCAATCAGCTTAAGCGCCGGCAGCGTAATCAGCACCTTCTCAAAGCGAATAAGAACGACCGGATCGATCGAGGCAGCATCACAAATGCCGACGTTTGGCAGGTTTCGTGCCGCCAGGAAAAGTTTCTCATCAAAAGCTTCGTT
Source organism: uncultured Woeseiaceae bacterium (assembly GCA_964386735.1). GTDB lineage: Bacteria > Pseudomonadota > Gammaproteobacteria > Steroidobacterales > Woeseiaceae > UBA1847. The sequence goes on from CAYLTW010000014.1 coordinate 35,687, forward strand.
CAGGACAAGCACGTTATCCAGATTGAGTTTCTTGAGCTTCGTTGCCAGCAATCTTGTTTTCGGCGCTTCAATCTCGAGCGACTCAACAATCACAAGCCTTTCCTGGCGAATCAACTCCGAAAGCACCGACCGCAGCGCGGCGCGATACATCTTTTTGTTTACTTTCTGGCTGTAGTCACGTGGCTTTGCTGCAAACGTCCGGCCACCGCCAACCCAGATCGGACTGCGAATGGTGCCGGCGCGGGCGCGGCCAGTGCCTTTCTGACGCCAGGGCTTGGCCCCGCCACCACGAGCCGCTGCGCGATTCTTCTGCGCCTTCGTTCCGGCGCGGCTGCCGGCAAGGTACGCCGTAACTACCTGATGGACGAGGGGTTCGTTGAAATCTGCTGCAAACGCGGCTTCAGCCACGTCTACGGATCCTTTACCTTGCATCTTCAGTTTCATCGTCAGGCCCCCTGGTTCTTTGTTTTCACTGCGGGACGAACGATGACGCGACCGCCCTTTGATCCCGGCACAGCGCCCTTGATCAACAGCAGATTGCGTTCGATATCAACGCGTACAACTTCGAGGTTCTGAATAGTGCGCCGCACGTTACCCATGTGGCCGGCCATCTTCTTGCCCTTGAATACGCGGCCCGGCGTCTGATTCTGGCCGATAGAGCCCGGTGCACGATGTGCCAGTGAATTGCCGTGAGTAGCATCCTGCATGTGGAAATTGTGGCGCTTGATCACACCCGCGAAACCTTTTCCGATCGAGGTTCCAACGACGTCGACCTTCTGGCCTTCCTCGAATAAATCAACTTTCAATTCGGACCCGGTCTCGAACTCGCCGTCGTCAGTGCCGTCGATACGGAACTCAGCAATAAGGTCACCCGCCTCAACCTTTGCGGCCGCGAAATGCCCGGCCTGTGGCCTCGATACGCGGGAGGCCTTGCGACTGCCACTCGACACCTGCAACGCACGATAACCATCCGTATCCACAGTCTTCACCTGTGTGATTCGGTTTGGTTGTGCCTCGATCACGGTCACGGGGATCGAAACACCCTCGTCCGTGAAGACGCGTGTCATGCCGCGCTTGCGGCCAACAAGACCCATGGTCATCTTCTAACTCCACGCCGACTTCGATTGGCCCGCGTTAATCTCAAAATCGTGTTCCTTGCAGACACACGAAAGGGCCAGCCATCGCCGAGAACATCGTGTTCTCTTTTAGCTCTGGGGCTGACCCAATGCTCCGATCCGACAATCAGTCGGTCCGGCCGTTCCGGGATTTGCCGTGTCACCCTCGGTTTCCTGGCGACTTCTTAAACAACAAGCGCCACAGAGCAGGTGCTTTGTGACGCTATTTCCGAATCTGGCCGACTCCCGGTCCGGCCTGATCCAGCGAGCCCGGAATTATACCGCCAAAACCCCTACCCGCAAGGCTTTTGGGGCTTTTTTCAAGCGAATATCTTGATTCGGCGGGCGCACTCGGTTCGAGTAACCCAAGGTGTTGATATTTAAGACTAATTGGCGCTGGTTTGAGTGTGCTTGTTTGCGCAGCATAAAGCGCGCTTGCGCGCAGCAAGCAAACAAGTACCTGAAACTGGCGCCATGGCGCTATTTTCGTATCAGTTCAGCTTGATTTGCACGTCGACACCCGCCGGAAGCTCAAGCTTCATCAGCGCGTCAACAGTCTTGTCCGTCGGATCAACGATGTCCATAAGGCGCTTGTGGGTACGAATTTCGTACTGGTCACGAGCGTCTTTATTGACGTGCGGGGAAATCAGGATCGTGAAGCGCTCCTTTCTCATGGGGAGCGGAATCGGACCCTTGACCGTGGCGCCGGTACGCTTGGCTGTTTCCACGATCTCTCGCGCCGAGTTGTCGATTAAACGATGATCGAATGCCTTAAGGCGAATTCTGATGTTTTGATTTGTAGCCACAATTGGCTCCTGTGTAAATTTGTGTCAAAGCCCGCGGACGGGATGTTCCTTGGCGGAAATAAAGCGCAGCGCTATTACTCAATAACCTTTGCTACCACGCCGGCGCCGACGGTACGGCCACCCTCGCGAATTG
>CAYLTW010000015.1:0-2146 GCA_964386735.1 uncultured Woeseiaceae bacterium
GCTTCGAGAGCAATTGAGAAAACTTGAGATCGAAACCGAGGCGCAGATAATGCATGGCCACCAGGACACGCTGGTCGCGCGCGACTTCGATCCCCTCGAACTCGATCGATACTCGAATATGCAGCAGCTGTCACGCGCGTTGTCGGAATCGGCCAATGACCTGGCCAGCCTCAAGGACATGCTTCAGTCGGTTACGACCGAGGCGGAGGGGCTGCTCGTACAGCAATCGCGCGTAACCGCCGAATTGCAGGACGGGCTCATGCGCACCCGCATGGTGTCGTTCGAGCGACATGTCCCGCGACTGACCCGCCTGGTCAGACAGGTTGCGGATGAAGCCGGCAAACGTGTCGAGCTCGCAGTCGAGGGCGCCTCCGGCGAGCTCGATCGACAGGTTCTCGACAAAATGTTACCGCCATTCGAGCACATGCTACGCAACGCAATCGTACACGGTCTCGAAACTTCGGAAGAGCGCCAGGCTAACGGCAAGCCCGCCGTGGGCCGCATCACGTTTCGCCTGCACCGTGAAGGTTCCGAGATGGTTATCGATGTCGCAGACGATGGTCGCGGACTGGATGTCGACGCCATTCGTCGCAAAGCCTACGAACTCGACATGCTGCGACCGGACACCCAGGTAACGGATGAGGAGATCATGGAGTTGATCCTGACGCCCGGGTTTTCGACGGCAAGCAAGGTGACGCAGTCGGCCGGTCGCGGCGTCGGCATGGACGTTGTCGCCAATGAGGTGAAAAAACTCGGTGGCACCTTGCGAATTTCGTCGGTGACCGGGCAGGGTACCAACTTCACCGTACGTTTGCCGTTCACGCTGGCCATTACGCAAGCATTGATTGTTCGCACCGGCGAGGAAGTGTACGCATTGCCCCTGCCGTCGGTTGAGGGTGTTGCGCGCATACCGCGCCCCGAGCTGGAAGTCCTGTTGAATCAAAGCGAGCCGAGCTATCAGTACGGTGAGCAGTCCTACAAGTTTCGCCATCTCGGCATGTATCTTGGCGGCCAGGCAGCCAAATTGCCGGAAGATGAACCTTACGTATCGGTCATACTGGTGCGCGCGGGCGAATATTCAGCGGCGTTGTTGACCGACGAAATGCTGGCCAGCCGCGAAATCGTTGTGAAGACGGTCGGTCCGCAACTGGCTGGTATCCGTGGTATTTCCGGGGCGACGATTCTTGGCGATGGTCGCATCGTGCTGATTCTCGACATCAATGCCCTGGTGCGCACGGGCGCGCCCGTAGTCGAACTAAAAAAGGCAGCACCGACCCCGACCGACGAAAGGCCCCTGGTGCTGGTCGTCGACGACTCGATAACCGTTCGCCGGGTAACCGAGAAATTCCTGCAACGCAATGGCATGCGTGCGATTACGGCCAAAGACGGCCTCGACGCGATCGCCGTCTTGCGAGACAACAAACCCGATATTATTTTGCTCGACATCGAGATGCCGCGAATGGATGGTTACGAATTCGCGTCGCATGTTCGAAACGATGATCGGGTGTCCGACGTGCCGATCATCATGATCACGTCTCGCGTAGGCGACAAACATCGAGCACGCGCGATCGAACTCGGCGTAAACGACTATGTTGGCAAGCCATACCAGGACTCCCAATTGCTCGAGGCCATTCAGCGTCAGTTTGACGAGAAAGGAATTACACTGTTGTGAGCACTGACACCGACGAACTCTACAGCCTGCTCGTGCCGTTGACGGATGACCGGCTGATCGTGCCGCGCACCTGCGTCGCCGAAGTTGTACGATACTCGAAGCCGGATCACGAGGAAGGCGCGCACAACTGGATGCTTGGCACGGTCAACTGGAACGGCCGCCAGCTTCCGGTCGTGTCCTATGAAGGCGCACTCGGCAAGGATGTTCCCGTGGCGACCGGACGCACGCGCATCGTCGTGTTTCTGGCGAGTACCGGACAACTGAAGACCGGTTATTTCGGCGTGCTGACGCAGGGTTTTCCGCAACTCGTCCGCGTGAATCGCGATGTCCTGAAACTTGATGCCACGGACGGCTGGCCAGACAACGCGCCCGTGCTGTGCCGCGTGAAAATGATCAATGAGTTTCCGCTGGTCCCCGACCTCGAGAAACTCGAACTCATGCTGGCGCAGGAATCCGTGCAGGCATAGGAGGTCA
>CAYLTW010000015.1:2246-36212 GCA_964386735.1 uncultured Woeseiaceae bacterium
CTGATAATTATTTTTCCGCGAGCGTGCCCTTCTTCGGAATAGCGGATCGCCGCCGGAACCTCGCTCAATGGGTAACTGCGGTCGATTACTGGCGTCACTTTGCCGCTTTGTATCAGGTCACCCAGGATGGCCAGGTCATCTTTGCGAAGTTCCGCGAGAATCATGACGAATTCCTGTCCCACGAACGGTGAAAACATAAGCGCCTTGATCGGATTCATCAAAGGACTGAGCCAATTGCCTTTCGGCCCCCCGATTATTACGAAAATGCCGTCGGGATTCAGAACTCGCTTGTTCGCCAGCAGCGAGTGATTGCCAACATTGTCTATGATCAGGTCGTACCGCTGCCCATTTTCGGTGTAATCCTCTCGCGTGTAGTCGATAACGTGATCGGCGCCGATTGAGCGGACCAAATCCACATTCCGCGTACTGCATACGCCGGTCACCTCGGCACCGAATGACTTGGCGATCTGCACCGCGAACGTGCCTACGCCCCCTGACGCGCCGTTAATCAGGACTTTCTGTCCCGGCCTTATTTTTCCCTTGTCGCGAAGAGCCTGGAGTGCCGTGATCGCGGCTATCGGTACAGAAGCCGCCTGTGCAAATGATACGTTTGCCGGCTTCGCTACCAGTGCGCGGTCCTCAGGAACAGTTACATACTCGGCGAAGGCCCCGCCTGTCCCGCCAAACACCTCATCTCCCGGCCTGAACTGCTTGACGTTTCTACCGACCGATTCGACCGTCCCCGCAAAGTCGACCCCCATGCTGGTTTCCTTTGGCGCGCCCAGACCGGACATAAGGCGCATGATGTACGGCGAACCTCGCATGTAATGCCAGTCAAGGGGATTGACGGAGGCGGCGACGACTTTTATCAGGACCTCATCGTCCGCGGGCGTCGGTTTTTTGACATCCTCATAGCCAAGTACATCGGGTGAACCGTAGCAACGATAAACAATCGCCTTCATCACGCCCATTTCATCGGAGACCGCTGGCGCCGGTTCGCAGGCCGAGTTGTGGCTCAGAACAAGTGCCAGTGACGATATTGTTACGCCGAAAAAAATCAGGATGCCGGTCACGATTTTGTAGCGAAGCTTCATCGATCTGTCTCCACCAGTTGGGGTGGACGCCATTCATCCGAACCCTGCGCGTGCAGTTTACAGGAGCGGTCACTCGCGAGCGAACAACCCACGGACCCGGGTCGCCGCATGGCGGGCTCCTACGGCCCGCTTCTACAAATCACCCCAGCATGACTGTGCGATCGTTATCGCTGCCAGGGCGGCAGTTTCTGTGCGCAGGATGCGGGGGCCGATGGATACGGCCCGGAAGCCGGCGATTTCGGCGTCTTCGTATTCGCGTTCGCTGAAGCCCCCTTCGGGGCCGATCAGCAGGCAAAGTCTGGCAGTCGGCGACCGGATCGATGCGAATGATGTCGTTGCGCCCGGCATCAGGATTATTTCTGTGACGTCGGACGAGTTTCTCGCGCCGAACCAGCTATTGAGCGACAATGGAGCGTCCACGAGCGGCGGACGCGTGCGCCCGGACTGTTCGCAGGCGCTGTCGGCGATGTGCTGCCAGTGCGCCCGGCGTTTCTCAGCTCGCCGCTGATCGAGCCTGACGACGCCATGATTGGTCAGCACCGGTGTGATGCGCTTCACGCCAAGCTCGGTCGCTTTTTGCACGACGAAGTCCATTCGCTCGCCGCGCGAAATTCCCTGTACGATATGAACGTCGAGAGCAGATTCGGTCGTAATTTCGTTGCGGCCGCCGACTTTCAGCGTCACGCTGTTCTTGCCGAGGTTTTCGATCGTTGCCGACCACTCTCCGTCTTCGCCGTTGAATACCTGCACGAGATCGCCGGGGCTACAGCGCAGGACGCGGCCCAGGTAGCGAGCCTGCTCAGCCTGCAAAATAAGTTCCGTACCGTTGCTCAACGCGCCGGAAACAAATAGCCTCGTACTCATGTCACCGAAATCATGCCTGATCTGCAAGCACCGTGCCCACCGAATTCAATATTGACGTCACAAGCGGGCTAGTTCGCCCGGCGCGGCAGGTGCCCAGCGGCAATTGCGATGCACGTCCCGAAGATTGTGAACCGCAGATTATCGTGCTGCACGGGATCAGCCTGCCGCCGGGCAAGTATGGCGGCCCGGAAATTGAAGCTTTTTTCACGAATCGCCTCGACTGGGATGCACATCCTTACTTCGACGAGATTCGTGGGCTCGAGGTATCGGCGCATTTGCTGATACGGCGCGACGGCGAACTGATTCAATTCGTGCCCTTCACACGACGCGCATGGCACGCGGGTGAGTCCTGCTTCAGGGGGCGCTCAGGCTGTAATGATTTTTCGATTGGCATCGAGCTGGAAGGCGAAGATGACACACCGTATTCGGATCGGCAGTACGACATTTTGCCTGGCGTTCTGAGCGCGTTGCGGAGCGCATACCCGCACATTTCGAATCGTGAAATAGCAGCACACAGCGACATTTCGGCGGGCCGAAAAACCGACCCGGGCCCTGCTTTCGATTGGCTCCGGTTGTATGATGGGCTTGGCAAAGACCCGAGCAGCAAGACAAACACCGAATGAATCTGATAGCACTTCTCGTTGGCCTGATCGTAGAGCGACTGGCGACGCGCATTTTCCACTGGCGCCGTATGCGCTGGATTGATCGCATCATTGATGCGGGCTTTCGTGCCGTTGATGGCTTCGCTAACTGGCCGGCAATGATACCGGTCGTGTTGCTCGCTTTGTTCCTGGCATTGCCGGTCTTTATCGTAACGTTTGCGCTGGGCGATGCCTTGCTCGGTTTCCCGTATCTGTTCCTGGCGATCGTCGTATTGTTCTTCTCGTTGGGGCCGAAAGACATCGGTGAGGATGTGGACGAGTACTGCACGGCGCTCGAGGCCGGGGACGATGAGGCGTTACAACATCGTGCCAAGGCGCTTGTCGAGGGTGATGTGCCCACCGACGCGCTGGAACGCATTCATTGTGTCGAGTCCGCGGTATTCGTGCAGGCAAACAATCGTCTCTTCGCCGTCATTTTCTGGTTCGTTGCGCTCGGACCCTTTGGCCCGCTCGGCGCCTGGGCATACCGGGTCACCGACCTGATCCGACGTCGCGCCGTATTCAGTGCGTCGCGGGGCGAGGAAGAAAACGGAAATGTGGAGCGTGTCCGGGACGCAGCCGTCATGTTGCACGGGTTGCTGGCCTGGATACCCGCACGACTGACGGCGATTGGCTACGGGATCGCCGGTCACCTGGACGGAGCACTTAGCGCCTGGCGAACGCAGCAAACGCCCGCGCCCGCAACGACATCGGAAGCCAGTGAGATGTTGTTGGCGCGCGTAGGCGTCGGAGCGCTCGCGCTGCGCGACAGGGACGACGAAGAACTGTGCGACCGTGGCGTGCGTGGCGCATCCGCCGCCAATAAACTCGTTTTTCGCGTGCTACTTGTCTGGGCCGTCATCATCGCAGCATTGACACTTCACGGCTGGTCTGTGTGAGATTTAGCTGCGCCGTTTTCGTGACGGTCGCCTTTCTTTGCTCCTGCAGCCCGGTCAACCAGGGCGCAGCGGAATCCACCCGTATCACACGTATTGTCACGCTGGCGCCGCATCTTACAGAACTCGTTTTTGCGGCGGGCGCGGACGACCTGCTTGTCGGTGTCAGTGCGTATTCCGATTTTCCGCCCGCCGCGGCGAATTTTCCTGTTGTCACCGATGCCTTCACAGTGGACCAGGAACGCCTTGCCATGTTGAAACCGGATTTGTTGCTTGCCTGGGAGAGCGGCACGCCAAAGCATGTCGTCGATGAGCTGCGCGTAGCCGGGTACGCTGTTGAGACCATCAGGACCCGAAGACTCGAAGACGTTTCTGCGGCACTGGAGCGAATCGGTGAATTGACCGGGCACCCGGAGCGGGCGCAGGCGGCGGCTGACGACTTTCGACATTCGATCGGACAGCTTCGCAAGCGCTATTCGGGTACCTCGAAGGTGTCCGTGTTCTATCAAGTCTCCGCAAGGCCTCTGTACACGGTCAATGGCGAGCACATTATCGGCGATATTCTGAGCCTGTGCGGCGGCCGCAATATTTTCGCCGAGCTGTCCGACCTCGCACCGTCGGTCAGCGTTGAGGCCGTCATAGATCGGGACCCGGAGGTGTTGCTTGCTGCCAGCGACGGCGGTGAGTTACCGTTTTCTGACTGGCAACGATTCGAAACGCTGGCGGCGAATCGCTATGGCAACCGCTTCGTTGTTGAGTCGGCAGAAATCGCCCGTGCCACGCCACGCTTGCTCATCGCCGCGTCAAAAGTCTGTCGTGTGCTGGTCAGGGCCAGAGAAAATCGGGCGGCGGCCGGTGGGTGAGCTGACGCTGCGCTCCCTGATCGAGTCGGATCTGGCGGATTAGCGATCCCGCTTCCAGAGTACTTCCTTGCCTGTTTCGACCCGTGACAGGATGCGCGCAACGACGAACAGCAAGTCGGAGAGGCGGTTGAGATACTGAATTACTTCAGGCCGAACCGCAGCGCTACCGGCCAGGGCAATGACGCGTCTTTCGGCGCGGCGCACTATGGTGCGCGCCAGGTGGCAGGCTGCTGCTGCCTCGCCGCCGCCCGGGAGTATGAAATCCTTGAGCGGTGGCAGGTTCTCATTGAACCCCTGAATTTCCGCCTCCAGCCGATCCGTGAACGCCGTGCTCACAGCGCTGTGTCCCGGGATGCAAAGTTCGCCGCCGAGCTCGAAAAGATCGTGCTGCACGTCGACCAGGCAATCACGAATATCTTGCGGCACCGCCGTGACCGCCAACACTACGCCGATCGCGCTGTTTGCCTCGTCGACCGTACCGTAGGCCTCAACCCGGGCGTCGTCCTTGGCGACTCGAGTGCCGTCACCGAGGCCCGTGGTACCGTCGTCACCGGTGCGCGTTACTATCTTGCTTAGTCGATTGCCCATGGTCCGCTCGCTAACGCCGTTTGGCCTGGTTCCAGCGGTATTTTAACTCGATGAAGCCGCTGCGTTCCTGCATTCTGTAGTCGGCGGCAGTTTGATATTCCTCGTCAAGCAGGTTTTCGATACGCGCATTGAGTTGCCAGGACTCTCCGAGTTGCAATGCCCCGGTCACATTGACGATGGCGTATGTCTCCAGCGTCCTGCCGCCAAAATCTTCCCGGTCACCGCTGGCGAGTACCGATATGCCGAGTCGGTGCCGGCCGATATTCTGCGTGTAGCTAACACTCGCGCTTTGCTCTGCGCGGCGCAGGAGGCGCATGCCTGTCGTTGCATTATCCGCTTTCTGTTGGACCAGCTCAGTTCGGACTGTGAACGCATCGCCACGGAATTCGTATCCAAGTTGCGCGCCCCGAATTTCAGCCTTGCCAATGTTGACGAGCGTGAATGTAGCGAAGTCGAACTCGATCAGGTCTACGATGTCGTTGGCGTAAAGTTCGACATCGAAACGATGCCGATTCCCCGCCGAATAGCGAATCCCGAGTTGCGCGCTGTCGGCCAGTTCGGGATTGAGTTCCGGATTTCCGCCAAAGCCGAATCGATCCGTGGCGTCCGGCGCACGAAAAGCACGACCAAGGCCGGCACTGAGCGTCCAGTCATCGCCGAGGTCGTACGCGTACTCGGCATTCCAGGTCGTCTGATCGCCAAAGGTCTGATGATCCGTTAGTCGAAGGGCAACAAATGCGCGATGACGGCCATAGTTCAGCTGGTCCTGCAGGAACATGGCGCGTACTTTGGTGTCCTCGTCGAAACCCGATCCGAAGGACAGGCTGCTGGCGTTCTCGTCAACGAAGTACAGGCCGCCGGTCACCGTGTGATTATCGAGAGACTGCGTGTACTGCCAGTCGAGGGTGATGCGGTTCGATTCGACAAAATCGGGTGTCTGTTTTTGCTGAATTTCGTCCGTCATGTGCGACACGATGAGTTTACTGTTACCGCGCGCTAAAAATTCGCTGTCGACCTGCAACGCCGTTACTGAACTTTCGAAATCCTGATCGACCGGGTTTAGAAAAAAGTCGAGGTACTCGACGTTGCCCTCCGCGCGCCAGTGGCGAACACTGATTTCGCTCGCACGAAACTCTGCTGCTGCGGAAAGACCGAGTGACAGGTTGTTGTAGCCGCGGGCGATATCTGAGTCCGTGCGCGGTGCATAGCCGTCGGTGTCCTGCCAGTTCAGCGTAACGCCCATCTCGAGCTTGTCGCCCCGGGTTCCGCCCGAAACATGTCCGGACTTTGTATTGAAACTGCCGCCTCCGACACCCGCCTCGACGAACGGGCTGTCTGCGCGGCGGGTAATGATGTTGATAACGCCACCAATCGCGTCAGTGCCGTACAGCGCCGACCGCGCGCCTTTCACGATCTCGATTTGCTCGATAACTTCGGGCGCGATGTGTTGAATGGCGGCCCCCCCGATCGTGCCGGGATTCATGCGCACGCCGTCAACCAGCACCAGCGTGTGATTGCTTGCCGTGCCGCGCAGAAACAGGGATGTTGCCTGCCCGGGCCCACCATTGCGGCCGATGTCCATGCCGGCTTCGAAGCGCAATAGTTCCGCCAGGTCCGTCGCCAGCGACAGTTCGATGTCGCTCCGTGTGATTACCCTCACCGGGACGATCGCGTCATCGAGTGGAATTTCGGTGCGCGTTGCCGACACGATTATCGTGTCGCTTGCAGAAATATCGGCCGCCCGTGCTGATTGAAGGAGGTAAGTCGTCACGACGATGACGAATGCAAAGCCAAGATACTTGTTCATGAATTCCCCAAAACGTGCCGCCCGCACGCGCGCTCATTGATGATGTTCGGCGACGCGTTGGGGGGCTCAGGGATGATCGGAATACGACCGCCCGAACTTGCGCCCGCCGCGCCGTTCGTGTGCACATCGGGCCGGTCTCCGGGCTTACGAGCGGATTTCATCCTACCCTGACGCCTTCCCGCGAAACTTGATTCAGGTTCGCAGTGGCTCCGTACGTTTGCACCGTGCGGGGGCCAGGGTATTAACTCGATCACCGTTGCGGGGGCAGCGCCGGAATGACGTGTTTTAACACGCTCCACCGGCTTCCCGTTCACCTGCACATGCCTGCACAGGTTCACCTGATGAGGGAGCTACGATAGGCAGCGGCCCGATGACTGTCAAGCAATGCTGTCGTACCGCGTTCTTGCGTCTTGTTTCTTGCAGGAGATGTCGCCATAGTTCAGCGGTCTCGCCCGCGAGCAACAGGAATATCAGTGCAGACGTTCGCTCAAAGTCAGGCCTCGGAATACCTCAATGTTGCACTCGATGCGGCGCGTCTCGCGGCGGAGATTAGTCGCAGCTACTACGCGGGAAATTTCACGGTAAGCACCAAGGCGGATCTCACACCGGTAACGCAGGCGGATGTCGAGTGTGAGGAAGCGATTTCGGCAATGATCCTGGGGAAGTTTCCGGAACACGGATTTTTCGGCGAGGAGACCGGGCGTACGCGGGAAGAATCTGACTACCTGTGGCTCGTCGATCCCATCGATGGTACCAAGGCCTTTGTTCGTCAGTATCCGTTCTTCTCCACGCAGATTGCACTGATGCATCGAGGGGAAATCGTTCTTGGCGTGTCGAGCGGCACGATGATGGATGAGTTGGCCTGGGCCGAGAAAGGCAAGGGCGCCTGGCTGAACGGCAAGCGCCTGGTAGTCAGTCCAATCGACAGTCCGGATCATGCGGCGATATCGACCGGCAACCTCAAGTCATTGGCTTTGAGCGATGGCTGGCCGCGTCTTGCCAGTATTGTGGCTAAAGCGGATCGCACTCGTGGCTACGGCGATTTTTACCACTATCACCTGCTGGCTTCGGGAAAAATCGAAGCCGTTATCGAATCCGACGTCAATATTCTCGATATTGCGGCTCTGTCCCTGATCGTGAGCGAGGCGGGCGGCATCTTCACGGACTTGAACGGCAACAAGCCAGACCTTGCTGTTCGTTCCGTGCTGGCCGCCAATCCGTCGCTTCATGCGATCTACCTGGATCAGTTGAAGGGCTTCGTGAATTAAGGGGACCGTGAATCAGGGCAACTGTCCCCATAATTCAGACCCCTTTTGTCATTTCCGTAGCGATGAAGATTCGTTGACTACGCCAGTCAATTGCTTCCATTGCCGTGCCATAAAGTGCTTCGAGGCGCGACGTTGTCAGCACATTTTCGCAGGTGCCGAGTTCCCAACGCCCGTCGCCGTACAAGAGCAGGCAGCGATCAGCGTAGCGCGAGGCGAGATTGACATCATGCAGGCTGGCGATGACGCATGCTCCGTCGTCGGCCGCGCGGCGGAACACGGAAAGCACATCGAGCTGATGTTGCGGATCCAGGTGGTTCGTCGGCTCGTCAAGCAGGTACACCTTTGGCGCCTGGGCAAGAATCTGGGCAACGGCGACCCGCCGGCGCTCACCGCCCGACAGCGTTAATACGTTGCGTGCGGCGAGATCCTCCACGTTCATAGTGCGTAGCGCGTCTCGGGTTATTTCCTTGTCTTCGGCCGATTCCCGGCGCAGGGGGCCGATGTGCGGATGTCGGCCAATCAGTGCGGTATCCAGTACTGTCGAGGGGAAGATGTCTTCGACGCTTTGTGGCAACAGCGCGAGGCGCATCGCAACGTCCTGGCGCTTTGTCGTCGTCATCGCATCGCCGTAGAGAAAAACCTCGCCACGGTCCGGTGTCCTCAGCCCGGCCAATGTCGAGAGTGTCAGCGTCTTGCCTGCGCCATTGCGGCCCAGCACGGCAACAAACTCTCCGCGCGCGAAAGAGACGTTCAATGCCTCAACGAGCCGACGTCCCGGAACATCGACACCGAGATTGCTCGTTGATAACAGAATACGGTTTTCCGCCGGCATTGGCGGAGCCTACTTGAGCGGCTGCTGCTTAGAAAGCTCGGACCGATTCGCCTAGTCGGTCAGTCGTATTTCCGATGCCGTCGCTGCGCCAATGACCGCGAATTTCAGGCTTTTCGGAATAACCGCGTCGTCCGGCGCCAACGCAATTCGACCACCCATGATTTCGGCAAAGCGTTGTGGATACAATGGCGTACGGTCGGGTTCCGCCAATCCGTCCGGAGCATGCGGCTGCCCCGTACCAATCTCGTACTTGTCGCTTGCGCCAAGTGTGTGAAAAAACTCGTGCGCAATTATGACGTTGTTTCGGCCCCGGTGTCGGCGTTCGGCATAGGCATTGACGATACCAAACATGCCTTTCTGAATGCCGACCGAATCTTCGAGCACGATTACGCCCTCGGCCTGGCGATAGCGAACGAAAATGCTTACGTCGGGTTCAATGTCGTCCTGATCATTTGTAACGCTCCCGACCCACCAGCGCATTTTGAGAGACCAGAGCATCACTTTGAATACGCCGGGCGTAGCACCCATCGATGGTGGCTGCTCTTCGATCAATGTACCCAGCTCCATCCGGACAGGTCGCGACAGGCTTTTGCCGTAACGCGCCACTTCGCGTGCAACAAAAGACTCAATATCCTCGAAATTGCGGACTTCCAGGCTGTCAATATAACGCCTCGTGGCGTCACTGCCGTCGGCATTGATTGGATATATCTTGACCCAGAGACTGTTGTTCCAGTCAGTACTCCGTGCCTGCGACAGCAAGGTACTCAGGACGACGAAGGTCAGGATCAGTAACAAGATCGAAATGCGAATGGCTTTGAACATGATGCGATTGCACCGAAACTGCCATGTGCCCGCGGTGACGGACGTCAAAATTCTACAAAGCCGGCCCGGCGTATGCTCTATTTTGTGACGTCGTTCGACAAGCCGGGCGGACGCCGGGCGGCCGTTGCCTGCTCGAAGGCGTACGCAATCTCGATCAGCTTTTTCTCGGTGAACGGTCGCCCGATGAAAGATATACCGATGGGAAGATTCGCAACGAATCCTGCCGGAACGGTAATGTTCGGATAGCCGGAAATGGCCGCATACGAGGAGCTGCCGATCTGGAAGTTGTCACCGTTGGCATGATCGATCATCCAGGCGGGGCCATTGCTCACACCAATCAATGCATCGAGCCGGTGTTGCTCGAATGCCGCGTCGAGTGCGCCCTGACTGATTCGCTTGCTTGCCGCAAGCGCCTCCAGATACGCAGATTCGCTGAGATCACCTTTGGCGTTGGCCTTGATCATCGTGTCGTGCCCGAAAAAGGGCATCACGTTCGCGGCGTTCTCCTCGTTGAAGGCGATGATGTCTGCCAAGGATGCGAATGGGGCTTTCGAGCGCTCAAAGTATTGCGCGAGATCGGCCTTGAACTCGTAATAGAGGACTTCGTTTTCGGCGTCCCCGGCCCCGCTCATGTCCGGCTGGATGTCATCGACGAGCTCAGCGCCGGCGGAGCGCAACGCCGCTATGCTCGCCGTCAGCAATGCCTCGACCGAGGGGTTGCTTCCGGAGCCGCTGAAGGAACGAATGATGCCGATGCGCCGCCCCTGCAGACCGTCCGCTGCAAGATTGGCTGAATAATCTATCGCCGCAACCGGCGCATCCAGTGATGCAGGATCTTCGGGGTCGATGCCGGTCATGGCCGACAGCAGGATCGCTGCATCGCGAACACTGCGGGCCATTGGGCCGGCGGTGTCCTGGCTATGTGCGATCGGAATGATGCCGCTTCGGCTGACCAGTCCGATCGTCGGCTTGATGCCAACAATGCCGTTAATGCCGGACGGGCACACGACGGAACCGTCGGTTTCGGTCCCGATTGCGGCGACCGTCAGGTTTGCGGCCACAGCGACTGCAGAGCCGCTCGAAGAACCGCAAGGTGTGCGCAGCGTATCGTAGGGATTCAGGGTCTGACCGCCCAGGCTGCTCCAGCCGCTCGAGGAGCGTGCCGAGCGAAAATTGGCCCATTCGCTGAGATTGGCCTTGCCCAGGATAATGGCACCGGCATCCCGCAATTGACTGACCAGGAATGCGTCCTCGGGCGGGATGTGATCGGCGAGGGCGAGCGAACCGGCCGTGGTGTGCATCTTGTCGGCTGTGTCGATGTTCGCCTTAAGAATGACCGGAATGCCGTGCAGCGGCCCGCGTGGCCCTGATTCCTGCCACTCCTCGTCGAGCGCACGGGCGATCATCAATGCGTCCGGGTTCAGCTCAATAACGGCACGCAATTCCGGGCCGGAGCGGTCCAACGCTTCAATGCGATCGAGGTACCAAAGCACCAGTTGCTCGGACCGCAGTTCGCCACGCTGCATACGATCGTGCAACCCGGCGATGCTCGCTTCTTCGAAATTTCCGGGCTCGCTGCCGCAAGCCGTGAGCATTGTCGCTATCGTTACTGCGAAAAGCTGAAGTATCCGCCCCATGTTTCGTCTCCGCCGGATTTCGGACCGAGACTACGGCGCGGAAGTTGCGGCCGCAAGCAGCCAATGCAGCAGAAGCCTGGCGGGCCTTTCTAACATGTGTGAATCGGCAGGACCGCGAACAAAAAACCCCGCAGCGTGAGCGGCGGGGCTAATGTCTCTTTTTTTTATCAAAAGAGGTAACTGCGAATCAAGTAGCCGGATACAGATACGTTATTGTTATTGGATCTGGATCTTCTTGTTTTTGTAGTTATTGTTCTTCTGGCGTCTAAATCCTTTTCTGCTCCGTTTCGCGCCACCCTATGCAGTTACACTTCGCTTGGGCAACGTAATAAAAGCAAGACCTGTGCCAACGCGCGCGAACCGCGCCGCTTATCAAGCGTTTAGCGACTAAATGAGCAACAACATCCTACCGAGTGCTTCATTTAAGACCACAATATGTAAAGGAAACCGACATTTTTGCTGCGTCGCACATAATGAAATTGACCAGGATCAATCGCTAATTGCTTGAATAATAGGCGATTGCTGGTGAAAAAATGCATCCGGACCCCGGCTCGGGCACGGTTACTTTTGTCTGCGTGCGTCGGGTGCCTGTTCGGGGGGACTACAAGCACTCGATTTCCAAGCTTTTGTTAAATTATTCGACGTTTTGAGCCCGTTTGGCCCGGGCGGCTCGGTCGATCAGACCAGAAACGCTGAAGAACCGGCCGTTTCTCACAACCGCCACAATTTTCAGGGCGTCAGCAATGTCGTTGAGCGGGTCGCCGTCAACCAGCACCATGTCAGCCGCGGCGCCAGCGGCTATGCGTCCCAGTCGCGGGCCAAGCCCGAGCGCGCCGGCTGCGTTGACACCGGCGGCTTTGAGCGCTTGCTCTGTGCTGAGGCCCGCTTTGATCAGCGCATGAAATTCTGCGTGAAGCCCGATGCCGGGCGGCATTTCATTTGGCCGGCTGGCGAGCACAATCGTTGTTGCAGCGGCGGTCAGATCGGGCGGCTCCGCAAACCGCCGGGTCAGTGTCACGGGCCTCGATATCAGCATTGCCTGTCGCGTCCTTTGCACGGCGTCAATACCGGGCGTGGAGATGTCGGCCAGGCCGGAAACAAGTGTGATCGTGCCGGCACCACTGGCCAGTTGAACATCCTGGTAACTCCTGCCCGCTGGCGATGTCGGCATCGTCTGTGCACCGATCAGCAAGGAGGCGCCGGAGCCGAGCCCCACCTGCCAGCTGTCAGCCAGGACGGCAATACCTTGTGATTGCAGGCTTCGCACGGCGTCCCGCTGTGCAACACCCGCACTCATATCGCCAGTGACCGTAACAAGCCAGGGCAATTGCGTGCTGCTGCCGGCATCCGCCAGCGAGCTTGCTGCAAGTAATCTCGGACCGGGTATTTCCTTGCCCGACCACACGGCATTTAGCGCCTCGACTTGCTGGTGTTCGGCAACCAGGGTGGTGATGCCAAGACCAAGCAGCAGTGGCCCGAGCGCTGCATCGGCATCTTCGGGCAACGTGGCATACGCGTCGATGTATCCCGGCAGAACTGTAATATCACCAAGGTCAATCACGATCGCATCCGCCCGGTCTTCGTGATTTTCCAGGGCAGTGATGCGGCCTCCCTCGATAACGATATCGACGTCGTCGCGATACGCATTGCCGGTGCCGTCGAACATCCGCGCGGCACGAATCACCGTCTTGCCGGTCGGCTCTTCGATGGCAGGTAAATCGCGGACAGCGGTCGCCGCGAGGCCGACTTCACCGGCCTTGCCGATAGCTGCTCGAAACGAGATGTTGTTCGACGTTCGGGAATTAAACGGGCGTGTTCGGATATGACCGTTTGCCGTGTACAGCATCTGCTGGCGATCCAGCCACGAGACTGGCGCAACAAAAAAGTCTTCGCCATCGATGAGCGGCCGGTCCAGAACAGGATCCGACAGTATTATCATCCGAATCGACCAACCGTCCGCGCCTAGTTGCATGTAGGTAAGCAAACTGTTGTCAGGTCTCCAGGACGGCGCGGCCAGTCGCATCTCCGACGTCGTGAGCGTTTCATCGGCCTGGCCAAAACGCCTCAACATCAGCGACCAGCGCCCGCCGAACTCGTGTACGTAGACCAGGTTGCGACCGTCGTCGGACCAGGTTGGTTCGGTTTCATCGCCGGGCAGGCTGCTTAGTCGCCACGCCAACTTCGTCGATAGATCGATTTCCCACAGATCGAAGCCGCTGTCGAAGCGATCCGACGAAAAAACGATGCGTTCGCCATTTGGATGCCAATCGGGGTGCTGATCGAAGTAGCGGCCGTTACCAAGGCGTTCCGCGCTATCGCTATCGAAGTGGTGCAACCACAATTGATCCCGGGTACCGGTGTTCGCCTGGTAAACCAGCGCATCCGCAGCAGGTGACCAGCGCGGCCGTCGCGCGGGCCGAAAACCCTCTTGCAACGCTTCGGCATCACCGCCGCCCGACGGAACCACCCAGATGCCGCCCAGCAAATCGATGGCGGTGCGGCCATCCTGAGTGACATCAACGCTGATATTGGTGCCTTCAGTGAGGTAGACCTCGGCGTGGGCGCTGCCGAAAATACCGAGCACCAGGATCAGGAGACGTACGCCCACGACTAGCGCTTCACCTAAGGTTGCAAGCGTTCGCCAGACCACGGTCCGGCGTCGAACGTATGTTCGTCAGCCGTGGTCAGCGTGCGCGTCCACGCGGCGCGGTCGTGAATTCGGTCACCGCCCTCAATCCAAAGCTCAATCCGGGCTGGCCAAAGCCGAATACCGCCCCAGTGCGGTGGTCGTGAAATTGAAGGTCGCTTATTGTCAGCGACGGACTGCAAATCGTCCGTCACGTCGACACCAAGCGCGCGTGCGCGGTCGCGTATCTGCTCCCGCATCGCCTGCCGTGACTCTATTGGCGCACTTTGGTCGCTTCCCCAGGCGCCTATCTGGCTGCCCCAGTCTCTGCTGGCGAAATAATCGTCACTTTCTGCGGCGGGTGAATAGACAGCAAGCCCTTCAAGGCGAATTTGTCGGCCCATTGCGTCCCAGTGAAATGTTACGGCGACCCTGGGTCGTGCATTCAGATCGTCGACTTTTTGCGATCGATAGTTGGTGTAGAAAACGACGTAGCCGGGATCGGCAACAAAGGACTTGCACAGCACGATGCGGGCTGAAGGTTGACCGTCCACTGAAACGGTCGCGAGGGTCATCGAGTTCGGATTGCGTTGCACCGACCGGTCATTGGCCTCCCCTAGCCAGGCCTCAGCCCAGGTCATCGGGTTATCCGGCAACTCGTCCGGCAGGTTTGGTGCAAGGTAGGGGTTGCTCATCGCTGTCTCCGCGCGAACCCATTGATGTCGGAAAACGCGGAGACTAGCAGAGCAATCGCGACGATTCATCCGTTGAAAATGCAGGTGCCGCCCTCGCGGCGCGGGTCGGCCGCGACTTCGAAGCCGTCGTCTACGTGAAAGCTCGCGGCGCTGACGCCGCCAAAATACATGTTGATCTCCTCGTAGGTCGTAACTGGCAGATCCACGATTGGCAGCTCAATTCCCGGCTCGGCGGCCAGACGGTCCTCTTCGCCGCTCGTATCCACATGTACCCGTGGCAATGCGACTGCCTCGTTCAACGGCATGGCCAGTTGCAACGCGTTGACGAGAAACTGGTGCAAAGCAGTCGTAATACGATCCGCTCCGGGCGAGCCGATAGCAAGCACCCGCCCCTCGCGACACGCAACACTCGGCGCCATATTGGACGGCAAACGGGCGCCAACGGGACCTGCCTCCAGTCCGCGACGATTGAGTTCCAACTCGCCAAGGCAATTGTTCAGCCACAGCCCCGTGCCGGCCGGCATCTCTCCCGAGCCGTATCCGGACGATGCCGTAATGGCACAGCCAAGACCCTGATCGTCGACTGCCGAGGTATGTACCGTCGATGCCGAAATCCAGCGCTCCGGCAAAGTGCCGTCACGAGCGGACTCCAGCAATGTTGCCGCGGCGGCGCCAACATCCTCGGCGAGGTCGAGTTTTCGCTTGCGATAATTCAGGCAGGCCCGCTGTACCGCGATTAGTCGTGCTACTGCCGCCCGGTCCCAGGCATCGAACGATTCGGTCGCAAAAGCACTCAGCATTGCGGACAGTACGGCGCCGCCGACCGCCGGGGGCGGATTGCTCGCAATCGCCCACGGCCCCACATCGGTGCGCAGAGACGGCCGTTCGATCGCCCGGTATTGCCTCAAATCGGCCGCGCTCAGCATGCCGCCGGAGTCCCGCACATGCATGACCATTGCTTGTGCAAGGTCGCCTTTGTAAAAGGCTCGGGCGCCCTCCTCGGCAATCAGCGTAAGACTGTCGGCCAGGTGCGGGATAATGATTTGCGAACCCGCAGCTCGCAAAACCTTGCCCTCATGCAACGCCGAGTAGCCGTCGCCGCTGCGGCCGAATACGGGTTTTCCGGAGTAGCTCAAGTAGTAATGACATGCGGATGACAGCGGGAAGCCTTCCCGCGCTGCTCGTATCGAAGGATCGAAGATGGCTTTCCAGTCTGCGCTTCCGAACCGATGCCACGCCGACTCGACGGCGGCCAGCGAACCCGGTACGCCGATCGAGCCGGTTCCGACCAGCGTTGTGATTCCGCCGCCGTACTCCATCGTCACGGACTCGACACCCTGGCCACGCCTTTCCGGCGCTTCGCCGTGGCCCGGAATCGCGACATTGCCGTCGATCGTCACGGCATCAGAACCCGGTTTCCAGATTGTAATGTAAGCGCCACCTGCCAGCGCACAAACACCCGGTTCCGTGTTCATGGTCAGGACGGAAGCGGCGAGGGCGCAGTCGACGGCATTGCCGCCGTTCGATGCGAGCTCGTATGCGGCGTTCGCCGCGAGCTGCGATGTCGTTGCAACAGCAACTCGGGTCATCGGGGGACCGCGTACCTTACGCCCGGCAAATGCATGCGAAGATCAATAATGAATAACCGTCCGAATACTCTTGCCCTCGTGCATGAGGGCAAATGCCTGGTTGATATCCTCAAGCGGCATCGTGAACGTAATGAACTCGTCAATCCTGATATCTCCATTCATGTACTGGTCCACCATGCCCGGCAACTGCGAACGGCCTTTGCAACCACCGAACGCCGTGCCGCGCCATACGCGCCCTGTAACGAGCTGAAACGGCCGAGTGGAAATTTCCTGGCCGGCCCCGGCAACCCCGACAACAACCGATTCGCCCCAACCTTTGTGACAGCATTCCAGTGCGGCACGCATCAAATTCACGTTGCCGACGCACTCGAAGGAGTAGTCGACGCCGCCATTCGTGAGCTCGACGATGACGTCCTGTATGGGGTCGTCGTATTTGGACGGATTGAGCGTATCCGTTGCGCCGAGTTGGCGCGCAAGTTCGAACTTGTCTTCGTTTATGTCGATTGCGACGATTCGGCCGGCTTTCGCCATTGTCGCTCCCTGGATTGCGCTGAGGCCAACGCCACCGAGCCCGAACACCGCAACAGTGGCCCCTGGCTCGACCTGTGCCGTGTTGAGCACAGCGCCGATGCCGGTCGTGATACCGCAGCCCAACAAACAGACCTTCTCCAGCGGTGCTTCCGAGTTCACTTTTGCGACCGCGATCTCCGGCAATACTGTGTATTCGCTGAAAGTCGAGGTTCCCATGTAGTGATATACGGTCTTGCCACCGGCGCTGAATCTCGATGTGCCGTCCGGCATCAGCCCCTGGCCCTGGGTCGCGCGAATGGCCTGACATAAATTGGTTTTTCCGGACGTGCAGAAATCGCACTCGCCACATTCCGGGGTATACAGTGGGATGACATGGTCACCAGCGGCGACCGATTTTACGCCGGCGCCGACCTCCTCTACGATCGCGCCACCTTCGTGTCCGAGTACGGCTGGAAAAACGCCCTCCGGGTCCTCACCTGACAATGTGAACGCGTCGGTGTGGCAGACTCCCGTCGCGACATTTCGCACCAGCACTTCGCCGGGTTTTGGTCCTTCAAGGTCGATCAGTTCGACTTCGAGTGGTCTGCCTGCCTCCCAGGCCACTGCCGCGCGCGTCTTCATCGTTTTGCTTCTCCGCTCAATTTCCCGGCGATGCCCCGGGGCGCTGAATAGTCTCATGATTGGCCGAACCGGAACAATGCGCGGCAATTGTCTTGTGCCTCGCCCGTTCATATTCTGTTCATAAAAAAAACAATAGAAACAGTCACTTGTGTTAAGCGGCCGTTCATCGTGCCGGCACTAGACTGAGGCCGTACAGTGGAGAACCGGAGGACAGGACGATGAAAATAATGGCTTTGCTGATAGCAACCGGTGGACTGCTTTTGACAATGGCAGCACCGGCCAGCGCCCGCGACGCGGGGCACTATGACCACAATCGCGCGGATCGCTACTCTTACTACACCGAGCGCCGTTCGGAAATGCCCCGCCGGCTGCATCGAGAGAGAGGCTTTCGTGCCTGGTACCGGCGTTCGCCCCACCAACGGCGTCGAGCCATTAGTTGGGACAGACTCTACGATGTCTACCGCTGGGAGCGTCGTTATCCAAAGCGGCACTACAACGATCGTTACCGCTATGAGCGCTACGATGACGACCGACACGAATACCGCTCGCGGCGAAAACGCCACTAATAACGATCGCATCGTAAATACCGGCCCGGAAATATTCCGGGCCGGCTTGCTCATTTCGCCGGGTCTCCTGTAAAACAGGCATTGAATACTGAGGTGCGAGATCACTTTTCAATGAGAGGATAAAGGATGTTATCCGCTGAGGAACTGAGCGCACAGCTGGAAGCGACAAAGCGCCAACTCGACGAAATAACGGCTGAAGTAGCGCGCAACGACGACAAGATGCGCCGCTCGCAGCGTCGCGAACTGGGACTCCTGCAAGCTGAGGATCTGAAGTCTCTGTTTCACGAATTGACCGTCGGACTGCGTGTGAGCTGTGAGCTGCAGTATGTCAGCGTCGTGTTGTGCGACCCCGACCATGATATTCGTCATTTGCTGCTTGCCGCGGGCGCCCCGGCGCAGGACATCGAAAAGCTCATCATGGTGGAGTCGATGACGGGCCTTGCGCCGCAGTATGTTGCGCTGCGCCGGCCCTGGCTCGGATCTTATACCGCATGCGATCATCAATTGATTTTCCCGGGTTCCCGGAATATCAAAAGTGTCGCGATGATTCCATTACAGCACCGCCGCAAACTCATTGGCAGTATCAATTTCGGGAGCAGTGACGCGCAGCGATTCACACGCGATCATGCGAGCGATTTTCTCGCACATTTAGGTGTAATCGCATCGCACTGCATCGAGAACGCCGTCAATCGGTCGCGCTTGCTGCGCAGCGGTTTCACGGATGTACTGACAGGCTGGCACAATCGTCGCTATCTGCAGGTTCGCATCAACGAGGAGCTGGCGCGTGCCCAGAGAGACGGCGCGCAAGTCGTTTGCCTGATGCTCGACGTCGATAACTTCAAGCGCGTCAATGACACATGGGGCCACGCGGCCGGTGATGCCGTGTTGCGAGAAATCGCGCAACGGATCGAATCGCAGGTTCGTGCGAGCGACGTCGCCGCACGCTATGGCGGAGAGGAATTTGTCGTAATTATGCCCGATACCGAGATTACTGACGGTGTCCGTCTGGCCGAGCGCATTCGCCACGCGGTGTCTGCCAGCCCAATCAGTTTGCCGGGCGGCGATGAAACGACGATAACCGCGTCCATCGGTATTTCGGGTATTCGCCCGGGAAGGATCGCAAGGGATCTCAAGTCGCTGGGCGATTCGCTAATCGCCAGGGCCGACGTCGCGTTGTATAGCGCGAAGGCCGACGGCAGGGACCGTGTGGTCGTGGAGGCCGACGCTTGAACTACCGGTGTTTTCTGATTCTGTGTGCAGCGATAGTCACCACAGCTTGTGGCGAGCGCGAACCAGTAGCGTCGCTTGTCGAACACCGTCCGGAGCCCGTTGTTGTTTATGCGAGTTACAAGGATGAAACTTACTTGCCGACACTTTTTGCGGACTTCACCAGGGAAACCGGCATTCCAGTCACCGTACGGCACGCGGACACGAACGAAAATGTAGAAAACGTGATTGCGAATCGCGGCTTTCCAACAGCGGATCTACTCCTGACGCCGACGGCGAACGGGGTTTGGCGCGCGGCAGAAGAGGGCGCCTTACGGCCGGTCAGCAGCGAAACAATGAAGGCGTCAGTACCGGCGCAGTTCAGGGGGCCAGATAGTTACTGGACCGGCGTGACGGTGCAATCGACGCGAATTGTTTTCGACACGCAAGCGATCAGCTCGTCCGAAATTCGCCACTACGAGGATCTCGGGAATCCGGCGTTCATGAAAAAGCTTTGCCTGACGTCTTCGACGCTTGCGGCGAATCGCTCTTTGGTCGGTATGCTCATAGACGTTCATGGCGTGCGTCCGGCCGAGATTATTGTGCGCGGCTGGATACGGAATCTCGCATTGCCTCCTTTTGAGACAGAAACAGAGCTCATGCGGGCCATTGACGCGGGATCCTGCTCGGTCGGGATTGTTTCAAATACAAGGACGCGCCTCATTTCCCCGGATTCAGGTGGGCGGGAAATTGGCATGAGAACGCCGGAGCCTGTCCATGTCGTTACCGAGGCTATCGGCATAAACCGGCACGCCCGCGAACCTGAAGCCGCACGACAACTACTGGAATGGTTGCTAACGGTTGAGGTGCAGGAACAACACGCCGACGCGACGGCGACGAGTTCTGTCGTCTGGAATGCCGTCGGCACCGGCAGTTCCTGGGCTCAGCAACTGGGTGAGCGCAATGTCGTTTCGTCTGTGCGACTTGACGACGATGCCCGGAAACTGGCGGAGCGGGCACGCTACCGATAATTCCTGCTGCGACTCATGAGCAGCAGAAAAAGCGGTACGCCAATCGCGGCGGTCAGTGCTCCAACGGGTAATTGCCGCGGTGCCATTATGGATCGTGCCAGCGTGTCGGCGACGACGAGCAACGCGCCGCCCGCAAGAGCGGAAGCCGGAACCACAATGCGATGATCGCTGCCCGCTATGATGCGTATCAGATGTGGCACAACCAGGCCGACGAATCCAACCACGCCGACTGTCGTAACCGCAACGGCCGTCGCCAATGACGAAGCAGCGAAAATGAGATACCGAAAACCCGGGACGGGCAAGCCGACGATCGACGCCTGCAGCTCGCCGCGGGCGAGCACATTGAGTTGGCGCGCGACAAGCGTTGCACCGATCGTCAGGAAGAGTAGCAACCACAAGGAGCGTGCCGGTTCAAACGCAAAACTTAAGTCACCCATGAGCCAGAACAGCATTCCCCGCAGTTGATGCTCAGGGCTAAGAGCGAGCAACAGTGTTGTGACCGCGCCGAATCCCGCTGCAAGCACCACACCGGTTAGTAGCAGTCGGGTCGGCGCCCAGCTGCCGGTGCCGTGAGCGATGGAAAATACCAGTACTGTCGCGGCCAACGCGCCGCCAAACGCGGCCAGGTCAACAATCAAGCTGGACAGTCCAAGCAACATCGTGAGCAGTGCGGCGACAGCGGCGCCACCCGATGTGCCGAGAATATAGGGATCTGCCAGAGGGTTTCGCAGCAACACCTGCATCAGAACGCCGGCGACGGCCAGCAGCCCGCCAACGGCAAAAGCCGTCAAAGCGCGTGGCAGGCGCAGGTCGAGGATCAGTGTCCGAACCTCATCGGACCCTGATCCGCCTAGCGCCCGAATTGCGTCAAGGACGCCGATAGATGCACTACCCGATGCAAGCGCGAACACAAAGCAGGCCACTACGATGGCGGCCAGACCGGTGAACAGATGCCCATATCGGTCCGTAAACAATTCAACATCCTCAAATAGCGACGGGCTTTAGTGTAAAGTAATCGGCAGTTCAAGTTTTTGTATCGGTTGCTATGGGCAACGACTGGATAGACGATGAGGGATTCCGTGCCAATGTCGGAATTATCCTCACCAACGATAACGGCAAATTGATGCTCGGCGGGCGCGTAGGCGCGCGTGGCTGGCAATTTCCGCAGGGCGGTATTCTCTGCAATGAAGACGCCGAAGCGGCCATGTTTCGCGAGCTTGAGGAAGAGGTTGGGCTGCGTGAGCTTGATGTCGAAGTACTCGGCGTCACGCAGGGCTGGTTGCGTTATCGCCTACCCGACAAATTCATTCGTAAGAACAGCAAACCACTTTGCGTCGGCCAAAAGCAGCGCTGGTTTTTACTGCGGCTCGTGTCGTCGCCCGACAACGTTCGTTTTGATCGGAGTGACGAGCCGGAATTTGACCGTATCCGCTGGGTCGACTTCTGGCGCCCTGTGAATGAAGTGATTTACTTCAAGCGCCGCGTGTACGCACGCGCGCTGCACGAACTTGGCGAAAACGTTTACCCCGGGGGGCTACCTCCGCGGCCGCGCTGGTGGCCCAGACGTTGGTGCGCCGCGTTCGACAAGGACATCGCCGCGACAGGCGTCGCGAATCGCGACGAGTAGCGATCAGAATGTCTTGGTCGTTGCCAGGATAATTATCGCGAAAAGAAATAACACAGGAATTTCGTTAAACCATCTCAGCCATTTCGTGTCTGCGACGGTTTCGCCGTGCCGCAGCCGCACTATCCATCGATAGCAACGGTAGTGGTAGACGAGCAGCGCGATGATCAATACAAGCTTGATCTGAAACCAGCGAAACTCAATGACGGCATGATTTATTCCGAGCAGAACAATGCCGAATATTGCAGTCATTGCGGCGCCGAGGGTCATGATGGCGAACAGCCTGAGTTCCATCGTGCCGAATCGCTCCCGGCCAGGCGAATCTGTCGCCTCCGCGTGGTAAATGAACAGGCGCGGGAGGTAAAACAGCCCGGCAAACCAGGTCACCATGAAGGCGACATGGACCGCCTTGAAAATCAGGTAATAGCTGCTGAGTGCGCTCATTTGCGAGGAGCATATACGATGCGCGGCTTCGTGTGCGATTTGTTGATTCGACCAGGAGTCACAAACGTGACGTGGCGCACTTCTGTTTGGCCCGGCCTCCGCGTAACATAAGGTCTTTCCGCGGCAAAAAGGGCCAGCGTGGCGAGCAAATTCTCTCATTCTATGCGCGGCAAGGGACGCATATACGCGACCCGGGCTGCTATCGCCGTACTTGTTGTCGGTGCTGCTTACCTCGTCTTTGAATTCGGGCGAATCCAGGCCGGTTATGATGTCGTCGGCGCTGCGAGCGAACAGCAGGCATTTGAGGGCCGTATCGGCGGGCTTGAAAATGAGATTGATGGCCTCAATGAGCAGATAGCGCGGCTTGAAACGAACCGGGATATTGATCGCGAAGCCTACCGTGAGGTCGAGGCGAGCCTGACCGAGCTGCAGACGAAAATTCAGGAGCAACAGGATGCGATCGCGTTTTATAGGGGAATCGTTTCACCTGCCGACGGCAAGGCCGGGCTGCGTGTGCAGGACTTTCATCTGACGCGCGGCGGCACCGAACGCGAATATTTGATTCGGCTGGTGTTGGTGCAAGCAATGAAGCACGACCGGAAAGTGTCCGGCGATGTGACCTTGAGCATCGCCGGAGAATTGAATGGTATCGAAACAAGCTACAAATATGAGCAGCTATTGCCGGCCGATGCGGAAAAGAAATGGGCGTTTTCGTTTCGCTACTTTCAGGACTTCGATCGGCGGGTAATTTTGCCCGATGGATTTACGCCCGAGCGGATTACGGTGCACGTGCAGTCCAGGACACGCGCCATCGCGAGCATTGAAGAAAGTTTTTCCTGGCAGGGTAACCAGGGCTAATAAGCTGATTCGCACACGGCACTTTGGAGGACTAAATGCTAGGTCGAAAGCAACGCAAGAACAAAGGTGTCGAAACCATGGTCGGTACGAACACCCAGATTACGGGAGACCTGAAATTCGAGGGCTGGTGCCACATTGACGGCACGGTCAACGGCAGCGTCACCGCCGATCCGGATAGCGATTCGCAACTCAGCGTCAGCGAGGATGCAAATATTGATGGTGGGGTGACCGTTCCGAATGTGCGACTTGACGGCATCGTGCGCGGCGATGTTTGCGTAAGTCAGCGTGTAGAGCTCGGTGCAACGGCGCGCGTCATCGGAAATGTGTATTATAATCTGATAGAGATGGCGATCGGCGCGGAAATCAACGGGAAGTTGGTACATCAGCCGGAAGGGAAAGTGCCATTGCTTGCACAAACAGCAAGGATTGATGAGACAGCGGCAATAGCCGAACCAGCCACGATATCCAACGAAAGTTGATCGCTCACAACGTACTCAGGACGACTGAAGATGGAAACACAAACTCCCGTAATTGGATCCTCGACTGCGCCGTCGCCGATTGTCTTTACCGACGCTGCGGCCAGGAAGGTTAGCGAGCTGATCGAGGAAGAAGATAACCCCGAACTCAAATTGCGGGTATACATTTCAGGCGGTGGCTGCTCCGGATTTCAGTACGGCTTCACATTTGACGAAAACATTGAAGACGGCGACAGTCGAGTCGAGAATCAGGGCGTAACGCTCGTCGTCGATCCAATGAGCGTGCAATACCTGATGGGCGCGGAGATAGACTACGCCGAGGATCTTTCCGGAGCGCAATTCATCATTCGGAACCCGAACGCATCAACCACCTGCGGTTGTGGTCAGTCTTTCACCGTCTAACGCATCCACGGTCATTGCGGCCGTTGACCTCGGCTCAAACAGTTTTCACATGATCGTCGGCGAGCTGCGTCATGGGCAGCTCGTAATCATCGACCGCATCAGGGAGACGGTCCGACTTGCAGAGGGGCTTTCGGACTCTGGCGAACTTTCTGATGATGCCCGCGAGCGCGCAATCGTGTGCCTGTCAAAATTTGGTGAACGGCTGCAGACCATGCGAGCGGCGACCGTAAGGGCGGCGGGCACCAGCGCGATACGGCGCGCGCATGAAGATTCGACTTTTCTCTCCGACGCCGAAGCGGCGCTCGGGCACCCGATTGATATTATTACGGGTCTTGAGGAAGCACGCCTGATCTATAAAGGTGTCACGCAAAGTTTGCCGGCGAATGACGGCCTGCGTCTTGTCGTCGATATCGGCGGCGGTAGCACGGAGGTAATCCTGGGCCTTGGTCCCGAGCCGCGCGCACTCGAAAGTCTTCACCTGGGATGCGTGTCGATGACCGAGCGGTTCTTCCCCGGCGGACGCATATCGCGTGACGCTTTCGATAAAGCGAGGGTTGCTGCGCGCCTGGAATTACGCCCTGTAAAAGCGTTTTTCCGCAATTCCGATGACATCGAGGCGATTGGTACATCGGGAACCGTATTGTCCACCGAGTGTGTAGCGCGAATCGCTGGAATGTCTGAAACCGGCGAAGTGACGCTCGGGATCATTGAGGCCATTATCGAACTTGTCCTCGGCTTCGAGACAATCGACAAGTTGCATCTGCCGGGATTGTCGGAGCGTCGCGCGCAGGTCTGGCCGGGGGGTCTTGCGATCCTGGCGGAGCTTGTCGGCGTGCTGCGTATTCGCGCGCTTCGGGTTTCCGACGGCGCGCTCCGGGAGGGCTTGCTCTACGATCTGCTTGGTCGAATGCAACACGAGGATGCGCGAGAGCGAACGGTTCGCGCGATGTCTGCCCGATACCAGGTTGATGAGTTACAGGCGAACCGGGTCGCTGTAACCGCCGGCGCGCTGCTGGCGCGTTGCAGGCAATCTTGGGAACTGAGCTCGAATCTGGCTGACAAAATGCTTGATTGGGGTGCGCGCCTGCATGAAATCGGACTGGATATTTCGCACGATGGTTTTCAAAGACATGGTGCCTATGTTGCGGAGCATGCGGATATGCCCGGATTTCCCCGCTCCGAGCAGCGCTTCCTGGCGTTTCTGATTGGCAGCCAGCGCCACGAGATTGACTCCCGACTCAACCATACTTTACCGAAAAGCTGGCGCGAGAGCGCGTTGCGGCTTGCGCTGCTACTGCGCCTGGCGGTATTGCTGAATCGTAGCCGGAGGGATGCCGAGATCCCGCACATCGATTTGAGAGTCACTGATTCTTCGCTGTGGCTCGGTTTCGATGCTGAGTGGCTAGAGGCGAATCCGCTGACAGCGGCCGATCTGAATCGTGAGCAAAAATATCTGAATTCAGTCGGCTACAAACTCGAATATGCTTGAGTCTGTCGAACTCAGATTGGAGAGCGAGCCCAGGAACGTGTCTTGCGCCGAGACGGGTTTTGCCGATCCCGGCGAAACGCGCTCGTAGCTTCCGTCGCCGTGCAACACCCAGGCCTGGCAGTTATCGGCAAGAAACAGCTCCAGATCGTGGCGGATTTGCTCTTTCATGGCTTTTTGCCGAATCTCGAAACACGACTCGTTGCGACGAAAAAGATTTCTGTGCATCCAGTCGGCGCTGGAGCAATAAAACTCCTCTTCTCCATCATTCAGGAAATAGTAGACACGTGAGTGCTCAAGGAATCGCCCGACAATAGACCGTACATGAATATTCTCGGAAAGGCCGGGAACACCAGGCCGCAAGGAACAGATTCCGCGTACGATCAGGTCGATTCGTACGCCGGCCCGCGACGCATCGTAAAGTGCGTCGATTATCTGCGACTCGTTAAGCGCGTTGATCTTGGCGACTATCCGAGCGGGTTTACCGTTGCGGGCGTTTTCGGCCTCGCGCTGAATCTTGGCAATCAGTTGATCGAACAGATTGAACGGCGAAGTCATCATTCGTGAAAGCTCGGTGGTTTCCGTAAGGCTCGTCAGCTGCATGAACACCTTGTGTACGTCTTCGCCAAGCTTTCGGCTGCTGCTCATATAGCCGTAATCTGTATACACACGTGTAGTCGCATGGTGATAGTTTCCGGTGCCGAGGTGTACGTAACGAACAAGCTTGTCGTTCTCGCGACGCACGACCAACGTCATTTTCGCGTGCGTCTTGAATCCGACAAGGCCATACACCACATGAGCGCCTGCTTCCTGAAGTCGGTTCGCCAGTGAAATATTGGCCGCCTCCTCGAATCGCGCCATTAGCTCGATGACGACCGTAACCTCTTTGCCTGCTCTTGCGGCGTAGACGAGTTGATCAACGATTGGTGACTCTGCGCCGGTGCGATACAGCGTTTGCTTGATCGCCAGAACATCGGCGTCGGTTGCTGCGGACGTGATGAAGTCGATAATCGGTGCGAACGACTGATACGGGTGATGCAACAGGACGTTCTTCGCCTTCAGCGTTTCAAAAATGTTTTCCGTGACCCGCAGCTCTTCGGGAAGACCTGGCTTGAAGGGTCGGTATAACAGCTCCGGGTGATCCTCGATGTCGCACACGGTGGACAGGCGGTTGAGATTCACGGGCCCGTCAACGAGATACAAGTCGCAGGCCTGCAGGTTGAAGTGATCCAACAGGAATTCCTGCAAGTCATCGGGACATTCATGGCTGACCTCCAGCCGCACAGCCGCGCCATACCGACTGGCTTCGAGTTGTCCCTCTAGTGCTCGAACGAGGTCATTAACTTCCTCGTCATCAACATAGAGATTACTGTTACGGGTAACCCGAAACTGGTAGCACCCGTCCACTTCGAGTCCTGGAAAAAGCTGCTCTACATGTACCCTGATAATCGAGGACAGGAATACGAAAGACGGAGTTCCCTGAATTCCCAGATCGTCCGGCAAGCGGATGATTCTGGGAAGCGATCTTGGTGCCTGGACCATGCCGCGATGGCGGCGCCGGCCAAACGCGTCCTTGCCATGCAGGCGCACGATAAAGTTCAGGCTTTTGTTCAGGATTCTCGGAAACGGCCGCGAGGGGTCGAAGGTAAGCGGCGTTAATACGGGAACAACCTGATTGTCAAAATAATCGGCAAGCCACTCCTGCTGCTCTTCGGTCCACTCGTGGCTCTGTAAAAAGCGCACGCGAGATTTCGTCATCTGCGGAAAAAGAACCTCGTTCAACAGGCGATACTGCTGCTCAACGAGAGCAAGCAACCGGTGCCGAAGTGCGTCAAAAATTTGTTGCGCCGAGAGTTTTTCCGGGCCCTGCGCGGGCGCCCCGATTTCAATTCGTTGTTTCAGTCCGGCAACGCGTATCTCGAAAAACTCGTCGAGATTTGTGCTGGAAATGCATAGAAATCGCAGCCGCTCAAGCAGCGGAATGCGCTCATCCTGCGCCTGGGCGAGCACCCGCTTGTTGAACTCGAGAAGGCTCAAGTCCCGATTGATGTACAACTCAGATGGTGGCAGGACAGGAGCGTCCACGGTTCTCTCGGCCGGAAGTGGCCGGCCAGTATAACAAGGCGGGCATCGCGACCGCTTTAACCAGGCCGCATTTTCAGGCTTTGTATACGGCCCCAAGAACGGCCGACCGGCTCGCACCGGTTACGACTGGCAGGTTGCCCGGCATGTCGTGAACTCTGCGCATTGCCAGCCACGCGAATGCTACAGCTTCGACCCAATCCGGGTCGAGGCCCGCTGAACTCGTTGTCGTCACGTTCACGCCCGGCAAGCGATCGGCAATTCGTTGTAAAAGAAACGGATTGTGCGCGCCACCACCGCACACACGCATATCACGAACGTGTTGGGCAGTTTGTCGTACCGCATCGGCAATGCTCACCGCCGTGAGTTCCACCAGCGTTGCCTGCACATCTGCCGGCTCAAATGCGTCCGAACCGGCATTCGCAAGCCAGTCCAGATTGAAGTATTCGAAGCCGGTGCTTTTTGGCGCCGTTTTGGCGAACCAGGTATCTCCTAGTAGTTGTTGCAATAGTTCGTCGATGACGGAGCCGGCAGCCGCCCAGCGACCCTGGTCGTCATACGGGACGCCTTTGTGTTTTTCGGTCCAGGCATCCAGCAGAGTGTTGCCGGGTCCGGTGTCGAAACCCGTTACCGGATCGTCAGACGAGGGCAGCACAGTGATGTTTGCGATCCCGCCAATGTTCAGTACCACTTGATTCACCGATTCATCCCGAAACAACCACTCATGAAACGCGGGCGCCAGTGGTGCGCCTTCACCGCCGAGAGCCATGTCAGCGACGCGGAAGTCGGCGACCGTATCGACGCCGGTACCAGTGGCGATAATCGACGGGTCGCCGATCTGGAGCGTAAACCGATGAGCCACGTCCGGCCGGTGACGGATCGTCTGGCCGTGACTGCCAATTGCGCGAACGTGAGCCGCGTCGAGCTTACTTTGGTCAAGGAGTGCCAGGCCGGCGTCGCGAAAGCATTCGCCAACCCATGTGTTGAGCTCGCCCAGTGCATCGACTGTGCAGGTGGTTGGGTTGCGGCTTGCGGCAAACAGCTTTTCGCGAAGAACGTCAGGATATTCTTGTTGCGTCGTTTCGATAACCGAGACCTTGCGGTCTGCGAATTGCACCAGCGCGGCATCGATGCCGTCCATGCTTGTACCGGAAATCAGTCCGATATAGTACTCGGCCGGCATTCAGGATGAGTCGTCATTGTGAGCCACAGACGCGACCTGGGTGCGTTTGAATTGTTCGAGTTCCCTGAGAATTGGCTCGACGGACG
Organism: uncultured Woeseiaceae bacterium; assembly: GCA_964386735.1. GTDB lineage: Bacteria > Pseudomonadota > Gammaproteobacteria > Steroidobacterales > Woeseiaceae > UBA1847. The sequence goes on from CAYLTW010000015.1 coordinate 31,065, forward strand.
CAAGAAATTTTTCGCGATACTTCTCGTCAATTGGCTCGGCCTGTGGCAAGTCGACAGTGCGTGGATTGCGATGCACGCCGTTCAGGCGATACTCGTAGTGCAGGTGGTTGGCAGTTGCGAGGCCGGTTGCACCGACAAAGCCGATAGCCTGCCCTTGCCGCACGCGCGTACCGACCCGGGCTTTGGCAACGTAACTGGACATGTGCGCATACAAGGTTGTGATATTGCCGCCGTGTTGCAGGATTACCGTCTTGCCATAGCCATTCTTGACGCCACGAAAGATAACTTTACCGTCACCGGCCGCTTTGATTGGCGTGCCGCGGGGCGCCGAATAGTCGACACCGCGATGTGCGCGAATCGTATTCAGGATCGGATGGCGTCGGCGCGGATTGAAATTTGAACTGACGCGAGTGAAATCGACCGGAGCTCGAATGAACGCCTTTCGAACGCTATCGCCTTCAGGCGTGAAGTAGTCTGAAATTCCATCCGAGTCGATGAAGCGGATAGCTCGAAACCTGCGACCGTCGTTATTGAATTCCGCGGCGATTATTTCACCGTCCGTTACAAATTCACCGTCTTGCCATACCTCTTCATACTGAACATAGAAATTGTCGCCGCGACGAATATCGAGTACAAAGTCGACGTCCCAGGCGAAGATACCGGCGATGTTCATGATGACTTTGTCCGACAGTCCGGCCTCGGCGCCGCTCTCGAACAGGGATGAGTCAATGATGCCGTAGGCAATGCGCTTTCGGACCTCGATCGGCCGCTCGACAATTTCGGCCGTAAAACCGGTCTCGCTTCGCTCAATATTGATGGCGCTGGTCAGGCTTAGCACCGAGTACATGCTGATGAGGCTGCCGTTGTCATGAAGAACCTCGAACTCGTCGCCAGGCTTCAAACGACGAAACAGTTTCCTGGGCTCGTCAAGTTTCGCGATCGCAGCCAAATGGCCCAGGTTGAGATTGTTCTGCCGGAAGAGTTTGTCGAGCGTATCGCCGCGGCCGATCCTGAAATTAATCCGATCAAATTCCGGTACAGGTTCTGGTTTCGGTACGGCCAATGTCGCAAGGTCCGTGTCGAGTGCGTCGCTTGTCGCCAACTCGGGAGTCATAATGAGATCAGACGTCGCCATCATGGTGGGCACGTCCGCTACCGCTACCACAGGCGGCGCGTCGTTCAGCATCGAGATGAGTGCGAGACCTGCGAGTGGAATACCGAGGCCAACGGCAAACCATTGCAGGGCTTTGGTTTTTTTTACTTTTCTCGCGCCAGACGGCTTGTAATCGTGGAGCAGAGGACTGGGCCTGCGATGCACGTCCGGGTCTCCCCAGTTCGGTAAGACGCTACTCTAACCCGGCGTCCCGGGGACGTCAAAGAAAGCGTTATAAGTCAGGGCGTTAACTTCAGTTTGTACAAATGGTGGAGAGTGCTACAGTTCGCCCCGTTACCCGCCTTAACGAAACCACCCCTGAAACACATGTCAGATAATTTCTCAGATACTTCCGCAAATAATTCCGACGACATGGCAACCCAGCTCGCCGAGCTGGCGCGCGGAACCGACGAGATACTGCCCGAGAATGGTCTTGCCGGAAAACTCGGCCTGGATCGACCGCTGATCGTTAAGGCCGGGTTCGATCCGACTGCCCCTGATCTGCACATAGGGCATACCGTACTCATAAATAAAATGCGGCAGTTTCAGGAATACGGCCACGAGGTCGTGTTTCTGGTCGGCGACTTCACGGGCATGATCGGCGATCCGTCGGGAAAGAATGCCACCCGGCCGCCCTTGTCTTCCGAGGAGATCAAGGCGAATGCCGCAACCTACGAGAAACAGATTTTCAAGATTCTCGACGAAGACAAGACTCGCATTGAATTCAACTCCAACTGGATGGCGGACATGGACGCGGCGGGGCTTGTCAAGCTCGCAGCCCACCACACCGTTGCGCGTATGCTGGAGCGTGATGACTTCAACAAGCGATACACAGGAGGGCAGCCGATCCTGATTCATGAATTTCTGTACCCGATCGTGCAGGGATACGATTCCGTGGCATTAAAAGCCGACGTCGAGCTGGGAGGTACGGATCAGAAGTTCAATTTGCTGGTCGGGCGGCAACTACAGCAGGCCTTTGGGCAGAACCCGCAGCTTGTAATGACGACGCCGCTGCTCGAAGGATTGGACGGCGTACAAAAAATGTCGAAATCGCTCGGCAACTACGTCGGCATAACCGAGCCGGCAGGAGAGATGTTCGGCAAGCTGATGTCAATCAGCGACGATTTGATGTGGCGCTACTTCGAGGTCCTTAGCTTTCGTACGCTGGATGACATTGCAGGTCTGAGAGCCAGCGTCGACAACGGTATGAACCCTCGTGACGCGAAATTCGACCTGGCGACAGAGATTGTCGCGCGATTTCATGACGCGGCGTCCGCGAAGGCCGCCAAGGACGACTTCATAGCCCGCTTCCAGCAGGGCGCCATGCCGGACGAAATGCCGGAGTTATCACTCGAAGCCGTGGATGGCCAGCTGGGAATTGCTCACCTGTTAAAGAGGGCAGGTCTTGTGACCAGCACATCCGAGGCATTTCGCATGATCAAACAAGGTGCCGTGCGAATCGACGGTGAACGAATCGAAGACCGGTCGCTCCAATTAGAGGTCGGCAGCACGAATGTCTACCAGGTTGGCCGCCGGCGGATCGCCCGCGTAAGCCTGACCTGACCGGAAGCAATCGTGCCGAAAATTTTGCTGTTCCTGATGCCGCTCGTGTTGCTGATGTGCGGTCATTTCGCTGTTGCCCAGACAGACTTCGATGAACGCGAGGCCCAGGAGCAGGTCCGTCAGGAGGCGTTTCGCGCCGGCATGTCCCGGATCGTGGATAACCTCAACGCGGGTTCGTTCATGCTATTCAAAGAGGCGATCGACAAGGACGACTTCCTTGATCGCATATTCGGGCTGCGCCTGATTGACGGCGGACTTAAGCGTAACTTTCGTAAAGACATGGGGGATGCCAGCAAGTGGGCAGGCTTCATTGAGTCCTTGTTCAGCGACGAGGCTGAAAAGGGGATTCATGCAACCTTGCTGATCGTCGAATCGCGCGGCGATCGCGGTCGCGCTGTCGTTCGATTCGACATGTCGTTTTTCCGCGCGAATTATCACGAGTACGACCTTCGACTCGACGGCGAAGGGCGGATGATCATCGTTGACTGGAACGATTATTACTGGGGGCACAAATATACGGATCGAATGGGTCTGACCCTGGTTCAGGCGAAGCCCAATCGGAACGCAGCGCGCAAACTTGTCGATTTTTCCAACGTAAGCGAGGAACAGATTTTCCAGATCATGGAGTTGCTGAAAGCGACGCGGGATCGCGATTTCAAGCGCTATGAGCAAATCATGAAAACGCTCGACAAGCGGCTGAGGAGCCAGCGAACCATCATTAAACTCGGTCTCGATGCGGCCAGGGCGGCCCGCAAACGCCGGACGCAACGCGACATACTTGAAAATGTAGCGGAACTTTTCCCCGACGATCCCTTGTTCTCGCTGGCGTTACTGGATTTCTACCTGCCCGCGAAACGTTATCAGGATGCGTACGACTCACTCGCCCGACTGCGAGATCATCTGCGGGTTGACGATGCGTTGCTGAATGCACGCCTGTCATCTGTATTGCTGGTAATGGAGCGCGTGGATGACGCTCATGCACTTGCGTTGAAGTCAGTCACCCAGGAGCCCGGTCTCGAGCTTGGCTGGTGGTCCGTTCTCCGCGCGAGGGTCACGGCGGAGAATTTTGGCGACGCGATTGAAGCGCTTGAGACGCTCGAAAACAATTTCGGCCAATCACTGGGGCCCGACGCGTTGTCCAAGGATCCGATGTTTCGCAAGTTCATGCTGTCGGCCGAGTACCGGGCCTGGTTTGAAGGGTCGGACTGATTTCCAATGCCCGCTCGTCAAGTTGCCGAAATCATCGATTTCCAGCCGGAGTATTCGAAGGCGTTTCGGGACCTGAATGTCGAGTGGCTGGAAAAATATTTTCGAGTCGAGCCCATTGATCATGAAATTCTCGGAAACCCCGTGCAAAACGTTATCGATGGTGGCGGCTCCATACTGTTCGCACGACTGGCGGGCGAAATAGTCGGGACGGTCGCGCTCAAACACCACGGAGACGGTGTCTATGAACTGACCAAGATGGCGGTTACCGAGCAGTGTCAGGGAAGCGGTATCGGCCGCAAGCTCATGGCGGCTTGCGTCGAGCGTTTCAGGGAGCGAGCGGGCCGCATACTCTACCTCGAATCCCACTCAGACCTCGCCCCGGCCCTGAAGCTGTACGAATCGGCCGGCTTCGAACACCGCCAGCCGCCGGAGCCATCCGACTACGAGCGCGCAAATGTCTACATGATCTTGCGGAATAGCTGAGAGATTCTTCCACGGCGATTTTCCTGCGCGACCGCCGATAGCAGCCAGCGAACGCTCAAGGTGCTGTTTTTCAGCGGAAAACCAGCATTTTCGGATTTATCGGTCGGGCCCGGCGAGTGTTCTGGAAGGACCGGATTTCGGTCGCCCGGGAAAGTGTGAATAAAGTATTGACGGGCGGGTTTTGGTCGCTATAATGCCCCGCTCGCTGAGGGTACGGTGTCCCTCGGCAGACCTCCAGGACAATACAGAAGTGGCCGTAAGGCTGGTCAGCAGTCCCGCTCGCCCTGTATACTGGTTGGTCTACCTGAAAAAGTGGGTCTGACCCTTTTTTCAATCGTTCTTTAACAAATCGATCAGATAATTTGTGTGGGTGCTTGCGCCCGAGTTTGCGAAGGCAAAATCGAGTGTAAGTAACCAAGTTAAATCTAAGCGAAGTAATTTGGGGATTTGCGCTCTTCAAGCTCAAAACTATGAACTGAAGAGTTTGATCCTGGCTCAGATTGAACGCTGGCGGCATGCCTAACACATGCAAGTCGAACGGAAACGATGGGAGCTTGCTCCCAGGCGTCGAGTGGCGGACGGGTGAGTAATACTTAGGAATCTGCCCAGTAGTGGGGGACAACTCGGGGAAACTCGAGCTAATACCGCATACGCCCTACGGGGGAAAGCGAGGGATCTTCGGACCTCGCGCTATTGGATGAGCCTAAGTCGGATTAGCTTGTTGGTGAGGTAAAAGCTCA
>CAYLTW010000016.1:0-35921 GCA_964386735.1 uncultured Woeseiaceae bacterium
GTTTTCACAAAAGTTCAGCCCGAGCTCGCGCGAGATTATCAGCTGAATCGCAACGGCGCGGCGCACAGACTGTTCGGTTGGCGTTGTTATCGCTTCATCGAACGCGTTTGTGTGCAGGCTGTTGCAGTTATCAAACAGCGCGTAGAGTGCCTGCAGTGTCGTCCGTATGTCATTAAAGCTGATCTCCTGCGCGTGGAGACTGCGGCCCGATGTCTGTACATGGTATTTAAGCATTTGAGAGCGCGAACCGGCGCCATATTTCTCACGCATCGCGCGTGCCCAGATTCGCCGGGCCACGCGGCCAATAACCGTGTATTCCGGATCCATGCCATTTGAGAAAAAGAAGCTCAGGTTTGGGGCGAAGTCGTCGATGCTCATACCGCGAGCGAGGTAGTATTCAACGATCGTGAATCCATTTGCGAGCGTAAACGCGAGTTGACTGATCGGGTTCGCGCCTGCCTCGGCAATGTGATACCCGCTAATCGAGACGCTGTAATAATTGCGCACATTGTCATCGATGAAAAACTGTTGCACGTCGCCCATCATCTTCATCGCGAACTCAGTAGAAAAAATACACGTGTTCTGCGCCTGATCCTCCTTGAGAATATCGGCCTGTACCGTGCCGCGAACAGACGCGAGCGTTTCTTTGCGTATTCGCGCATAGGTCTCGGCGTCGACAACTCTATCGCCTGAAATACCGAGCAGACCAAGCCCAAGCCCGTCATTACCCGGCGGCAGCTCGCCGACGTATGACGGCCGTTCGCGACCCTCGAACCACGCGTCGATCTTTTCTTTGGCTGCGTCCCATCGACCTGTCTCACGCAAGTGTTTTTCGACCTGCTGGTCGATGGCCGTATTCATGAAAAACGCGAGAATAATAGGGGCTGGACCGTTTATCGTCATCGACACCGATGTGGTCGGCGCACAAAGATTAAAGCCTGAATACAACTTCTTCATGTCATCAATGGACGCGATCGACACACCCGAATTGCCAACCTTGCCGAAAATGTCCGGTCTCTCGTGCGGATCTTCGCCGTACAATGTAACCGAGTCGAACGCCGTAGACAGACGCGCCGCGTCCTGGCCATGCGAAAGATAGTGGAAACGACGGTTGGTACGCTCGGGCGTCCCCTCGCCCGCGAACATGCGAGTGGGATCTTCACCAAGGCGCCGGTACGGGTAGACTCCGCCCGTGTACGGATAGGCGCCGGGCAGGTTTTCCTTCGACAGAAACATCAGCAAGTCGCCCCAGTTGCGGTAGTCCGGCGCGGCGATCTTCGGAATTTTCTGATGGCTCAGTGACTCGCGATAATTATTCCCCGTGATTTCGCGGCCGCGAACCGTATAGCTGTATTGTTCCGAGCGAACGCCCGCTTTGCGCTCAGGCCACTCGTTGAGCAATCGAACGGACTCTGCGGATAGCTCCTGCAACGCGGCCTGGTAGCGCTGGCGCAGCACCATCAGGCTACGGTCGTCGCTGTCGGTCAGCGCATCGGCCTTGTAGAGGGCTAATTCGTCAGGCAATAGCGGACCTTCCAGTACGCGCAAAGCCTCGTACAGGTGTTGCACTTCACTTGCCGTGTCCGCCTGCCGGTCGGCAGTTGCATTGATGTTCCTGCCCTGTTCCGCAATCTCGGCGAGGTAACGGATGCGGCTGCCGGGGATCGCCGAAGTCGCTCTAGGCTCCTTGACCGATACGTCGATTACCGGTTTCAGGGCATCGGCATCGAGACCCAGTTTTTCGCTCACGCGTCGGCACAATTCGACAAACATCCAGTTGATCCCCGGATCATTGAACTGGCTCGCAATCGTCGGATAGACGGGTATGTCTTCATCGGCAGTCTGGAATGCCAAATGGTTGCGTTTCCACTGCTTGCGAATATCGCGTAACGCGTCCTCGGCGCCACGTTTGTCATATTTGTTCAGGATAATCAGGTCAGCGTAGTCGAGCATGTCGATTTTTTCGAGCTGACTCGCCGCCCCATAGTCGCTGGTCATTACATAGGCCGAGTAGTCAACGAGATCGACGATCTCGCTGTCGCTCTGCCCGATGCCGGCGGTCTCGACGATGACGAGGTCAAAGCCCAGTGACTTCAAAAACAGGATCTGGTCGCCCAGCATTTCGCTGGTGGCCAGGTGCTGCCGCCTGGTCGCGATCGAGCGCATGTAGACGCGCTCCGAGCGCAAGGTGTTCATGCGAATACGGTCGCCGAGCAACGCACCGCCCGTGCGTCGACGCGTCGGATCCACGGCAAGAACCGCAATCCTCATCTGCGGAAAGCTGCCAAGAAAACGATTCAGTATTTCGTCGGTAACGCTGCTCTTGCCGGCGCCACCGGTGCCGGTGATACCGATGACGGGTGCCTGGCCAGCCTTGACCTGCCACTCCCTGCGCATTTTCGCGAGCGTCGCATCGTCGAACACGCCCTCTTCGATAGCAGAGATCATCGCAGCCACGTCAACCACCGAATCGCGCTCGACAACCCCGGGCGCCGAAGTATGGCGCCTTGCGGCGATTGTTCGCTCAACGAGATCCTTGATCATTGCCTCGAGGCCGAGCTCCATACCGTCGTGCGGGTGGTAGATTCGTTCCACGCCATAATCCATCAACACGCGGATCTCCTCCGGTGTAATGGTGCCGCCGCCACCGCCGAACACCTTGATGTGATCTGCGTTGAGCTCACGCAGGCGATCAATCATGTAGCGAAAAAACTCGATGTGACCGCCCTGGTAGGAACTGACGGCGATACCATCTGCATCCTCCTGGATCGCGGCGCGAACGATGTCATCGACGCTGCGGTTATGGCCGAGATGAACGACTTCGATTCCCTGCGCCTGGATCAGGCGGCGCATGATATTGATCGCGGCGTCGTGGCCATCGAAAAGTGATGCTGCCGTGACAAAGCGCAAAGGGACTTTTTCGGACTCTCCCGACACGCCGGGAAGATCGCTGACAACCGTACTCATCGACTGAGTTCTCCGGGGGAAAAACAGCAGGTAACTCCCGCCCAAGGGCAGAAACTTAAGTAAAATCAGTAATTTCTGCTGTTGCAAAAATTTTAATGTAGATTAAAATAATCCAGAATCGACAATAAAACAAGGGTCGAGCCCACGAATGAACGCAACAGGATTACCCCGCGCGGCCGAAGAATCCCGCTTTCAGCTGCAACGCGACCGCATGCTCAGGGCAGCAGCGCATTGTTTCAACCGGAAAGGTTACAGCGGTACATCGCTTAAGGACGTCGCCGATATCCTCGGTTTGACCGACCCGGCGTTGTACTACTACGTGCGCAGCAAAGAGGAACTGGTTTACCTTTGTTACGTTCGCGCCGCCGAGGTCGGGCGCGACGCGATGCAGATGGCGATCTCGGAGGGCGAGGACGGCCTCGGACAAGTCATGCTTTACCTGCGTCATCATGTCGACTTCATGGTTGGCGACCGCGGCCCGATCGCGATCATGAGCGAAATACCATCACTTGAGCCGGAACATCGCGAAGAAGTGCTCGAACTGTCGCGAAAACACAGTGCCGCGTTTGAGGCACTGATCGAAGTTGGAATTGCCGATGGCAGTATCGAGCCATGTGATGTACGTATGACCGGCAACGCAATCATGGGTGCCGTCAACTGGATTCCGAAGTGGTATCACGGCGACGGGGCAATCGCCGCGCAAATCATCGAGGAGTTTCCGCGAATCTTGTCGAGTGGGCTGCACCGCAGCCCGTAAACGTTCGATGTCCCTGGCGGAATAAGCTAACGATCGGTGATCGTATTGACGTAGTTGTTGACGATCGTCTCCAGTTCATCGATGTCGACATTGTTGGGATCGGTACCGAGATCCGGCATGTCGAGTTGTTTCGCCATGAACTTGAGGCGTGCTTCGGTTCGCCTTCGAATCTCGCCGTAAAATTGAGCACCGGACATGCTGCTGCCTGCCTTTGGATCCACAATGGTGACGACGCCACTGCCGCCGGACAGGCGCGAACCCGTACGTGCCACCAACAGCTCAAGATCGTCCTTGATTTGCTCCAATAGCAGTACGACGTCACTGTATTGACGCCGCAATTGCAGATATTGATTATCTGAACGGACAAGATCGACTTCGCTGAATGCCTCCAATATCTGGTCGCGCTCGTAAAGAAATTCCTTGTAGGAGCGTTCAGCGGCGAGTCGATACCAGGCAGAAGCCATCACCGGATCCTCGTCCACCCCGGTTCCGGTCAGGTACATAAAACCCACCATGTACTGCGCATACTTGTCACCAATCGGCGCAAGTTCATTGCGATAAATAATATGTGCACGTGTGTACTCGCCCTGTTCGAACAACTCCTCAACCCTTCCCTGGATTCTCATCGTCTTGGAATCGACGGCGCTTCCGGGAAACGGACCGGCGCTTTGAGCAAAAATTGCCGGAGCTGCAAGACAGAATACGACAGCAACAAACACGGTCAGCCTGTTGATGTATTCACCTCTGATTCGAAGCCAGTTCCAATGATATTGGGTTTGAGTGCTCTCGTACATCCAAAGTTCCAGCGCTAGCCGCTGAAATTCGGCGCGCGTTTTTCGATATTCGCGAGAACTGCCTCGCGCTGGTCTTCGCCTCCCAGCAATCCCATCTGCAGCCGGGCCTCAAGTGCGAGCGCCTCCGCCACCGGCGCGTTCCAGCCGCTGTCAAACAGCTGTTTGATCGCCCTCACGGCACTTGGAGATTTCGCCGCGATCTCATCGGCCGTGGCCCGCGCGGCAGCCAATGGGTCATCATGCAGCTGCGTAATTAGACCAAGTCTCAAGGCATCGCTCCCGGACACGATACGTGCGGTAAATGCCAACTCCTTGATCCGATCCAGCGGAACGACGCCGCGCGCCGTGGCCGAGATACCCAAATCCGGAATCAAGCCCCATTTTGCCTCCATGATCGAGAATCTCGCTTCAGGCGTGGCGTATCGAATATCGGCACCCAGCGCGATCTGCATCCCCGCGCCGAACGCGACGCCGTGAATCACACACAGGACCGGCACCGGCACCTCGCGCCACACGTAGGCAGCACGCTGAAAGAGATTCGCTGGCGACGGCGCCTGCGGCGCCATCGCCGAAGCATCGATGCCGAGGCCGTCCTTGCTGAATATGGCGGTATCGATGCCTGCACAGAAATTCTCGCCGGCGCCGCTCAGGACGACAACACGCACCGAGCGATCGGCTGCAATTCGACCGCCAATCTCTCCGAGTTCCGCGAACATCCCGAGGCTGACGGCGTTCATTTTGTCAGGGCGATTCAGTGTGACGTTCGCAACATGCGAGTCGACCTCCACTGAAACAGTGCTGCCCATGAGAATCCCCTTGTTGACGCTAACTATTCAGGTCGCCAGCGTACATTTTCCATTACGGACGACAAGCACGTCGCGTTCCTTGACCGTGCATTGAAAGGACACGATATTGCCGTCCTGCCACATGTCGGTCGTGATCGTATCACCCGGAAACACGGGAGAGGAAAACCGGGCGTCCATACCGGTGATCAATGTGTAGTCGTAGTCGCAAATCGTCTTCAAAATTGCGTGGCAGGCGACGCCGTAGGTACACAGCCCATGCAATAGCGGCCCTTCGAAGCCGACCGACTTCGCCAGGTCAGGATCCGCATGCAAGGGATTTCGATCACCATTCAGGCGGTACAGCAATGCCTGGTTGCGGCTTGTCGACAGATCGCAGGAAAGATCGGGTTCGCGGCGCGGTGCCCGGTGCGGCTTGGGCCCCTTGCCATTCGGTCCACCGAATCCGCCGTCCCCACGGGCGACAACCGTATTGCCGATCGTAAACAACACGGTGTTGTCGTTCGCGAGACGCCCTTCAGCCTCGAACATCACCAGCGCGCCAAGCTTGGGGCCGCGGTCGTAGGCCGCGACGATGCGCTTGTTTATGAGCAGATCCGCAGCGGAGGGAAGCGGCCGGTAAAGCTGCATGCGCTGCTCGGCGTGCAAAACCTGGCTGAAATCCCAACCCAGACCGGGCGGAAACATGTCCGGCACGAGAACTGTTGCCATCGCGGGAACTGTACTGTGCTGAGTACCGACCTCCGAAACGTACGGCAATTCGCGGCTGTTCAGCGGGTCATGACCGATGCCGATACTCAGGGCGTAGAGCATCGTCTCAGTATCGCGGTAACTGAAAGGGAGGTCGACGACGCTTGTCGCCATAAGTTGATCGTAGTCGAGCGCCATTGTCCCTTGATTCGTTTTCTATGCGGCCGCCGAATTCTAGTAGTCCGCGGGACCCGGCCGCAAGTCCGGGATCACATTCTGAAGAGTCCGAGCGTCGATTCCGGCTCGCCGGGCCGGTTAGCGGCGGCGGACAACGCCTGTGCCAGCACGGCCCTGGTGTCCGCAGGGTCAATGACGCCGTCGTCCCAGAGTCGGGCGCTTGAGTAATACGGGTGACCCTGTACTTCGTACTGGTCGCGGATTCGAGCTTCGAAAGCGACTCGCTCGTCGTCGGGCCAGTCGTCGCCACGCGCTTGCATGGCATCCTTTTTGACCGTCGCGAGGACACTTGCCGCCTGCTCGCCACCCATGACCGAGATCCTGGCGTTCGGCCACATCCACAACATCCGTGGATTGTAGGCACGACCACACATAGCGTAATTGCCTGCGCCGAACGAACCGCCAACCACGACCGTGTATTTCGGCACGCTGGCCGTTGCCACAGCGGTCACCATTTTCGCGCCGTCCTTGGCGATACCGGCGTGTTCCACGCGCTTGCCAACCATGAAGCCGGTGATGTTCTGGAGAAACAGCAGCGGAATGCGACGCCGATTCGACATCTGAATGAAGTGCGCGCCCTTTTGCGCCGACTCCGGAAACAGGATGCCGTTATTCGCGACGATGCCCATTGGGTAACCGTCGATGTGCGCAAAGCCGCACACGAGCGTCGACCCATACAGTTTTTTGAACTCGTGGAATTCGGACCCATCGACGATGCGCGCAATGACTTCGCGAATGTCGTAGGGGTAGCGTGGGTCGCGGGTAACAATGCCGTAAATATCGTCGGCCGGATAAACCGGTACGACAGGCTCGCGCATCGCGAGATTTGGTAATTTGCGACGATTGAGATTTCCCACAATGTCGCGTGCTATCGACAGGGCGTGCGTATCATCGTCGGCGAGGTGATCCGTGACGCCCGATACACGCGAATGCACGCTGCCGCCGCCCAGGGTCTCGGCATCGACTACTTCACCGGTCGCGGCTTTGACGAGCGGCGGCCCGCCCAGAAATATCGTGCCCTGGTTGCGAACAATGATTGCCTCATCACACATTGCCGGTACGTATGCGCCACCGGCCGTGCAAGAGCCCATGACGACAGCGATCTGCGGAATGTTTTGCGCCGAAAGTTGCGCCTGGTTGAAAAAAATACGGCCAAAATGCTCCTTATCCGGGAATACTTCTTCCTGTCGCGGCAGAAACGCGCCACCCGAATCCACCAGATAAATGCAGGGCAGATTGTTTTGCTGTGCAATTTCCTGCGCCCGCAGGTGCTTCTTAACCGTAATCGGGTAGTAAGTGCCGCCTTTCACGGTCGCATCGTTCGCAACAATCATGCACTCACCGTCGTGAATGCGGCCAATACCGACAATGACTCCCGCGGCGGGCACGTCTTCGTCATAGACCTCATGCGCGGCGAGCCGACCGATCTCGAGAAACGGAGAATCGGCATCGAGCAACATTTTAATTCTGTCTCGCACCAGCAACTTGTCACGCAGCTGATGTTTCTCGCGAGCTCGGGCCGTCCCGCCCGTCATCACCCGTTCGCTGAGCGCGCGCAAGTCCTCGACCAGGGCGACATTGGCCTCCCGGTTTTTTTCGAATTCGTCCGAATTGCGATCGACTTTGCTTTTGATTACGGGCATTGGCTACCGCTCGTCGCTATCTGCTTGCGTTGAAGAGTTCACGACCGATCAGCATTCGCCGAATCTCGCTGGTGCCGGCCCCGATTTCATAAAGTTTGGCGTCCCTCAACAGGCGACCGGCAGGGTATTCATTAATGTAGCCATTCGCGCCTAGCGCTTGAATCGCCTGACTACCCATCCACGTCGCTTTTTCCGCAGCCATCAGGATACATCCAGCGGCATCGAAGCGCGTTGCCTGATTTCGATCACATGCTTTGGCAACGGCATACGTGTAGGCCCGACAGGCATTCATTGCCGTATACATATCCGCAAGTTTCCCCTGCATTAGCTGAAATTCGCCGATTGGCTTACCAAACTGTTTGCGATCGTGCAAATAAGGCACGACAAGATCGATGCATGCACGCATTATGCCGAGTGGTCCTCCCGCCAGAACAACGCGTTCGATATCGAGCCCGCTCATCAGGATCGCGGCACCCTTGCCCTCCTCCGCGAGCAAGTTTTCGATCGGCACCCGGCAGTCCTCGAGTAACACCTCACTCGTGTCGGAACCACGCATGCCGAGCTTATCGAGCTTCTGCGGCGTGGAGAAACCGGGCGTCCCCTTCTCGACGATGAACGCGCTGAGTTTGCGATTTTTGTCATCCGTGACGGCGTAGATGATCATCGTGTCCGCTTGCGGCGCGTTCGTGATCCACATTTTGGAACCGTTCAGAACGTACGCATCGCGGTCGCGTATTGCCGACGTACGCATACCCATCACGTCCGAACCGGCGCCCGGCTCGCTCATCGCAAGCGCACCAAGATGTTCTCCCGACACCAGCCTGGGAAGGAACTTTTCCTTTTGCCCGGCATTTGCCCATCGCCGCAGCTGGTTTACGCAAAGATTGGAGTGGGCACCATAGGAAAGCCCAACCGACGCCGAGGCACGAGAGATTTCCTCCATTGCCACGACATGGGCAAGGTAGCTCATGTCCGAGCCGCCGTATTCGCTCTCCACGGTAATACCAAGCAAGCCGAGTTCACCGAGTTCGGGCCAGAGATCACGTGGAAACTCGTTTTTCTCATCAATTGCCGCAGCGCGAGGCGCAATCCTGTCCTCGGCAAAAGAGCGAACCGAGTCGCGTAGCAAATCGATCTCTTCGCCGAGACCAAAATCGAAGTCAAACATAATTTCCCTCATGATTATTCCGTTCAGGGGCTATTCTCCGCTGCCGGACCGCGCCGCTGAATACCATTTCAGGGGTAGCTTGACCTATCAATCGGCGGATAGCGACTGAATAAAGCGGATCAAGCAGATACGGCGCAGCGACGGCACCGCTCGGGTCTGCCATGATGTTTCTCCCTGTCGCTTAAAAAGAGGTGATGAACGAAGCCGCGTTGCCGCCGATCGGCCCTTTTCCGGCGCGGGCAGCGTTGAGATAGGCAGCACCCTGCGGATACTCGTTTGATTGCGCACTGTACACGCGCGACACGCGGTTTCGATGAAACAACTTCAATTGCGACGACAGCGGGATCACGCGCTCAGGATCATCGCCCGTCAATTCCCGGTGCAAGTCTGGCAATCGATACCAGGGAACGTTCATGTTGGAATGGTGCGCGTTGTGGTAACCAAAGTTCAATGTCAGCCAGTTCAGCTTTCGAAAGCGAAGTGACAGCGGATTGCTGAAGGTATGTTCCTGTTCCCAGTCGTCGTCGCCCTTATGGGGTGGGTCGACATAGTTGAAGAGTGTCGGGTTGTAAGGATAGTCATGCTGCAGCATGTCCATAAAACGCAGCACATGCATCATTATCAGGTAGGCGACGGCGTATAGCAGGGCCACCTTGGCGGCAAAAATCACCACGAGCAGAAACAAAATACCGCGTATGGCAATGACGCTTACATTGCGCACGCGTTGATTCCGGCGTTGTGGAATGATGAACGACGTAAACACCATAATGAAGTGCATGATCAGATCCTGCGCCGGCACATAAAACCACTCAAGCGCCTGCACCAGCTTCGTGAGCAGTGGATGTCGGTCGAAAAAACTGTCGTATTCAAACCAGACTACATCGTCGTTGTCGACATGGTGCCGGAAGTGCTTGTAGCGCATATCCTCGAACGTGCCATAGGCCGCGCCGCAGAACCAGCTCATAATCTTGCCCAGGACCGCATTGTGTCGGCCATGGCGAAATACGCCGTTATGCCCACATTCGTGGATCATGTACGCGGCAATAACCATGGCGTGCGCCAGTAAAAGGGTTGCCACAAGATTGACGAGCAGGGAGTCGTGAAACAAACCAAGAATCCCGAGTGCGTACGCGGTGACTGCGTAGAACACGGCGCCACCGTGGTAGCGCAGCCCTTCGGGTTCTTTCAGGAGTGCGGCAGTTGTGGCCATGTTTTCACTATTCGAGCAAATTCGTCGTCGTTCATTTGTACACTTCGCGGGATCGTATTGCTAGCATACGACCTGGCCCGCAACCGGAGTCCGCAGGTATGAAGCTTGTCACCGCAATCGTAAAGCCGTTCCGCCTGGATGATGTCAGGGACGCCCTCGGCGAAGTCGGAATTCAGGGTATGACGGTGACAGAGGTCAAGGGCTTCGGCCGTCAGCGCGGCCATACAGAACTGTATCGCGGCGCCGAATACGTCGTTGATTTCCTGCCCAAAGCCAAGATCGAAGTTGCGGTGCCTGATGACCTGGTCGAGCGCACGGTCGAGACGATTATTGAAAGCGCCAAGACCGGCAAAGTCGGCGACGGCAAAATTTTTGTCACCAGCCTCGACCAGGTATGGCGCATTCGCACCGGCGAAACCGGCGACGGCGCACTTTAGCCCGGCAATTCACCCGGGCGAGCAGCTCCAGCGAAACCCGGGATCAATCGAGCGTCATGCAGAACGCATTTAATTTATTGCCGTCGAGGTCGCGAAAGTATCCGACATAAAAGGTCTCGCCGCGCGGCCCCGGCGCACCTTCATCGCTACCACCCAGCGCCATCACCTTGTCGTGAAACGCATCCACCTTTTCGGGTGTTTGCAGTGCAATGGCAATCATGACGCCGTTGCCGATAGTCGCCGGCTCACCATCAAAGGGCCGATTCACGGAAATAGCCGGAGACGACGGACCGGTACTCCATGCGACAAAATTGTCGCCTTCGTACATTCGTGTAGCGCCAATCGAACCCAATAATTCGTCATAGAAACTCACCGCCGCGTCCAGATCGTTGGTGCCAAGCGTTACGTAGCCAATCATTTTCTTTCCTCCCGATTCAGGAACGTGTTGTCATTTCGAGCATGCCAGCCCAGATTTCAAGTTTGTTGTCGAACGACAACGCGGCGTATGCCGGACTCGTCGACGGAAGACTGACCAGGTCGGGTAAGGTCCCCGCCAGTACAGGCACGACCAGCTTCCTGAACATCTGCTCGGCCTTGCGTCCATTGAAGCCGATGCGTTCAACTTGCGCATGATTTGACAGAAAACCTTCGAAATCGTTCGCAAGCGCAGTTTCCAGCCGAATGTCGGCATCCATACTGCCGGGCCGTACCGAGTTTGCAAGCACGTCCCAGACAGCGATGCGCCGCGCCATGAGTTGTCGGCATCGCTCCTCGTAGCTTCCCTGCACACCCAGCGCCTCAGCCATGATGCGCCAGAACACGTTATGCGGGTGCGCGTAGTACTGCGCTGCACGCAGCGACCGTTGCCCGGGCAAACTACCGAGGATCAGTATTCTCGCGTCAGGCGACCCGATCGGGGGAAACCCTGAAGACGCTTCCATGCCGGTGTTCAGTAGCCACGCGCCGGGTCAACAACATTGAGCAAGGCATCGCCGGCGACGAAGCGACGCAGGTTCTCCTGCGCCACTGCCTGATGACGCTCGCGCTCGCTGGCGGCAGCCGCCACATGTGGCGTAATAATGACGTTTTGCATTTGCCACAACGGGTGATCCGGCGGCAGTGGCTCCGGGTCGGTAACGTCCAGACCGGCGCCGGCGAGTTGGCCGCTGTTAAGCGCGGCAATCAGATCATCGCTTACCACGCTTCCGCCGCGGGCAACGTTGATGAAATAAGCGCCAGGTTTCACCGCGTCGAAGAAATCGCTGTTGAACAACCCCCTGGTTGCCGCCGTCAGCGGCAATGCGTTGACGACGACATCGGCTTTCGCGGCCAGTTCGAACAATTCGCCGGACAAGCCCACATAGCTGACATAGCCAGGCCCTTCGCGGGAGCTGTTACGCGTAGCAATGACGGTCATGCCCAGGGCCGCCGCACGCTTCGCTGTTTCTGTACCGATTCCGCCAAGGCCAACGACGAGCATCGTCCTGCCACCGAACGACGTCATCGAAAACGATTCAGGGCTCCGGTTCCACTCCCCGCTGTGCATTGTCTTCGCGTACTGCGTTATGCCGCGACCAAGGCTGAGCATCATGGCGATTGCGTGTTCGGCAATCACCGGCGAAGACATTTTTTGCATGTTGGTCATCACGATGCGGCCGCTGGCAACTTCGGGCGCCGCCAGGCATCGCTCCGCGCCGGCGCTGTATTGCTGGATCCACACGGCCTGCTTCGCCGCGGCTGCGATCTCCTGGTTGCAAATTCCGATGATCGCATCGGCACCGGGCGCTTCCGCCAGTACCTCCGCCGGCGAGGACACCTGCACCAGCCGCACACCGGACATGCTATCGTCGAGTGTTAAACTGATACCGCGTATGCTCCAGACGACGATTTTGTGTGGCGACCGCCACCCCGGTACGTCGCGCATCGCGACAGGTCCGTCGCGCAAACCCGCTTCCTCGATCAGTACATCAATGGCGACCTCTGCCTGTGTCGCAATCGGGCCGAAGATAACAATCGACAAAATGGCCATACGCTTTGCAAGGTTATGCATCGTGCTCCCCTGAATGAATGGAATGCTGCCAGCAGGGAAGCAGGATAAGAGAAACCGGACTCGCTCGGCAATATTGTGTAACGATGTTCGGGGGGGGTGCTTGCCGATCGGCGCCGCTGTTATGCCGGGAAGAAGTCGATTGGCTTCGTGGTTGTGATCGCCTCGACATCACGCGCTTCGAATCGGAACAACTTCACGCGTTGCACGAGTTTTCGCTCGAGTTCCAGGTCGCCAAGGTCGCTCGAGACGATTTCACAGAATGTAACAAGGCCATTCGGCGCAATTGTCAGACGCAAAACGAGCTTACCTTCCAACGACGGATCGCGACGCAACGCACGATTGTAGAGCGCAAAGATTGCGCCTTTGTTCTTGTCGAATACGAGCTCGATTTCCTCTCGCGAACGCGATGCCCTGCCACTTGTTCCGGTACGGCGAGCGCCACCGGCGTTCGCGGCGAGACCGGCAACCGGGCTGTCAACCTTAGTCGTTGAGCGCCCTGCGATTCCGGTGCCGCCAGTGTTGCGGCTCATGGCAGCCGTGTTGATACCACGCGAGGCAGTTCCTACTTTGGATGTGATCATCGAACGCTCGTTGCGCCGTGCGCTGCCGACCGATGCACTCAGTTCGCGATCGTCAGCCACTTTGTCGAGCAGCTCCTGGTCGACAAGGTCGGCGAGGTCCTCAGCGAACGGCATCAATGCGGCCTGCGCCTGCTCGCGCGCGACCTCGGTGCGGTCAATTTCGGGTTCGGGTATCACTTCCGGTTCCGGCTCCGGCTCGGTCTCGACGACCCGCTCGGGCTCCGGTACATCGGGCGTCGGTTCCGGCTCCTCTTCCACCACGGGCGGTGGAGGTGGCGGCGGCAGGGGCTTCTCTTCGAGCAGCAGCCGGGCAATGCGAGGTGGAATCTCTTCAATCTCGTACGGGTCCGGCTCGGGCAACGGTATGAACGGCCAAACCAGTCCCAGGATCGCAACGACCAGGAATATTTTCCCGAGCAGACGCTGGAACTTGCGCTCCTGATCCGAACTCGACGTCCATGGCAGCTCATACTCTCTGTAGAATGGTAAATCCAATTCCGCGACTCCTAAGCCCAGGCCCTATCCGGCATCCCTACCGTGCTGCCTGCAAATCATCGAGCTTGTCCGAGCTCCTTTGCAGTACAGCGAGCGATATCTGCCCGTAGTCCGATTCCATGCACGTCGCCATCACTTTCTTCAGCAACCGGTACGGAATTTCCTTGTCGCCCATAATCGTTACTTCACGACCGGCGATGTCATCCTGTGCGGCGCGGCGAAGCACGCGATCATTTTGAGATTTCAGCGCCTGGCGAAGCTCCGGAATGTCATTGCCCTTGAGTTTCAGGACGTCGGCAACTTTGGCGATCGGCACGCCCTGCACGATGATGTCTACTTCGCCAATCAATATGACGACGGTTTCCTTCGCCTTCTTCTCGGCAATCGACTCAGGCAACTGCAGGTCCTTGGCGTTTGGCAAGGTTTCGACATCCGACGAGTTCACCAGCAGGAAGAACACCAGAATCGTGAATATGTCCATCAGGGAGACGAGATTGAGCATCGCCGTGCCTTTATTGCGCAGGTGGTGCTTGTCCATTCGTTTTGCGCGTGCTGACTTGACCATTCGTTATGCCCCCCCTCCGGTTGATACAGGCGCATCGCCGATGGAAATATCCGGGAATAGCTCATTGCGAACGACTGAATCCTCCCTGATCTCTTCCTCGACGCGAACGCGGTCCATAACCTGCACCAGCGTGTCATACGCGATATCCGACTCCAGCAGGATCGACGCGTCCGTTTTCGCCGGATAGCGATCCTTGAGTTCCGACAATTTGTTGCTCAGGGCGTCGTAGTCGTAGCTGCCGTCATCAGCGTTCGGGTAAATACCCAGCAAGCCCTGATTTCGGTCGCCGATCTCGATCTTGTCTTTACGAACTATGACTTCCAGTTGAAAAACCTGTTCCTGCGGTTCCACGGGCTCAGTAGAGGAGCCTGGCAAACTTAGCTCGAGAATTGCCAAACGCGAGAACACCGCGGTAATCAGCAGGAACGGAACCAGAATAACCATCAGGTTCATAAATGCCGTGATATTGAGTTCGGCCGTGTCCTCATTGTGACGACGACCACCTCTGCGGCGACGGATCATGGTTACGCCCCGGAAGACTTGAGTTGACGTTCGGTAACCGCGTTCAGGAACTTGACGCTCGCCATCTCGAGACTGTCCACGAGCTGGTTCGTCTTCGTCTGCAGCAACGCGTGGACCAACAGCAACGGAATCGCAGCCATCAAACCGAACGCAGTCGTATTCATCGCAACCGAGATCGAAGCCGACAACAGATCAGCCTTGTCCGCCGGATTGGCGTTCGACACCGCCGTGAACGCGCGGATCAGGCCGATAATCGTACCCAGCAGTCCCAGCAGGGTTGCGATATTGGCAAGCGTTGCGAGGTAGTGCGTGCGTTTTTCAAGACGCGGCAGTACCTCCATCATGCTTTCCTCCATTGCCTTCTCGATGTCATCTCGACGGCGTGCGGACTTAACGCGATACAAGCCGTAGGTCAGGATCGAGCCTATCGCGGCCTTCGATTTGGTCGTAAGCGCCGCAGCTTCCTGGAAATTGCCGGCCTTGAGGAAGGGCACGATCTTCTTCCACAGCGCACGATTGCTGGCACCGGATATCGTCAAATACGTCCAGCGTTCGATTGCAATTGCGACACCGAACGCGAACACGAACAGGATGGGGTACATGAATGCACCGCCGTCCTGAAAAAATCGCACAAATGTGCTCATTTGATTGCTCCTCTACTTTCAATTCGCCCGCAGGGCGGGTTCCTACTCTTTTTCGTTACCGTACACGTCGCCGAAATAATCGACCTGACGCACAAATTCTTCCCGATCCAGCGGCGCCAGTACTTCGTCCAGCAGCGTGTTCACGGGGCGACCCAACAGGTCACCGGGATTGGCCTTCTTCCAGGGCACGATGTACATCACTTTTGGAAGTTCCTGGTTACCCGTAATCTCCGTGCGCCCGAGGTCCATACGATCCATTACCAGGCTGCCGGACTGCGTTCGCGTAACGTCCTGTGCCAGTACCGCCGATGGCACAGCCGGCTCCAGATCATCTATCCCGGCCGCCAATACGTCGGCTTGAGCTGACGTGTCGAACGCAGGTTCGAGTACATCCGAATCACCAATCTCCTCGCTGACTTCTTGTGAAAAAGCGGCAAACGATGCCAAAAACGTGGCAAGCATGAATCCGGCGCCGAATGCCGTCAGTCGTTTATGAGTTTTGGTACTCATGTCCGTCAATCCGCCACGTTTGCCGTGCGTTGATTCGCCGCTACACGACGCCTCAGGTCCGCAATCCATTTCTCAACCTGCTTGTCGTCACCGACAAGCCCCTGGTATTGCTCAAAATGCTGCAGTGCGACATCCAGCCGCTGCAGATACAGCTCATTCAGTACACCCAGGTTGTAGTGTGCCAAGGCGTAGTCGGGATCTGATGTGACGGCCTTCAAATAAGCGACCTCCGCTTCCAAGAAATTGCCATTTCTGCGAAGTAGCATGCCTTTTTGGTTCAGTGCCGGTGCGTAATCCGGGTCAATCGCGAGCGCGGCCTCGATCACGTCAAGGGCGGCATCATCGTTGCCGTTGCGGGCGTGGATGATGGCCAGGTTTACGTACGCGCCCGCATACGCCGGGTATTGCAACAGGAATTCCTTGAAGCGGAGCTCCGCTTCGACAAAATCGCCTGCGGCCATGATGGAAGTTGCCTGCTCGAACAAAGTCAGAGCCTGTGCCGGCACGGACTGTGCGGCCTCCTGGCCGCCGACGGTCCCGCGCGACTCTGGCTTTGGCCCGGATGACGCACATCCGGCCAGCACCAGCACGAGCGCCAGTAACTGAAATTTAGTAAAGCGAGGTAACAACATTTTCGCTGCGCTCCGCTTTTGCGTATCGGCCCGGCATCATGCTCGCCAGCCGCTCGAAACTGTTCCTGACCCAATCGTCGTAAACCCCGTCAACCGTGCGGTCAGCATTGACCTTGTACAAATCGATCGCTTTTTCCTCGAAGGGGTAGACCTGTTCCTCGAGCAGCAGCTCATATTGCTCCAGCGCCGCCTCATCGAGATTCGCGGGTCGTTCGGATGCCATCAGGTCGGCACTGAAGAGCTCGTACACCTCACCCAGCCGATAGGTCGCCGCGGTGGTCACCTCCGCAACGCCATAGTCGGCCGCGTCGGTGTAGGCCTTGATGACATCCTCCATGAGGCTTCGCTTCAGCTTCATACTGTCAGCCAGCGGCTGTGTCAGTTTTATGACCGTGAAACGGCGGCGCACCGGCTCCGCCAGCTCAATTGACGCCGTCGCCGCCAGATAGCGCGTACGGTCGCTGCGCTGCGAGCCCGCCGTTGCATCAACACGAACCAGTTCTCGCAACAGAGCGACGCGATCTTCGTCATTGCCGGTCGCTTCGGCGATCTCCAGCAAACGAAAACGCGCCTCTATCGATTCGGACAGCGGGTTCGGATAACGCCTGACTACGCTCTCGAGAACGCGATGCTCGCTCGAAATGGATCCCGCCGCTTTGTACAGCTCGGCGGCCTTCCACAGGGCTTCGCGACGAACTCCTTCGCCGCTCGTTCCGGCGACGGAGATGCGCTCGAACTCCTGCGCCGCGTCGAAACCACGTCCTGACTCCAGGTAGGTCACGGCGAGTTTTTCCGTTATCTGGTCCGCAAATTCGCTATCGGGATAGTCCGTGCGGAACTGCTCGAGGATACCCGATGCGCGATCCCAGGCGGCGAGGTTGATCAGTGCGGCGGCCGCATCGTACTCGGCGGTGGCGCGAATATCGGAGTCCGGCACTACCTGACCCAGACGTGTGAAATGCGTTACGGCCGTTTCGAGGTCACCGGCGTCTCTTGCCATCTCGCCCTGTTTGTAGATCGACGATGCAATGCGATCCTTGATGTCCTGTTTCGCCTGATTGTCGTCCGGCGGGGTGAAGGCGCGCAGCTTGTAGTAGGCCTGCTCGGCTTCGGCAAAGTTGTCAGTATCAAATTGAGAGTGTGCGACCACGGTCCATGCGGTACGTGCCAATGGCGCGTCGACCGGCGGTTGCTTCGCGATGACCGCCTGTGCAACTGCGATCGCCAGGTCGAATTGATTTTGCTTGAAAAGATCTTCGGCGACGGTCGTCAGTACTGCGCCCGACTCGGCGTGTTCAGGATAGGTGTCGGCGAACCGTAAGCCGCTATCGAGATACGCCTTGTGCCACTGGTCTTTCGCCTCGCCATCCAGCGAATTCTCATGCTCGCGATACGACAATATAGCGGCGTAACCGGACTCGGCCGACTTCTCGTGCATTGGATAGGCATAGGCCGTGCGCTCGTATTCCCGGGTCGCTGCCGCGAAATCCTCGCTTTCGAACAGGATTTCGGCGAGCAGGAAGTTCGTTTTCGCGCTATCAGGATCCTCGGGGAAAAAAGCGAGGTATTTGCGGTACCAGCGCGCCGCTTCCTGGTAGTCAGTTGTCTTGCCGTCCTTTTGTGCCTCGGCATGGTAGTACTGTGCGAGATCGGTCAGGTTGGCTTTCAGGTGCGCGGCAACTGCTGTGTTCTGTTCCGGAGGATTTCTTAGCCAGAATCCGCCATCCATCCCGTAGCGTTCAACGAAGCCCTTTTTGCCCTCCAGCACGAGGCTCGGGAAACCACCGCGTTTGTAAGCTTCGATGACTTCGACCTGCAACAACGGGGCTTTCGGGTGGTACGGATCCTGATCGACAAATGACTCGTAGGTCTCGGCAGCATCGACAAAGCGTTCCTTGTCGAGATAGAGTTTGCCGAGGTTCATATAGATAATATAGGCGTAGCCAGGCTGACCGTACTCGTTCATGTACTCATCGATACTGCCGGAGCCTTCCATGTAAGAGAAACTGATCGACAGTACGCGGAACGTGTCTTCAACCATCTCCTGCTCGGCTCGACTCAGCCCGTCGAGACGATCGTCGCCATCCTTGAGCTCGAGATCTGCGATCTTGCGATCGAGCAACTCAAAGAACGCCCCGAGACTCTTTTTGTGCGACGCCAGTTTGAACTGGGCCCAGCCAATCTTGTACAGGGATTGCTCGTAAAAGCGCGATTCATCGCCGTAGTCGATAACGGCCTGGTAAGCGATTTCCGCGTCGTCATAGTTCTTGCGCAGGAACAACATTTCGCCCCGGCGAAACTGCACCTCGTCAATCATCGGCGTGTTCGGGTAACGCGAAACGAGGTCGTTCAACACGACAAGCGCTTTGTCTGTCTTGCCGCCTGTTTCATAGCCGCGTGCAAGCTGATACAACACCGTATCGTTGCGTCGATAATCCGGATACGCCTCGAGCAATTGCTGATAGAGATCCACGGCATTGTCATACCCGCGGGTTTCGATCGCTTCGATATTGTCGGCAAGTTGCTCGGCTTCGATGGCTTCAAGTTCGAGATCACCGAGGCGTCGCATGGCTTCGGCTCGCAATTCCGGATCGCCCGAAACCAGGTCAAGGAACGCACGATAGTTGTCGCGTGCGAGATCCGAGCTGTTCAAAATTATCTTCCCTGTTCGAACCTCGACGTGCTGGCGTTCGAGACTTTTAATCGTATCTTTCGTTTTGACCTTCTCGGCATCGGCGTCGGCCATCGGCAACAGAACCGTGAGGCAGACAAGAAGGCAGGTGATGTGACGGATGTTCACTCCGACACCTCGCTGACGGTCGTCGCAATATCGTATATGGCGGCAAGAGCGAATCGCGCTTGCACGGTATAGGTATCAAGACGTTCCTTTTGTGCCTGCAACTCTCCAACCGCAATTGACTGCAGGTAGCTTCGCTGTTCCGCCATCTGCTCTGTGATACGAATCTTCATGCCCTCGATTCGCGGTTCAAGTCCATAAACACGTTCGGAAAAAGCGCCGAACTCAATAGGTTGACGCCGCATTGACTCATCGATCTGGCGTCTCGCGCGCTGCGTCTCGACAAGCGCCTCGCCGGTTTGGCGCAGATCGCGGCGAATTCGCCACAAGCGGTCCTTGAACCGTGCCTCGAGATCCCACTGCAGTACACCTTTTAGCAGCGCGATTTTGTCGCGTATTTCAACAGCTTCCGGGATATCCGCACTTAGTGCCGGGGTCAATTCCAGGCCCGTGATCTCGCCCCACATCTCGAACTCGGATTCGGTCGCCAACGCAAGCCAGTCGCCGCTGCTTGCAATATCATTGAGCAGTGAGTCGAATTCGAGTTTGCGATCAACCATGCCATCGAGATCCGCCCTCGCCAGCGTATCTTCGACCCGCGGCAATCGCTCCTCGTACGCCTGCTTGCGCGTTTCGAGCATG
Source organism: uncultured Woeseiaceae bacterium (assembly GCA_964386735.1). GTDB lineage: Bacteria > Pseudomonadota > Gammaproteobacteria > Steroidobacterales > Woeseiaceae > UBA1847. Next base: position 20,145 of record CAYLTW010000016.1, read on the forward strand.
TTCGCGTAGACGCCAACACTCTGTCGCCAGGTGTCGAGGTTGCTATACATGTAACTCAGGTCGCGATAATTTTTCAGGCCTTCCTGAAATACGTGTGTCGACAGCAAATGAAACAAGTAGCGTGCTTCCGGGCCCTCGGGCAATTTTTGAAGTTGCCAGTACCAGCCAGTGCTGCCGAGCGGATCATCGGCGAGAAATTCCTTGAACATGTCGCCCGACTCGATGTGCGCGATTGTACGGTCGATACGAACCGATTCCTCGTAAAACGCTTCGATCGCGTTCAGGTAGTGGTCGGCCGCCTGGCTGATTGAATCAATCTGGGCGAGCGCGTAAGGAATCGCGAGCATGGACTCCTGCACTGCCGAATCCAGAAGGTCCCGGCTACGAAGCTCCATCCACGGCACGAGCGCGCGCTGGTAGTTTTCGAGCTCAGCATCAGCCCAGCCAACACCCAGCAGCGCCTTGTTTGAAAACGGTCCTTCGAGACGTACGCGCTGTAGCGCGGGTTTGGCCGCCATTGGCTGACCGTCTTGCAGCAATGCATAGCCCAGCGCGAGGTTGGCTTTGTCACGCAGCGACGTCAGCTCCTCGTTGAACGGGTTCATTTCGCCGAGGTCCTCAAGAATCCTGGTTGCGGCGTCAACCTGTCCGCTGCGAACCAGCGCCACACCGAGATTGAATTTCGCATAGCTGGACCACTCGGTCCTGCCCTTCCAACCCTGCAACAACGTGATCGCCTGATTGTAGTTGCCGCTGTCTATCAGAATCTGCGCCCGCAGCATCAGCGCTTCGCGTTGCAGGTTCTTCGGGAGATCGCCCTGAATCCTGTCCAGCGCCTGTTGCGATTGCTCCAGGTAGCCGCGCTGTTTCCATATTTTTGCAAGGAAAAACCAGGTGCGATCGCGAATTTCGGGATCGACGTTATTCGCGAGGAGACGCTCGAATATCCGGGCGGCCTCAAGGTGATGACCGTATGACAGGTACATGCCGCCAAGCAACAATTCCGAGTCGTCAATATGGTTGTCCATGTTCGACTGCGATTGCGACGCCAGCAGGCGCACAATCGCCGGAAAATAGTCTTCCTGGTAGAAGTAGAAAAGGACCTCGCCGTAGTGCAGGTCCTTTACGACAACCGGTTCACGGCTCGCGCCCGCGCGCGATGGCACGGCCGCCAGAAATAGTGCACAGGCGAGGCTAAACGCAGCGAAGATTGGGCGGGCAGTCCGCAAGGATCACTCCCATTCCTTGATCACGAATTCCGGCTGCTGTTTCAGGACCCGGTCAGTAATCTCCAGCTCAAGGTATTTCGCACCAATACCTTTGTCGATCGTGACAGTCGCACCGCGACGATAATCACGCGTATGTGGACCTTTGCCCGTAAAAATCGCAATCAACTCGTGATCACCGGTCTTCAGGTTGGCCATATGAAGCCGGTGTACGCCGCCGCGAAGCAATGCATCGACCTCCCGATCCGTGTACAGGTAGTTCGCGACTTCCTTGCCGTCAATCTTGAGGTTGACCGAATCCAGCGCAAAGTACTCACCGACGTCCATGGATATGAAGAACGCGACCTGCGAATTGGCCGGAAACAGCAACTCCTCCTCAAGCAGGAAAAGATCCCGGTTCAGATCGAGAACCTCCTTTTTGAGATCCTGCACATTGCGATCGAGGCTGCGAAATCGTTCGCGAGATTCGCCCTGCGCGGATGCAAGCATATTTGCATCAGCCGCGGCCGCGTCGGCATCCATAGGCGCCACTTCCTGCGCATGCGATGGCCCGGTAAACGCCAGCATCAAAACCAGTAAGCAACTCAAGACCGTTTTCAGTGTCACGTTCATACTCCTAAAGAACAGCAGATCCAGCTTCCGCGGACGCTGACCTGCTCTGACTACTCCCTCAACAATGAGCGAATTTCGTCGAGGTATTTCTCCTCGTACCCGGGCTTGTAGCCCTGGTGGACGAAACGCACGACGCCTTCGCGGTCAATCAGAATCGTGACCGGCATGGCGTCCACGTCATAAAGCCTGCTAACGTCTTTGCGCTCATCAAACAGGACGGGGAAACTGACACCCAGCTCCTGAACCATATCCATCGCGCGCCTCGAATCGTCGTCGATATTTACCGCCAGCAGATGAAATCCGACACGGTGGTAGCGTGCGTATAGCTGGTCGAGCAACGGCATTTCCTGGCGGCATGGTCCGCACCAGGTTGCCCAGAAATTGATCATGACGACATCGCCGCGATACTCCGACAGACGCAGATTCTTGCCTGTGGAACTCTTCAGCGCGAAATCCGGCGCCGGCTGCCCCGGCAGGCCGGACGCAGCAAGGCTGCTCGCCGCAAAAACGATCAGCGCGAGGCCCATTGTCAATTTCCTGATCTTCATCATTTCATTCCTTTGTCTTTAAGCCTGATGCCATCCTGGGCATACAGGCGCCGGTCGACGTCGTCGTCCTGCGCCGATTGGGAATGTTGACAGCCGTGGGCCTGTGGAGCCGTGATAATCGTCACACAAACCCGGACTGCCTCAACATAATTCGGCCCCCGTCATGGGATCCATTCGGCCCCCTTATCGCGGGACACGCACTCCTCACAATCGTGCCAGATTACGTTAAGTCGCTGTGCTTCCCGGATTTTCCGGGCGTTCAGAACACCCGCGCCCCGCCGCCCGGAGCCGTCTTTCGGCGTCGACAACCGGTACCTAATGATAGGCATATCAATATGAATTTAAAGCGAAAAGTCGTCGCCTTTCGGCGACAGATCGGGACTTTTTTCGAGACTGCTGTCGCTTGCCGGCGACGCGTCAGGGCTCGTCATTTTCGGCAGGTGAGTCTGGCTGCTCAAGGCCATCCGAGTAATATATTCGTCCGCCGGAGTCAATAACGATGCTCTCGTAATCCGGCAGGTCAGCGATCAGCGTCAGTCCGAGCTCCACGCCCATCACGAATACGGACGTTGACAGCGCATCGGTCATGACGGCATCCGGTCCGAATACCGTCGCACTGTGGACACCACCCGCCGGCTCGCCGGTACTCGGCTTGATGATGTGATGGTAGCGCACGCCGTCTTCGTCGAAGTAACGTTCGTAGTCTCCGGAGGTCGAAACGGCTTCTTCTTCGAGCGGCACCCGGATGGCGACCTCGCCGTCGTGGCGCGGGTCACGGATACCGATCATAAATGGCCGACCACGCCGATCACCAAGCAGGCGCGAGTCACCGCCGGCGGTCACGATGGCGTTTTTTACGCCGTTGTGGCGGAGGATGTCGACGCCCCGCTCCACGACGTAACCCTTGGCAATTCCGCCGAGGTTAATGCGCACGCCTTCGGCCAGGAAGCGCACGGAAGCGGCGACGCGGTCGACTTCGACGAGGCGGTAGTCGATGCGTTGTTTCTCTTTCGCGACCGTCTCCGCGTCCGGCCGCTCGCGTTCATGAAAATCGTAGTACTGGCCAACGCTGTCATAAGTAATGTCGAATGCGCCGCGGGTCAGGACGGATATGTCCAGCGCTCTTTGAATGAGTCCGGCAAGTTCCGCGCCGGCGTGAACGGCGCCATTTGCCGCGTTCCGATTCACCTCGGAAATCCGGCTCGACTCCTTGTAGGTACTCATCAGCTCGTCTATTCGCACGGCTTCATCAAAGACGGCTTCAACCAACTCAAGACCCCCGGTTTCGTCATCGTGCCACAGGTAAACGCTGACCTCGGTACCCATCAGTGGCCGCGCGTCACCGACCCATTCTGCCGCGCAAGGTATTGAAATCCAAAAGATCGTCCCTATTGCTAGAGTTACGATCTTGCGAGCGTTATGCTTCATTTTTTGCACTCTTCTTTCAAGGAGCGGGACTTTGACATCATTCCTGGTATTTCTCGGCATCCTGGCAGCTATTGTGTTCTGGGCGATCGGAATCTACAACCGGTTGATCAACCTGAGAAACCGCGTCCGCAACGCTTTCGCCCAAATTGACGTACAGCTCACGCGACGTTACGACCTGATTCCGAACCTCGTCGAAGCCGTGAAAGGCTATATGAAGCACGAGCGCGAAACCCTCGAGGCCGTAATCGCGGCCCGAAATACAGCCGTTTCAAGCCTTGATGCCGCCAAGGCGGACCCGGCGAATGCCGAAGCTATCAAGAAACTGGGCGCATCGGAAGGCGCTCTTGGCAGCGTACTCAGCAGGCTGTTTGCACTGTCCGAGGCCTATCCGGATCTAAAAGCCAACCAAAATATGATGCAGTTTCAAGAAGAGCTGGCGAGCACCGAGAACAAGGTGTCGTTTGCGCGCCAGGCTTTCAACGATTCGGTATTGAGCTACAACAACTCAGCGGAGAATTTTCCGAACAACGTCATTGCCGGCATGTTCAGCTTCGAACTGGCGAGTTTCCTTGAGATCGATTCCGAGGAAAAACGCGATGTGCCTGACGTCTCCTTTACTTGAATTTCTTTGACTCTCAGGATCGGGCACGGCGAGCCACCAGGTGGCTCGTTGTCGTTTATGTCGTCGCAACCGCGCTGATCGTCGCCGGCGTCACGCTGGTCGTCGCTTTCGCGTTCGGCGCATTGTCGGGCGACGACGCTTATTCAGGCGGTGACCCGACCGGTTTTCTGCTTATTACAGCCGTCGCCACGGCACTGTTCATCATTGGTGCGAGTCTTTACAAGACCTCGGTCCTTTCAGCTGGCGGCGGCCGTGTCGCTGCCCAGATGGGTGGCACGCTGGTGCCTGCCGATGTCAGCGACCCGTTACGCCGGCAATTTCGCAATGTCGTTGAGGAAATGGCGATCGCATCCGGCGTACCTGTGCCAGAGATTTACGTGCTCGAAGAAGAAAGCGGCATCAATGCTTTTGCTGCCGGCTATTCGCCTGGCGATGCGGCGATTGCCGTGACGCGCGGCACGCTCGAACTGCTGAATCGCGATGAATTGCAGGGTGTGATTGCTCACGAATTCAGTCATATTCTCAATGGCGACATGCGCCTGAACATACGCATGATGGGTGTACTCTTCGGCATCATGGTGCTCGGCCTGATCGGCCGCATGATCACTCGCGGCGGCTATCATGTCAGCCTGGCAAGCCGTCGTGATCGGGGTGCTCCGGTCGTGCTGATCGTCGGCCTGGGCCTCGCCATTCTCGGCGGCATCGGCGTAGTTTTCGCCCGAATTATCAAGGCGGCTGTATCCAGGCAGCGAGAATACCTGGCCGATGCATCGGCTGTTCAGTTTACCCGCCAGAGTTCCGGTATCGCGAATGCGCTGAAAAAAATAGGCGGCTACAGCCAGGCGTCTTTCCTGCAAGCCGCTGACCCCGAGGAAGTGAGCCACATGTTGTTCGGCAGTGGATCCCGCCTGAGGGGCCTGTTCGCGACGCATCCTCCGCTGACCGAACGTATCAGGGCGCTGGATCCAAATTTCGACGAAAGGGATTACCCCGAAATTGACGCGATGGCCGAGCTGCCGCAATCCGCCGGCCCTGCCCGGGAATCGTTGACGTCCGGGAGCAGCGCTGCCTTTGCGGGCGGCAAGACGGCCATATCGCCGGAGTCCATCGCCGGATCCGTCGGACGTCCCGCGATCGAACATGTCGAATATGCTCAACGCCTGCGCCTGTCGATTCCGGAGAATCTTTACGACGCGGCGCACTCGACCACGCTTGCCTATCTGCTGACGCTCGCTTTGATCCTTGACCGATCCGGCGAGCTCGTCGAACGACAGCTGGGGCTCATCGAGGAACGCATGGGCGAGGAGCGTACGCGGCTGGTAAATAGCTATTACCGCGAACTCGAACACACGGGCGAGGAACTCCGGCTGCCATTACTTGAAATAGCCTTTCCGGCTCTGAAGCTGCGCCCCGCACCGCAGCTTAGTTACCTGATTGACATGGCAAGTCGCTTGATCGAGATCGACGGAAAGGTCGAACTGTATGAGTTCTGCTTTTACCGAATACTGATGATTAACCTGCATCAGGCGATTGATCCAAGCGGGCGGCGCGCCCTGCCCCGCGTCCCGAAACGCGAACTACGGCAGGCCGCCGTCAACCTGCTGGCAATCATCGCCGACTATGGCCATGACAGTGTTGCGCAGAGCCAGGAAGCGTTCGACGCCGGCGCCAGGCTGCTCGGCGAATGGGCTGCTAGCGTAAAAATTGAGCCCAGGCACGACTACACGGTCGATATTCTGAATCGCAGTCTCGATATCCTGCTGAAATTGAATAACAAGGGGCGGCTCAAGCTATTGCGCGCGGTCAGTGAGGTCGCAAATCACGACAAGCTCCTCACCGTTGCGGAGGCGGAGCTCATTCGGGTCATCTGTGCGACGCTCGATTGCCCGTTGCCGCCGATACTCGCGGACACATCACTCGCTCGATAGTCGCCGCCCCTCAACCGGGCCGTTCGCGCAAATTTGGCGTATCATTGAACTCTTCCCCGATTCCGGTCTCGAATGATCTATACACGGAAAACGACCATGAATTTGACGAGAACCTCTGTAATTCTTTGTTTGCTCGCCCTTGCCATCGCAGCCCCCGCGCAAGCCGCGACACGCGAAGAAAAACGCGTTGCCGACGCGGCCGACGTATTCGATCAGCTACTGCGTATTCCGGAGAAAAATATTCCGCCGACACTGTTGTCCCGTGCTTACGCTGTTGCCGTCATACCCAACGTCGTCAAGGTCGGTTTTGGCGTAGGAGTACGACATGGCAAGGGCATTATTGTCGTTCGCCAGGACGACGATTCCTGGAGTAACCCGGCATTCATAAAATTGACCGGCGGCAGCGTCGGCTGGCAAATCGGCGCGCAATCGACCGACATCATCCTGGTTTTCAAAACGCGCAAGGGCGTCGACGGAATTGCCAACGGCAAACTGACACTGGGCGCCGATGCATCGATCGCAGCCGGACCAGTCGGGCGTCAGGCAAGTGCCGCCACCGATATTACGTTTAAGGCCGAAGTCATGTCCTATTCCCGTAACCGCGGCCTGTTTGCCGGCGTTGCGCTGGAAGGTTCCGGCGTCACAATGGATCGCCACTCAAATGTGGCATTTTATAACGATACAAGCATGTCGCCTGAACGCATTTTTGACAGTTCTCCGAATATTGCGCCCGCCATTGCGAATACCTTCGTACAAATGCTGACCACGCAAACAAGCAGGCTGCCGAAACAACCCGGCATGCGTGCAGGCGTCTCGACTGCGCCAAACAGCAACGAGGTATCAAGCGTACGAACCTTCGGCATGCCCGATCCGGACGAGGGTTCTTCGACGTCCAACACCCTGACGTACGATCCAGACTATTGAGCGAACCTCGCAATAGACGGCAATCCACCGTTGAGTGAGCTGATCGACAAGGTGCAGGCGCTGGTCGCAATGATCAGCCCGTATCCGTATTTACAATCCATGATTGTCGCGCTGCTTTTCATTTTGCTTGGAAAAGTCGCCGGCTGGATACTGTCGGCGATGGCCGGACGCATTGCGCGCCGTTCCTCGACGCGCCTGGATGACGACGTGGTCGCGCTTCTTCACAGGCCAATCTTCATATCGTTTGTACTCATTGGTCTTGCGCTTGCGACACAGCCTGTCGACATGGGTACGATGCCGGAAAAGATCACGCTGTCAATCCTGAAGACCATAGCGATTGTCACCTGGTACAACTTGCTTACAGCGCTAATATTCGTGCTGGTGCGCGAAGTGCGCAAGACGTCCAAGAGTAAAATTGTTCAGAGCGGCATGCTCGCTTTGCTGCAAAACGTCGCCAGAATCGCGCTGATTGCGCTAGCGATATATTTTGCTTTCCTCGCCTGGGACGTCGAGGTAACAGCGTGGTTGGCTTCTGCGGGTATTGTGGGACTGGCACTGGGCCTTGCCGCGAAGGACACGTTGTCAAACGTGTTCGCCGGCGTGTCAATAGTCGCGGACTCGCCATACAAGACCGGCGACTTCATTATTATCGACTCAGGGGAACGCGGCGTCGTCACGCACATTGGCTTGCGCAGTACTCGTTTGCTAACGCGTGACGATGTTGAGATAACGATACCGAACGGCATCCTCGGCAACAGCAAAATAATAAATGAAGCTGGCGGGCCGTCCGAAAAACACCGCGTCCGGATCGCCGTCGGTATCGCCTATGGCAGCGATATCGATCACGTGATTGCGACGCTCGAGGCAGTTGCGGCCGACAACAGCGGCGTCTGCACCGATCCGGCGCCTCGTGTCCGATTTCGGCACTTCGGTGAGTCCAGTCTGGATTTCGAACTGCTGTTTTGGATCGCTCAACCGATCGATCGGGGTCGCTTGCATCACGAAGTAAACTGCGCCGTTTACAAAGCGTTTCTCGCGAACGACATCGTCATCCCGTTTCCGCAACGCGACTTGCACGTACGAACAATGCCACCTGGCGAATAGTCATATTTTCGGTTCGCGGACGAGCCTGGATTACTGTTCGTTTCCCTCGTCGTTGCGTCGACGCAATTCATTACGAACAGATTCGAGATCCGTCGGTGGCGCAACTTCTGGCACTATCTCGGCGACCGGTGCGTTGCTGCCGGTTGTGGGTAGCGAGCCGGCGACGCCACTGGCGTTCAGATCATCATTCGTTGTCTCCGGAACTACAGCCAGCGGAACATTGCCAGTCATTTCCTCGTCGGTTACGTGTTCCGATGGTGGCAGCTGGCCGAACTGGGCAAGATATTCTGCTTCGTCGCGCAGGCGCCGTGCTTCCGCCGCACGCTGCCGGGCCACGGCTGCAGCACGCTGCGTACGGCGTAATGCATCACGCTTGCGTTGCGACTGTTCATCGAGATCGGCACGGCGAGACTCTTCCTTTTTCGCCTCTATGATCTTGACGGCTTCGCGTGCATTGATGCACTCCGCGTCGTACCGACTCTCCGCGCGGTTGTGAGTACAACGAACGAGCGCCGCCTCCAGAAGGAAAGGCTTCTCAAGAAACTGTGAAACGGAACGTGGCGGTGGCGGCTCGGAACAGGCCACCAAAAATACCAGGGTGGTAGTCAAGGCTATGCGACACAAGTCTTTCATTGATACTTACAGGCCAATTTTCGTCTGATTGGAAAAACTTTCAAAATTATGCAACGCATGATCATACCACCGGAGTCAATCCTGAAAGGCGTCGCGAGTTCCAGTTTTGCGATGCTATAGTGGCCTCTGTGCAAACGCAGGGACGAACTTCGTGGCAGCCTCGAGCCAGTTTCGACTACTAAAACAGAGACGATTCGCACCGTTCTTCGTTACCCAGTTTCTCGGCGCACTCAACGACAATATTTTTCGAAACGGCCTCGTGATTCTTGTCACGTTCCAGGGCATTCTGATCGCGGGTATGAATCCGAGTGTACTGGCAAATATCGCTGGTGCCCTGTTCATCCTGCCTTTTTTTCTGTTCTCGGCGACAGCCGGCCAGCTCGCCGACAAGTACGAGAAATCGATGCTAATGCAACGCATCAAAATGCTCGAGATCGCGCTAATGAGCATCGCCGCAATTGCATTCCTGACACAGAGCTTTGCTTTGCTCCTGTTCGTTCTGTTTCTGATGGGCTGCCAATCGAGCCTGTTCGGACCCGTCAAGTATGCTTACTTGCCGCAACAACTGGCGCGCGACGAACTGGTCGGCGGCAATGCACTCGTCGAGTCCGGTACCTACGTCGCAATTATCCTCGGGCTAATTGGCGGTGGCCTGATGATAGACAAAAACACGGACAGCCAAACATTGATCGGAGCAATGCTGGTAGCCGTCGCTTGCCTGGGGTATTTCGCGAGTCGACAGATACCGACTGCACGCGCTGCCGACCCTGGCTTGTCCGTGAGCCTGAATGCGTGGAAGGAAACCTGGCGTATTGTCGGGTTTGCGCGCGAAGAGCGAAGTGTATTCCTGTCGATTCTTGGGGTTTCGTGGTTTTGGTTCTTCGGCTCCGCGATGACACTACAGATCCCCGCCTACACGCTGGTGATTCTGAATGGCGATGAACTGATCACAACCAGCCTGCTCGCTGCCTTCGCCGTCGGCGTAGGCATCGGTTCGCTGCTGTGCGAAAGAATGTCCGGGCACCGTATTGAACTGGGACTGGTTCCATTCGGCGCCATCGGGCTCAGCCTTTTCGCAATTGACCTGTACTTCGCCCAGCCTGTCGCAAGCGCCATAGCCGTCAATTCAATCGCAGAGTTCCTGGGCAGGCCGGGCAGTTGGCGCGTGCTGGCCGACCTGACACTGCTCGGTGCATTTGGCGGTTTTTACAGCGTGCCGCTGTATGCGCTGATACAACAGCGTTCCAAGCGCAAACACCTGTCACGGATCATTGCGGCTAACAACATCATCAATGCGATTTTCATGGTCAGCGCGTCACTGATATCGATAGGCCTGCTTGGCATGGGCTTGTCGATTCCGGAATTGTTCCTCGTGATTGCAGCGCTCAATGCGGTAGTCGCCGTTTACATTTTCTCCCTGCTCCCGGAATTCCTGATGCGGTTTCTCGCCTGGATCATCATCAGTATTTTTTACCGCGTGCGACCAAGCGGTATCGAAAACATTCCGGACAAAGGACCAGCCGTGATTGTCTGTAATCACGTTAGCTTTATGGACCCCATCATTATCGGCGGATCGATCCGCCGACCGATACGCTTTGTGATGTACTACAAGATTTTCGACATCCCATTTCTGAATTTTTTCTTTCGCAACGCCAAAGCCATTCCGATCGCCTCGGCTCAGGAAGACAAGCAAATTATGGAACAAGCCTTCGATAAGGTCGACGCCGAACTCGCCGCTGGCAACCTCGTGTGCGTCTTTCCCGAAGGTTCAATTACGCGGGACGGTGAAGTTCAACGCTTTCGCCCCGGTATCGAAAAAATCATTGCGCGACGCGCCGTGCCGGTTATTCCTGTCGCGCTGGGGCGTTTGTGGGGAAGCTGGTTCAGCAGAAATCAGGGTGGCGGTATTCGCAAGATTCCCGGGCGATTATTCGCCAGAATTCCGGTTACCATTGGCGAGGCAGTTCAGCCGGCCGAGGTGACGGCCGCCAGGCTGGAAGCGCTGGTTCGCGCTCAAAGGGGCGACAAGCGCTAAAGCTCACTCCGCTGCGGAATCCGGCAGCGACAATCGCGTCCTCCATTCATTCAGCAGATTTTCCCTGTTGCCGAAAAGACCGGTACCGTCGCTGTCATCGAAACGCAGTTGCGCAAGATGGACGCCGCCATGCCTGACCACCGGCAAGTAAACACGGCTGCCGGAGAAATTGGCATTACGGTCACCATTGCCGTGAGCGCCAAACACCATGTGCGCACCGTGTAGCGCTTTGGGCGCGAACAACGAGTCCACCCAGGTCAGGCCGTTTGTCGATGAACTGGCACGGTGTATCCACCGCGAGGTCCGAAATAACACGCGAGATCCGCCAGGACTGAACGCCACCTCCTCAACCGGCGCCGGCAATTGCAGAGATGCGGCGCCCAGGCGACCTTCGACGAGGTTGAATTGTTGTGCTTGATTAGCCTGATTCACCAGCACCAGGAAACGCCCGCGTGGGGAGACTTCGAGCCAGCGAATCGCCGACTCACCCTGCCAAAGTCGTTGCAAGATCCAGGCGCCGGCACCATCCCGGCTTATGACATTGAGCGTCCCGCCGTTGCTGCCGATGAATAGCTCGTTATCGAGCCCGAAGGCAATACCGATGTGCTCCTCTCCAAGTTCCTTTTCGACCAGCAATTGCCCCGTGTCGGCATCGACGATGCCGGCCCAGGCGCCGCGGAGCACAGCTACCAGGCTACCGTCCGGCGAGAACAGGACACGATCGACCAGTTCTCCCGGGATACTTGTTATGAATTTTTTTGGTAAGCCGTCAAGGGTATTCCAGACTCTGAGCGTGTTGTCCGCGCCAACACTGACGAGTCTGCGGCCGTCCGGACTGACCGCCATTCGCCGCACAGGGCCATTGTGCCCCAGAAAACTAATGTCCTCACTTGCTTCCTCGATCGACTCTCTGCCCGCATCTTCCTCCAAAAAATGTACGTGACCATCGCGATCTGCGATCGCGAATGCGGATCCGTCGGGCAACGCTGCGACGAGGGCATCTCCCGAAGACGCCCAGATTGTGTGCTCATCGTTTTGCGCAACACGAGGCGAGGTCGCCGCGGGCATGCGCCAGAAACGCACCGCGCCGCCCGGTCCACCCGTCACGAGCACCTCCTCATCACTGCTGAAAGCAAGCTGATGCGCCGAAGATTGATCACTTCCAACACCAACCGGCGGTCCGACGAGCCGCCCGTCCGCGGCTTCGTAAAGCTGGTAGCCGGTTCGCGGCCGGCCGGCAACGAAGCGAGCGCCCGAGGCGGAGAATCGTATTTGCCACTGCCCGTCACCGTACTCCTCCAGCATCGGCGACTGAGCGCGCTCGACTGACCAAAGTGCAATACCGGCAGATCCGAAAACAGCCGCGAACTCGTCCCCCCCGGCGCTCAACTCGATCGCGCTCGGCTGCATCGGTAGATCAATTTGGGCGAGCATCTCGCCACTCAGGAAATCCCATACACGAACTGCCCGGTCATAGTCAGCAATTGCAATGCGATCACCGTTGGCGTTCAGTGCCACGAGTGCCGGCGCGCCGGCAACCAACAACTCACTGTCCTTCTCGGCAACGTCAATATCCCAAAGCTCAAGTTGGGTTTCGACGTCACTGCGATGCTGCACGAATAAATGACGTCCATCGGCAGTCAATGTCGATGTCGCGCTCGCGGGCCCTACGCGCAAGGTTTCGCTGCGTTTGCCCGTCGCGGTATCCCAAAGATTGACGGCATCGAGCGTTGCGGTTACGAGGTGCCTTGCGCCACTGTCCAGGCCAATCAAGCGCTCGTTCTCGCTGATGGCCAGCGTCGACACCGGCTTGGCGAACACGAGATCCCAGAGACGTGCGCTGGCGCTTCGCGTTGCACGGGCCACGGCGTAGCGGCCGTTAGCGGCAATCCAGAATTGCTCGGTTTCACGTTCCAGTGGATCCGGAATACCAAGTCCGCGCTGAAAATCCTCGATCAGACCCTGCGAATTCAGTGTCAGCTTCCAGCCCACAAGATGCCCCGCGACGCCTGTCGCCTCGTCCCGAAGACTCAGGCTCCAGGTTCCGGTCAGAGATTCGCCCAGCAGCGGCTCAAGTTGTGATGAGGCAATGCGAATGTCCTCATTGCTGGAGGCGCGCGCTCGATCGACTTCCAGTTCGACGGCGCGACCCGACGGCGCGATCAACTTGATTCGAAGATCCGACAGTCGCGGATGGCTGATATTCAGGCTTAGGCCCAGTCGCGTAACAGATCCTTCCCGGTCGACGATGACGCGGCGAACCAATGGCGAAACCTCAAGCGCCGTGATGGTCCAGTCCTCACCCCGTACCAGGCCCTGGGTACCCAGCGACCACTGAGATACCTGCGAACCGTTGGTCGCCGTCAGCAACAAGCTACCGGGACTGAACACGACGTTGCTTTGTTCGTTCTCTGGCAAGCTCGCCAGCAACAGGGGGTAGTCGTCGGCAACCAGCATTGCGCTGCGATTGCGACGCTGCGGTGTGGAAAGCACCAGCGACTCGAGCGACGCCAGCAGTGCATCGTCGCGACGCTCCTCGCGCAACGCCTGCCGCGATCGTCTGTCCCAGAATTCGGCCAGGAGTTGTTGCGGCAACGTTCCTGCATCGGCCAGCTCGGATGCCCGCGCGGCGATAAGCTGCATCTCACGACTGGAGTCGGACACCTGGGCACGACCCCGCAGGAACGTCCGGTAGAGACTGTCAGCCGTGTCCGCGTGGCCTGGAAAGGAGCGCAGATTGGCCCATGCTGTTTTCGCCACGACGAGTTCGGTGTCCGTCGAGATCAGCACTTTCTGATAGGCCTTCGGCAACCACTGCGTATACCACAGGGGAATTACAGTAATCAGCATCAAGACAGCGATCGCGCCGACGGGCGTTTGCCAGCGCGTCGGCAGGTTCTCGTTCGCCCAACGTGCGGTAAATACGCTTTCGTATATTCGATTTCGAATTCTGAGATCGCCCGCCTCACCAACCTCAAGCAAACCAACTGCCATCAGGCGCCGTTGAAACTGCGAACCCAGGTCCGCAGCTACACTAATTCCTTTGCGTATTCGCCCGTACAGATTCAGAAGCGCTTCACTTTTCCTGTCATCACTCACGATCTGGCGGTGAATGTGACTCATGTGCGGCTCACTGTGCAGCGCGGCCCGCCCGGAGAGCTGCTGCCGAACGATCCGATCAATATGAGCGGCAATGTCACCGCTGAGTTCTTCGCGGGCTGCCGCACGTGCAAGCTTTTGAGACAGATAAGGCTGACCGCGCGTCCAGTAAAAAATTCGATCGAGTGCAACTCCGGCATTTTCGCCATCGAGATTCAACTCGGTCGCGAACAATTCCAGGTCGACCCGCGTGAAATCGTCGAGCGCGATCGATTGCGTAACACTAAAAGGCGAGAGCTCGGCTGTCGCTATCAGGCTTGGCGGATCACACTCGCCCATCAGGACGAAAGTGAGACGCACGAAATCAGGATCCGTCGTGCGCGCATTGTGCGCCGCGCGGACGCTGGCCAGCAATTGGTCGGCGAACTGCAGGGATTCGATGCACTGGATTTCGTCAATAAATACGACCACGCGTTGCTGCAGATTCTGCAAAATAACTTCCGAGTAGAACTCCAACAGGCGTTGCCGGTTGCTGAGTACGGACTTGTCCTGCCACCAGGATTGCAGGTCGTAACGAATTCGCAGTTGCCTCAGTAATCGGTACGCTACGCTGTAATACCAGCGCCCCGCGTCCGACCCGCCGTCACGATCACCGATTTGTGCGAGATCGAGTACGGCGACATGAAATCCGTTGTGGTCGAGCCGCGCCACCATGGCCGCGATCAGGCTTGATTTTCCGCTTCGATCCGGCGCTATGATGTGTGAATAACGACCTGCCAGGACAGCCTCATACAACAGGTCATCAGCCGGTCGACGGATGTATCCGGCACGAACCGCGTGCAATGGCGAACCGACGCTGAAAAATGTACCGCTGGCGTCTGTCCTGACGGTCTTGTCGCCAGGCTTGCCTTCTGGCCGCTGTTTGTCTGATTTGTCCGACATTGGAAATCCCTGCTTACCCGGGCCAACGCTAACTGCTGTATTGTGCGTATCTTATCCGAGTCCGGCCCGTGCGTGGCGCACGCTTGACCGAATCTTCATGGTAAACCGCCGTTTGCCGTCGACGGACAGAGACGGATTCAGTTCGGGTATACTGCCGACCGTCACAAATCGGGGAAAACGCTCGTGGACTATTGCCATCAACATAACCTTGTCGAACCGGACAAAGCCGGCGCCGACCGACGTTTCGGAATCCGGGTAACACTGCCCGCCTCCGACACGCTGCGCAACGTACTTGGCGACGATTGGGAGCGGCTGCACTGGTTCCCGACTGAGTTGGAACGCGACGCTGCTTTCGTCGAAATGGCCAGGCGCCACGGCTACTCCCGGAATACCGATTCGCCAGCGCAACTTCTCGAAAAGCTCAGCCGTTAAATAGCCGCTTTTGCTTACCTCGGCGTTGTACCGACGAACAGGTAGAAATTGCCCCGACCTTGCTCGGCAAAGCCGGCCGCCAGGTATACCGGGCCGAGAAACGTGTCCAATCCGAGAAACAGACTGCCGTTAAGCAGCATCGAATCAAAACTAACGTCCTCACGTATCTGCCAGGTATTACCCGCTTCAATCGATGCACCGACGTAGAGCGGCACATTCACCAGGCCCCCGGCAGAACTGCCGA
>CAYLTW010000017.1:0-35385 GCA_964386735.1 uncultured Woeseiaceae bacterium
CAACTCATCTTCAGAAGGTATCTTATCGGTAAGAACGGCAAATGTGATAAAAGCTTCGTTAATATCAATATAAAGATTATCGACACCATCTAACCTTTTTATACTTTTCTCTAAGCCATACGCGCAAAAAGGGCAAGCCATCCCATCTACAACTATTCTTACATAAGTTATATCAGTTTTTAAATTTGTTTTCTCTGTTCCTGAAACAAAAGAAAAAGAAAAAAGTACTAATATTAAAATACTTAGTTCTTTTATTTTTTTTGCTATGTTATTGACCATATTTTCAATTATTTATCATTGTGTTCATAAAATTCCTACCGTTTAGCAAAATATTCTTAGGCTTCATAATATTAAATATTAAAAGTGATATGCAAAAGATACCAATCCGTTTATGACTGGAGCAGCTTCATATTTGGTACTTGCAACACCAAATTGCATACCCCCTTTTAGCATTATATTCCTATAGCTCAACAAAAATCCTGGAGCAACTGCTAAAGTGTTTCCTCCTGATTGTTGTAGATCGTTTCCTCTCAACTGATTTTTTCTACTTAAAACTCCATTTAATTCTACCAACAATACTAAATCAGGTTTTAAATAGCCTGTTTTTACGGGCCTTATTCCTCCTACTAAATTATACTTCAACTTTTCTCCGAGAGTAAAATCATCTCTGGATTGAAAATAAGTATATCCAATATCTGAAAAATAATACCATCTACGTGATTCGTATCCATTGGCAATACCTAATGTAAAAGCGGTAGTATTTAAATTATTAAAATTTTTATTTGCTGTTGGAAACTTTATTACTGCAATTGCTGTTAATCTTTTTAATACTCCTGGAGCCAATTTTCTCCAAAGAGCATACTTGGTTCTAAATCTAACATCACCCATGCCAAAATCATTATTAATATTTATTGTTGGAACATCTACACGTACAGTCCAGTTTTGTGTAATACCAAAACCGTAACCTATTTCATAAGCTATATTTCCAGTGGTAAATCGAGAGCCAAGTTCAACAGCATGCATGTGTTTCGGTAATGTTTCCGGACCTAATCCATATATGGGTTCGTGAGCATAGCTAAAATTTATAAAAAGTAAGACAATAATGGATAATGTTATTAGTTTTTTCATTTTTTATTGTTTTCATTTATTACGTATCCTTTTGATTCTATGATTTTTTTAATTTCTTTTAAATTCGTTCTGGAACTGTCAAATTCAATTTCAGAAGTTCCATTTTTTCGTGAAGTTTCGACATTAAGTACGCCATTTAATCTACCTACAGAATGATTGATGTTTTCTTCACAGCTGAAACAAGTTATTCCTTCAATGTTGATGTTTACCTTTTGAATATTCGATTTATCAACTACAACAATATTTTTTTGATTTGACTGATAAAATAATTGTGGGTAGTAAGAAATCAAAGTCATGGTAACAACGAACAAAGTAACCAACCAAATATAGATCTTAGATCTGTATACAGATTTGTTTTTTGGTTTACAACTGTCACAGTCATCTTTATTAATTGGTTTATAAATTTGATAAAACCCAAAGGCTAATGAAAAAAAAGCAAGGGTTAATAAATACGGTTTTACCGTATCCAGCCAAGAAAAATAAGCGGATCCACCACTTATTCCTGCAACTCCAATTAATACAAAAGGACCCCAACAACAGAGTTTTAAAGAAACAGCAGCGCGCCGGCGCCGAGCAACTCGTCGTGGAAAGCGCGAATGTCGAAATCATCGCCAAGCCGGGTCTTTGCGGACTCTCGCAGCGACAGGATTTTTAGCTGACCGATTTTGTAGGCGAGTGCCTGACCGGGATTACCAATGTAGCGGTCTATCTCGTTGATGATATCGTGCTCGGTCTTGGCGGCATTGTCCTTGAAAAAATCGATGGCCTGCTGTCTCGTCCATCCCTTGTAGTGCAAGCCGGTGTCGACGACGAGTCGCACGGCGCGCCACATTTCATACGTCAATGCGCCGAAACGGGAGTAGGGTTCCTTGTAAAGCCCGAGTTCGTAGCCGAGGCTTTCGCTGTAAAGTCCCCAGCCTTCCACAAACGCTGTGAATCCCGAGAAACGGCGAAAGTTCGGCATCTTGTCGAGTTCCTGTTGCAGCGCAATTTGCAGGTGATGACCGGGTACTGCTTCATGCACGGACAGAACTTCGATTTCGTACTTCGGGCGAACGCCGGGCATGTAAAGGTTGACCCAGTATGTCCCGGCGCGACTGCCGTCCGCGGCCGGCCGAGAGTAGTACGCCGTTGTGGTGTCCGGCGCGGTCGCCGCCGGAATTGGTTTGACGCCATAAGGCATGCGCGGCAATTTGCCAAAAAGATTGACCAGTTCAGGATCGATTCGCTTGCAGGTCGCACGATAGGCTTCGAGCAGGTCATCGGGATTGTCGAAGTAAAACTGTGGGTCTGTGCGCAAGAAATTCAGGAATTCAGCAAAATCGCCATCGAAATCGACCTCATCAATGATCAACTGCATCTCGTCGCGGATTCGCCGGACCTCATTCAGACCAAGCCGATGAATCTCGTCCGGTGTCATATTCGTCGTCGTGTAGTTGCGAGCAAGAAATTCGTACCAGCTGCTGCCATTGGGCAGGTTCGATAAACCAACGCTGTCGCGGCTGGCAGGCAGGTAGGTACGCTCAAAATAGCGCGCAAGTTTCCGATAGGCGGGAACCACAATTTTCTCAATGGTTTCAACAGCGCTCTCGCGCAAACGCCGTTGATCCTCCGCGTTAATCGAGTCGGGCATCTCGGCAAATTCTTCGTAGAACGGGCTGTCTGCTGCAACCGCAACGAGTTGCGTTTCGATCTGGTCCGGAACTCGCTCCATCAGAATGGCAGGCGCAACGTAACCCTCTTTTCTGCCGTGCTCGGCGCGTTTGATTGTCTGCTCGATGACCGTGCCGACCTTGCTCATTCGTTGCAACCAGTCCTCGAAATCCTGGACCGTCGCAAGACGAATACGCGACGCAGTTTGGTTTAACGTTTGCACGCCGCCGCGATGACTGAAGGGCAGCAGGTAAGCTTTAAATTGGTGTTCGTCAACGTCACTTTGTAGTTTGCGCCGGAACAACTCGTAATTCAGTTGATCGGCCGTCGACATTTTTCGGTGATCGATCGCATACAGACGCCGGAGGAAATCACGATACCTCACATGCCGGTTTTCGACAGCGTCGAGGCTCTGGTCGGTCCATTGGTCGTTGTAACGGCGGTCTCCGAGCGATGACGCAAACGTGGGGAAATCGACCATGCGATTTTCCCAATCCTCATCCAGCAATGCTTTGAAATCGGCCGTGGTGTCTGCGTTGACAGGGCCCGCGAGCAGAACGGCGAAAATGGCGCCAAGAATCGTGACAGCTTGGTGTTTCATTGCTTATTTCCCGGTGAGAGGGCCGCATTGTGTCGGTCTGTCGCGCCGCTGGCAACCGTGTTTCGCTGGCGCGAGCACGAGTCATTGGCTATGATGGCGCGCACTAATCGACAGCGTACACAGAAGAGATCCCGCGAGAAACGGGACGCCGAAGGCGCAACACGCCCGGAAACGCTCAGGCAGAAGGACTGTGTCCGCTGATTAGCTCTGGAGAGTGGTCGCGAGCGGCCCACCGAAGGGGTATGTGGTTCGGCAAGGCCTTCGGCCAGCGGCCATTGATCTCTCAGGTTTACGAGGACAGAGGGGCGGCAGACCAGTTGGTCTGCCGCCCCGTTTTTTACTCCGGAGTGCACATGGGATTCAAAACGCCATTACACGACAAGCACCTCGAAGCCGGCGCCCGGATTGTCGACTTTGGTGGCTGGGACATGCCGGTCAACTACGGCTCCCAAAAAGAGGAGCATCATGCCGTGCGAAATAATGCCGGCGTATTCGATGTATCCCACATGACGATTGTCGATCTCACGGGTGATCGCACCCGGAAATTCCTGCGTGTGCTGCTTGCCAATGATGTGGCGAAAATCAATGATCCGGGCAAAGCCTTGTATACCTGCATGTTGAATGAGGCGGGCGGTGTTATTGACGATCTGATCGTCTACTATTTTGATGCATCAAATTACCGGCTGGTCGTCAATGCGGCTACGCGCGATAAAGATCTTGCGTGGATCCGCAGTCAGGCCGCAAACTTCGATGTCGACGTCAACGAACGTGCCGAGCTTGCGATGCTTGCCGTGCAGGGCCCGAATGCCAGGGAGCTGGCCGCGTTGGTTGTCGATGAAGAGTGGCGTGAACAAGCGCTGGCTATGCGTCCGTTCTATGGCATGCATGCCGGAGACTTGTTCGTGGCCAGAACAGGCTATACCGGCGAAGACGGATGGGAGATCGTGATGCCCGCGGCGAGGGCCGGGTCGATCTGGAATACTTTGCTTGCCGCCGGTGTCGTGCCCTGCGGTCTCGGTGCACGGGACACCTTGCGACTTGAGGCGGCAATGAATCTGTACGGTACCGACATGGACGAAAATGTGTCACCGCTCGAAGCAGGACTGGGCTGGACGATTGCATGGGACCCTTCTGATCGCATGTTCATCGGACGCGATGCGCTGCAGAAAAAACGCGCGGAGGGCGGCAAAAAACGCTTCGTCGGACTGTTGTTGGAAGGCAAGGGTGTGCTGCGGGGCCTGCAGCGAATCGTCGTCGACGGCATTGGCGAAGGCGTGATCACATCTGGCGGCTTCTCGCCGACGATCGAACGGTCCATCGCGCTGGCGCGGGTGCCGGCCGGTGACTACGAAAATGCGAAGGTCGACATTCGCGGGAAACTGCTGGATGTGCGAATCGTAAAGACACCATTTGTTAGAAACGGACAAATACGTATCGACGTTTAGGCGCGGTACCTGTCACCAAGAACAGCGGGGAGAGCTACGATGAATGAAATGCCTGGAGATCTGCAATACACGAAAGAGCACGAATGGTTGCGCCGCGAAGATGACGGCAGTGTCACGCTTGGGATTACCGATCATGCACAGTCCGCACTTGGCGACCTTGTTTACGTCGAACTGCCCGAGATCGGTCAGGAGCTCGAGGTGGACGGTGAGATGGCCGTTGTCGAGTCGGTCAAGGCCGCCTCCGATGTTTATGCACCGCTTTCCGGCAGCGTACTGGCGGTCAACGAAGCGCTTGAGGACGATCCCGAGAAGATTAATTCGGATCCTTACGGCGATGGCTGGATTGTAAAACTACAACCTGCCGGGGAGGTCGACGAGTCCAGCCTGATGTCGCCCGACGACTATCAGACCCTGCTTGACGAGCTGGACGACTGAGATGCCTTTTATTCCGCACACCAGCAAAGATACCGATGAAATGCTGGCCGCTATCGGTGCGCCTGATCTGGAGGCGCTTTTTGACGAGATTCCGGTCGAACTCAAGATTGACTCGTTGAGCCGTGTGCCCGAGGCCATGTCGGAAATGCAAATCTCCCGGCTAATGCGCGAACGCGCAGCGATGGATGGGGCACCACTGTGCTTTATCGGCGCTGGTGCGTACGAGCATCATATTCCCACGGCTGTTTGGGACATTGCGACGCGTGGCGAGTATTACAGCGCCTACACACCCTACCAGGCCGAGGCGAGCCAGGGCACGCTGCAGACGATCTACGAGTACCAGACGATGCTCACGGAGTTGACAGGCCTCGATGTCAGTAATGCGTCGCTGTATGACGGCGCATCCGGGCTGGCGGAAGCGGTTCTTATGGCCGTACGCAGCAACCGTGGCGTGAATTCGCGACGTATTCTGCTCGCGCCGGGCGTCAACCCCGTTTATGCACAAGTTGCGAAATCGATTGCGGGTAGTCAGGACATTACATTCGAGTCTCTTGCAATGGATAGCCGCAGCGGCAACGTAGCCTTCGATGATCTCGATGACAGCGCAGACCCGGTCGCTGTCGTCATTCAACAGCCGTCGTTTCGTGGCACGCTGGAGGATGTCGACCGCCTCACCAACTGGGCGCAAGAACTCGGCGCGATCGTTATTGCGATCGTCAACCCTGTATCTCTGGCGTTGCTCAAAGCACCCGGTCAATGGGGTGACAACGGCGCCGATATTGCCTGCGGCGAAGGGCAGCCGCTCGGTGTGCCGCTGTCTTCAGGCGGTCCCTATTTCGGATTTATGACCAGCAAACAAAAGCACGTCCGCCAAATGCCGGGTCGAATCGTCGGCCGAACCACGGACCTCGATGGCAAGCCCGGATTTACACTGACCCTGCAGGCCCGCGAGCAACACATACGGCGTTCGAAGGCGACGTCCAATATTTGTACGAACCAGGGCCTCATGGTAACGGCAGCAACCATCTACATGTCGCTGCTTGGCTTTGAAGGTCTCGTCCGTGTGGCGTCACAGTCGCACCTGAATACGACGCGGCTCGTTGACGGTTTATGCGCTCTGGACGGAGTTGAGCGCCTGTTCGAGGGCCCGTACTTTCACGAGGTGGCGCTGAAACTCGATCGGCCCGTCGGCCCGGTACTCGATGCGCTGGCACAAAGAAACATTCTGGGCGGGCTCGATATTTCGAGTCATTCGCCGAGCCCGGGGAACGTACTCCTGGTCTGCGCGACGGAGACCAAGACCGAAGAAGATATTGACGCGTACATCAATGCGATGCGCGAAATCCTTGATACACAATCGTTGAGAAGCGCATGAGCGGAACAATTATTGCAAAGATCACGTTCGAGAGTGGCGACTACCGCACGTACGGTGAACTTCCGGCTGTTGGCAGTCGCGCCCCCGACATCATGCTCGTGAACACGAAGCTGCAAAACGTGTCGTTCGCGAACTGGATGGGCATGCGCAAAATCATGAACATCTTCGTCAGCATCGACACGTCAATTTGTGCCAGGTCCGTGAAGGAATTCGATCGCCTGGGCACCGGTATCGATGATCTGGCGATGCTAATGGTGTCCTATGATCTGCCGTTCGCTCACAAGCGTTTTCAGGAACAGAATGATTTGCAAAGTGTCGTTGGCCTGTCGGCGATTCGACACGCCGGTTTCGGCGAGAATTACGGCGTGCAAATCGTCGAAGGTCCGCTCGCCGGCATGTTTTCGCGTGCCGTCGTTGTCATTGATGAGAACAACACAATCGTTCATCACGAGCACATTGAAGATATTTCCACCGAACCCGATTACTTTGCGGCGTTTCGTGCATTGGGTATCGAGGTCGAGTAATGGAAAATTCAATGGACAAGCTGATTTTCGAAAAGTCGCGATCGGGCCGACGGGCTTTTGCGCAGGCGCCGAGTGAGGAAAGCGTTGTTGATATTCCCGACGCATTCCGGCGGGTCGACAAGCCACGGTTGCCCGAGGCGTCGGAGTTGCAGGTCGTGCGTCATTACACACGCTTGTCGCAAAAGAATTTTTCGATTGATACACAATTTTATCCGCTTGGCTCATGCACGATGAAGTACAACCCGCGCGCATGCAACGCGCTCGCATTGTTGCCGGGCTTTGCCGGTCGACATCCCCTGGGCCCGACAAGTCATGGTCAGGGATTCCTGCGCTGCATGTATGAACTCCAGGAGATGCTTGAGGATGTAACAGGCATGAAAGCAGTCTCGTTGACGCCGATGGCCGGAGCGCAGGGTGAGCTGGCCGGTGTTGCGATGATCAGGGCCTACCACAAGGCACGCGGTGACCATGAGCGCAACGAAATACTTGTGCCCGATGCTGCACACGGCACGAACCCGGCGACAGCAACGATGTGTGGCTGCGTGGTGAAAGAGATTCCGACGCTGCCGGACGGTGATATCGATTTTGAGGCGCTGAAGACAGTGCTCGGCCCGCGGACAGCGGGCATCATGTTGACGAATCCATCCACGCTCGGCGTATTCGAGCGACGCATCGCCGACGTTGCGAATCTCGTACACGATGCCGGTGGCCTGCTTTATTACGACGGTGCGAATCTGAATGCCATCCTGGGCAAAGTTCGGCCGGGCGACATGGGCTTCGATGTCATTCACATGAATTTGCACAAAACGTTCTCGACGCCACACGGGGGCGGCGGCCCCGGCTCCGGTGCGGTTGGCGTCAACGATCGGCTGTTGCCGTTCATGCCGATTCCGGTCGTCGGCGCCCGGGAGACAGGCGGAAAAACAGCGTATGGCTGGTTGTCGGAAGCCGACCTGCCGCAAAGTATCGGCCGCCTGTCAGCCTTTATGGGTAACTCGGGGGTTTTGTTGCGCGCGTACGTTTATATGCGCATGGTCGGTCGCGATGGCATGCGGCGCATTGCCGAATATGCCACGTTGAATGCCAATTACCTGCAGGCGAAATTGTCAGAAGCAGGCTTCGAACTCGCATTCCCGGGGCGTCGTGCCAGCCATGAATTCATCATCACGCTCAAAAAAGAGGCGAAAACGCTGAATATGACGGCCATGGACGTCGCCAAGGCCTTGCTCGACCGAAATTATCATGCGCCGACGACGTATTTCCCGCTACTGGTGCCGGAATGTCTGCTAATCGAACCAACCGAGACGGAAAGCAAGGAAACACTGGACGGGTTCGTCGATGCGATGATCGCGATTGCCGAAGACGCGCGCGACAACGGCGTCAGTTACAAAGAAGCGCCGTATACGATGCCGGTACGCAGGCTTGATGACGTCAAGGCTGCACGGCAGCTCGATATCCGTTATCGGCCCGAGTAGCGAATTGGAAAATTGGGAACCGGGACGTCCTGTACCAGTCCCTAATAGTCTAGTATTCAGCAGTTGGCACCCGGTAACAAATCAGGACTTTTATGGCGACCCGGACGATTCTCGGAAGATTTCCCACGGCTTTGCTTGCACTTGGCTTCGCCGTGTCTGTTTCCGCGGCGGAGGATACCGCCTGGACGAACACGCTGGACCGTATCTCTTCCGGCGTGGTGTCGATACGCGTCGACAGTACCCGGGCGTTCGACACCGAATGGAACTCATCCTCGCAGGCGACCGGTTTTGTTGTTGACGCCGAGCGCGGCCTGATTCTGACGAACCGGCACGTCGTCACGCCGGGCCCGGTCGTGGCGGAAGCCATATTCCGCAATAACGAGGAAGTCCGGCTGACGCCCGTTTATCGGGATCCGGTTCATGATTTCGGTTTCTTTCGCTACAACCCCGAAGACCTGCACTACATCAAGCCAACGGAACTGCCACTCCGGCCGGATGGCGCCGGTGTAGGCAGAGAGATTCGTGTTATTGGCAACGATGCGGGCGAACAACTGTCGATTCTCGCCGGCACGATTGCACGGCTGGATCGCAAGGCACCCGATTACGGTCGCGGCAAATACAACGACTTCAACACATTCTATTTCCAGGCCGCATCGGGAACCTCCGGCGGCTCGTCCGGCTCGCCCGTGGTAAACATCGACGGCGAGGTTGTGGCCCTGAATGCAGGCGCGAATAATTCAGCGGCAAGCAGTTTCTTCCTGCCGCTCGATCGCATCGAACGCGTGCTGAATATCCTGCAGGCCAACGGCAAGGTCACGCGCGGGACCCTGCAGACGATGTTCCAAAGCAAGCCCTATGACGAGCTCAGTCGACTCGGGCTTACCGACGAATCCGAGCGGGCTGCGCGATCATCGTTCCCCGAACAAACGGGCATGTTGACGATAGAGCAGGTGATCCCGAAATCGCCGGCCGCCGGAAAGCTTGAACCGGGCGATATTCTGATTCGCATCAACGGCGACATGGTTACGGAATTCGTACCGCTTTCCGCCGTACTCGATGACAACGTGGGTAATGACATCGAAATTGAACTGGAGCGCGGTGGCCGATCGGTGACGGTGACGGTGACAGTCAGTGACTTGCACGCTATTACACCGTCAGAATTCATCGAGGTTGGCGATGCCATTGTGAACGACCTCTCGTACCAGCAGGCGCGCCACTACAACCTGGCCATTGAGGGCGTGTACGTTGCCAATCCTGGCTACCTGTTGTCGAAGTCAGCCGTACCCCGCGGCGCGGTTATCACCGAATTCGGCAATGACAGCATTCGGAATATTGACGATTTCGAGGCGGCTCTCGACAAGCTGGCGGACGGTTCGAGGGCATTGTTACGCTACGTGACGATCGACAATCCAAATAATTCAGTTGTTCGGCCTTTCGAAATGGACCGTGTCTGGTTTCCGGTGCGGCGATGCACCCGCGACGATGCGACCGGCATCTGGCCCTGTCGTGTGCTTGGTGCGGGCCCCGAGCCCAAACCGACCGTCGTCGGCAGCACGGATTTCACGGAGTATTCGGACCGGCGTGTCAGAGAAGTGGCGCCGTCTCTTGTCGTTGTCACGTTTGATCTGCCCTACACGGTGTCGGGTGTCGCCGATCGACACTACTACGGAACCGGCGTTGTTGTGGACAAGGAACGTGGTTTCGTCGTCGTCGATCGCAATACCGTGCCCGTCGGAATTGGCGACGTTACTGTTACATTTGCCGGATCGCTGGAGGTCAAGGCGAAGGTTGAGCAGCTACATCCCCTGCACAATCTCGCGATCGTATCCTACGATCCGAAAGCGATTGGTGATACGCCGGTCAAAGAGGCAACCTTCAGTAACGAGGCCATTGAAGCTGGAGACAACGTGCTGGTCGTCGGTATCAAGGCCGATCATCAGCTCGTGCACCAGGAAAGCACGGTGGCATCGGTCGACCCGCTGATCTTGCCACTGTCCCGAACGTTGCGGTTTCGTGACACAAATATTGAAGGCATCTCGCTGGTCAACGGCCCACCGGATTTTGATGGTGTGCTGGTTGACAGGCGCGGGCACATCAAGGCGACCTGGTCGAGTTTCGTCATGCAGGCGAGCGGTGACGTGGCGCAATTCAATCGCGGAATAAGCAGCGACCTGGTTCAGGAATTCGTTCGAACGGTACAGGAAGGTTTGCCCTTCTATTCGCTCGAAGCCGAGTTCGTTTATGCGCCGCTGTTCGCTGCCCGAAACATTGGCGTCGACGAAGAATGGCTGAAGCGTCTCGAAAAGAATAATCCCGTGCGTCGACGGGTGCTGAGTATCACGCGGATAGTGGCCGGCACGCCCGCAGCAAGTTTTCTTCGCAACGGCGACATCGTCATGGCCGTTGACGGGCAGGTGGTCACATCCTACCGGGCACTGGAAAAATCCGTGCAAAAACCAGAGGTGACCGTCACGGTCTGGCGCAATGGCGGCGCGCGCGACGTCACGCTCGAGACGACGTCGTTGAGTGGTCTTGGCATCGACCATGTCGTTGCCTGGGCCGGTGCCTTGTTGCAGGACCCCCATCGCCCGATGGCGGCGCAGCGGGGCATCGAGCCATACGGCGTTTACGTGGCATTCTTCAGCTATGGCTCGCCGGCGACGCGATACGGACTGTGGGCCGGTCGTCGCGTCGTTGAAATCGACGACACGCCTACACCGAACCTGCAGGACTTTGTTGATGCTGTATCAAGCAAGCGGGATCAGGAGTCGGTACGAGTTAAAACCGTGACCTGGAACGGTGCAGTCGAGGTCATAACCCTTAAACTCGACAATCAATACTGGCCTGCTTACGAGATTCGTCGTACAAATGACGGTTGGGTGCGCACACCGATAGGTTCCTAAGCGAATGATTTCTGCACGTACAGGATATTTGCTCGCCGCATTTGCGCTGATCCTTGCGTTGACGATGGCGACCGCCGATTCGGCGCAGATCCTGTACAAATATCGCGGCGACAACGGCGAGTGGATTTACTCGGACCGGCCGCCCGACAATGGCGAAGTGGAGGAGACCAGGAACCTCGAGTCCGGTACCGTGAAGGGAACGCTGGACGTGTCACATGAAGTCCTGGGCAGCAATGTCCGGTGGGTGGCCGTCAATGGCTATTACGCGCCGGCCGAATTGACCATCAGGTTTGAGCGCATTGAGGGAATTCAGTTTCCGCACCCGGATCAGGAACTACGTTGGGTATTGCCGCCGCGCAGCGAAACGATACTGCTAAATCTGGCAATTCTCGATACGGTTTCTGCGCCGAACGCCGAGTATTCCGTCCACTACGTTCTTGGTGATCCCGACGCGACCCATCAACCGGCGTCGCTCTACCGCGTGCCGTTCGCCATTGCGACAAATTTCCCGGTGACGCAGGCGTACCCGGACGTCGATACACACGACACGCCGGACTCGTATCACGCTGTGGACTTGGCAATGCCGATCGGAACGGATATTTTCGCAGCTCGCGGAGGCATTGTTTTTGACGTGGCGGGCGGCAATTTTCGCAGTGGTCTCGATCGGGATCGTTTTGGTCCGGCGGCAAATATCGTACGCATTTTGCATGACGATGGTACCTATGCCGTGTACGCACACCTGAACTGGAACTCGATTCGCGTACGCCCTGGCGATGATGTTGAGCGTGGCGAGTACATAGCAGATTCGGGCAACACGGGGTTTTCCAGTGGGCCGCATTTGCACTTCGCGGTCGTCAGAAACGCCGGCATGAAGCCAGTGTCACTACCGGTTCGTTTTGAGGGCGCCAATTCGAGCGCTGTCGTGCCCGCAAGGGGAAGTGCACTGACTGCCTATTGAATTTTTTGCGCCAATATTGGTCAGACAGGAACGACGGGGGAAAAATGAAAACAATAATGTTGATTCCAATTATGATCGTGCTCGGCGCCTGCGCCTCGAGTTCGGAGTCCGGCTCCGGCGAGCGCAGCAAAGGTATGCAGGTAACTGCAGGCGCCGCTAATTCGATTAATTGTCCGAGCCGCAATTCGACGTGTTACGCCGAGGTCAGGCGCATGTGCGGCGAACGCGGCATGGAAGAGGTTGATGTACTCGGCAGCGGGCGGGTGTCCATGGCCGGGCGTAGCGGCAGCGGCGACGACCCGTTCGCGAGAGCAGACCGTCAAAGAAACTTGAATCAGCCCGTGTCGTTGCGCTGCAAGACGCCCAGGACCAACTCTAAGTAGGGTCCGCGAAAGCGCGATGGTAGACTAGGCCCGAAATTCCTGCCGGGTACCCATTCATGCTGACATATCCCGAGATTGACCCGATTATTTTCTCGATCGGCTTTCTCAAGATTCGCTGGTACGGGCTGATGTATGTCATCGGCTTTGTTTTCGCCTGGTGGTTGGCAAAACGCCGCTGTGCCAGCGCAAATTCCGTTATCACGAGCGAACAGGTGGACGATCTCGTGTTCTACGCCATGCTCGGTGTCATTGCTGGCGGCCGGATCGGCTATTCACTTGTTTACGGCTGGGAAGCGCTGCTCTCGGATCCGCTGTACCTGTTCAAAATTACCGATGGCGGTATGTCATTCCATGGTGGCCTCGCCGGCGTATTAATTGCGATGTGGCTGTACGGCCGCAAACTTGGCAAGACAATGTGGCAGATTACGGATTTTGTCGCGCCGCTGGTGCCACTCGGGCTCGGCTTCGGCCGAATCGGCAATTTCATTAACGGAGAGCTCTGGGGAAAACCGACAGATGTTCCGTGGGCGTTCAACATCAACGGTGTCAGGCTGCATCCGTCGCAATTGTATGAGGCGTTGCTCGAGGGATTCCTGTTGTTCGCAATCCTCTGGATTTACTCGGCGAAACCGCGACCCTACATGGCCGTGTCGGGCATGTTCCTGTTGTTGTACGGCATTTTTCGATTCTTCGTCGAGTTCTACCGTGTGCCTGATGCGCACCTGAACTATCTCGCGCTGGGCTGGGTCACAATGGGGCAGATTCTGAGTGTGCCAATGCTGGTTGCCGGTGTCGTAATGCTGATCCTGGCCTACCGCGAACCACAGGGGGCGACGACCTGATATGCAGCAATACCTGTCGCTCATGAGCCGCGTCCGCGACAGCGGCCATCGCAAGGAAGACCGTACCGGCACCGGTACTCTCAGCATTTTCGGATACCAGATGCGCTTCGACCTGAGCGCGGGCTTCCCGCTTGTGACGACCAAGAAGCTGCATCTGCGCTCTATCATTCACGAGCTTCTGTGGTTCCTCTCAGGCGACAGCAATATCCGGTATCTCAGCGATAACGGTGTCCGAATCTGGGATCAATGGGCAGATGAGAACGGCGAACTGGGTCCCGTGTACGGGGTGCAATGGCGCAGCTGGGGAACCCCCGACGGCAGCACGATCGACCAGATCAGTCTCGTCATGCGCCAGTTGCAGGAATCTCCGGACTCGCGCCGGATTATCGTATCGGCGTGGAATGTCGCGGATCTGGAAAACATGGCGTTGCCGCCGTGCCACACACTTTTCCAGTTTTACGTCGCTGATGGCAAACTGTCCTGCCAGTTATACCAGCGCAGTTGCGACATTTTTCTCGGCGTGCCATTCAATATCGCATCGTATGCGCTGCTAACCCATATGATGGCGCAACAAGCAGGTCTTGGTGTCGGCGATTTCATCTGGACGGGCGGCGATTGCCATTTGTACCTGAACCACCTTGAGCAAACTGACGAGCAACTTCAACGTGAACCACTGCCGTTGCCACGCCTCGCGATCAAGCGGCGCCCAAAGAGTATCTTCGACTACCGTTTCGATGACTTCGAGATTCTCAACTACGAATCACACCCGCATATCGCCGCGAAAGTCGCGGTCTAGCGTCGAATGTGCATCAGCCTGGTCGTCGCCGTTTCGGCGAACAACGTCATCGGTGTGCGCGGCGAATTGCCATGGCGTTTGCCGGATGATCTCAAGCGCTTCAAAAAAATCACGATGGGTAAACCGATTGTCATGGGGAGACTGACCTGGGCTTCGATAGGACGTCCTCTGCCAGGCCGGCAAAACATTGTCATCAGTCGCAACGCGAGCCTGGCGGCGCCAGGTTGCGATGTCGTCGGCTCTCCGGACGAGGCACTCGAAGCGGCTGGTGATGCTGAAGAAATCATGATTATCGGGGGTGGACATCTATACCGCGAGTTCTTGCCCCGGGCGGGGCGTATTTACCTGACGCGGGTCGCCGTCAGCCTGGCGGGGGATACGTATTTCCCGGCGTTGGCCGACGACGAGTGGACCGTCGCATCGCGCGAGTCGCATCCCGCCGATGAAGTACACAACTATTCATATGAGAATATCTGCCTGGACCGAATTGCAACTCGACAGGCCTAGACCGGGTTTATCGGTTTCAGACGCTCAACGACGGCCGCAAGTGCGAGATTCATGCCGCACTGGCCGGCCCCGATGATGTTCACGGACGAGGAATTCATTGCAGCGCTAGTTCGAGGCGCTCCACAAACTCGAAAATGTCGCAATAGCTGTTGTACAGCGGTGCGGGCGCAACACGAATAACATCCGGTTCGCGCCAGTCGCCTGTGACGTTGAGTTCGCAAAGCCGGTCAAACAGGGCTTTGCCGTCGACGTTCGAATCGTTTACCACGAGCGATAGCTGGGCACCTCGGGCGTCACTGCGCGTGAGAATACCGATACGGCCGTCGAAGCGCTTCTCGATGAGCCAGCGCAAATAACCCGTTAGCTTGCGAGATTTCTCGATCAGCCTTGGCAATCGCGCCTCGAGAAATACTTCCAGCGAGGCAATGACCGGGGCGAGCGCGAGAATAGGCGGATTGCTGATTTGCCAGAGCTCGGCTCCGGCAGCCGGTGTGAACGCAGGCAGCATCTGGAAGCGCGTACCCTCGTCATGACCCCACCAGCCGTGCAACTGGTTCAGTTTGTCCGGCGACAAGTGCGACTCGTGGATGAAGCCACCGCCAATCGCGCCCGGTCCCGAGTTCAGATACTTGTAAGTACACCAGGCCGCGAAATCCGGCGCCCACTTGTTAAGGTGCAATTCGATATTGCCGATTGCGTGTGCGAGATCGAGCCCAACTGCGCAGCCGGCCTGTCGGCCGAGCCGGCAAATCCCGGCCATATCAAGTACCTGCCCCGTGTAGTACTGAATGCCAGGCAGTAACAGCAACGCGATGCTGTCGCCCTCTCGCTCGAGAATATCGGCCAGGTCCGAAATTTCGAGCCAGCCGTCATCGGACGATGAGCGCCATTCGACAACTCCGGTATCGGGATCGAAGCCATGCATTCGCAACTGCGAGGCGGCAGCGTAGCGATCGGAAGGGAACGCCCGCGATTCGATAAGAATCTTGTAGCGCTGACTATTCGGACGATAAAAACTCGCCATGAGCAGGTGCAGATTTACCGTCAGCGTATTCATGGCGATCACTTCGGACGATTTCGAACCTGTTAATTCGGCAAATCCTTTCGATGCGCGCCGATGGTAGCTTAACCACGGCCGGGTCGAGTGAAAGTGACCGTCGACAGCGTAGTTGGCCCAACTGTCGAGTTCTTCGTTCACGTACTGCGCAGCAAGTTTGGGTTGCAGGCCCAGCGAATTCCCGCACAGGTAGACCGGTGTACGGCCATCGCGCTCGCGCGGAAAATTGAATTGCCTGCGAAAAGCACCGAGTGGGTCCCGCTCATCGAGTTTTTGCGCGAATTCCCTGTTGTCCTCAAACCTCATACGTCGGCGGGCTCTATTGCCCGTTAACCTGAAAGACGCGAGGAATGCGCGTATCAATTCGAACTGCGGTCAATTGTCGTCCCCAGACACAGCCGGTATCAAGGCTGATCAGATCTGGCAATACGACCAGTCCCAGCGACGACCAGTGTCCAAAGACGACACGCGTGTCACCGACTGCGCGTGGTTCGAACTCAAACCACGGACACAACTCCTTGCGGGCGCTCCAGGGCGAGCCCGTGTGGGCAAAATTCAGACCCATGCTACGAGTCAGCATACGCATGCGGGTGAAAGTGTTGATGATAAACCGGAGTCGCCGATGGCCTTTCAATTCTCCGGACCATTTTCTTGGCGTGTTGCCGTAAATTTTTGCAAGGACCGTTTTGTATCTGTCGCCCTGAAGTGCGTTCTCAACTTCGGCCGCGCGGGCCAGCGTCTTTCTGACTGACCATTTCGGGTGGGTGCCGGCATGAACCAGCAGCGTATCGAAGTCCTTGCTGTAGTGCGCGAGCGGCCGGTGGCGTAACCAGTCGATGAGTTCATCACAATCGTGCGCCTGCAATAATTTCTCGAGTGTCTCGAAGTGCTTGCCGAAGTCGACGGCATCGGTGGCGAGCGCCAGCAAGTGCAGATCATGGTTGCCAAGAACTGTAATGGCGCTGACGCCCAGGCTGCGTACGAAGCGTACGACTTTCAGAGATTTCGGTCCCCGATTGACGAGATCGCCGGTTAGCCACAGCGTATCGCGATCCGGTTCGAAATCGATTGCATCGAGCAGGCGGCGGAGCGGGTCGTAGCAACCCTGCAAATCCCCGATCGCATACGTCGCCATACCGTCACCAATATCTCAGTGGAGCAGGCCTGGAACGGCGAGCGTGAACGGCGCGATCGGTGCGTCAAAATTGACGCCGTTCTCGGTCTCCATTCGATAAAGGCCTTGCATGGCGCCAACGGGCGTCTCAAGAACGGCTCCGCTGGAATAGCGAAATTCCTCGCCGGGCCGCAAATGCGGCTGCTCACCGACAACACCATCGCCGCTCACTTCCTGAACCTTGCCGTTGGCGTCTGTAATAATCCAGTGGCGGCTGATCAATTTGGCCGCCACCTCGCCATCGTTCGAGATCGTAATCGTGTACGCAAACACGTATCGATCGGAGTCCGGCTCGGACTGATCATCGATGTAGCTGGTCACGACCTGAATCCTGATGTCGCAGATCTTTTCTTCCATTGTGTGCTCTGGGGTGATTGGCGGCGATAGGCGCTATTCTATCGACTTCGAGCGCTCGTCGGATTGTTTTTCGGACCCAGACGATTCGCCAGGGCCACCCAATCAGGTATTGCAACGTTTTCCGGGCGCAAGGCCGGGTCGATGTCGAGTGAAATGAGGTCTTCTTCTGATGCGTGGTTGCGAAGAGCGTTGCGCAGCGTCTTCCGGCGCTGACTAAAAGCCGTCGCAACCAGGCTTGAGAGGAACTGACTATCGTCGACATGGACGCGGGAAGCGGGCAAGGGACGAAGCCGAACGACTGCGGAGGTGACTGCAGGCGGCGGCTTGAACGCCTGCCGGTCGACGTCGAACAACGCCTCAATATCGAGGTAGCAGCCGAGCATGATAGTCAGGCGGCCGAAGGCCTTGCTACCGGGCTTCGCGACCATTCGATTAACCACTTCCTTTTGCAGCATGAAATGCATGTCAGCAATGACATCGCGCTGCCTGAGAAGATGAAACATCAGCGGTGTCGAAATGTTGTAGGGGAGATTGCCAACGATTCGCAGTGAGTTGCCGAGCGCCGGAAAGTCGAAAGACAATGCGTCGGCCTCGTGAATCGTCACGTGCTCATCGTCGGCGAAGCGCCTGCGGAGTTTTGCTGCGAGATCACGATCGAGTTCGATAGCGTGCAAAGTCCCGCTGCATTTTGCGATGGGTACAGTGATCACGCCGGTTCCGGGACCGATTTCGACGATCACGTCCTCTTCCCGTACTGCGATGGCGTTTACAATCGCGTCGACAACGCCGGGGTCCGTCAAAAAGTGTTGTCCGAATCGTTTTCGTGGACGGTGCCTGTTCATGTCAGCCCGGCGATTTCGCGAGCCAACTCAATCGCCGCGCGAAGGCTTCCGGTGTCGGCCTCACCGGTACCCGCGAGGTCGAAGGCGGTGCCGTGATCGACGGATGTGCGAATTATCGGTAGCCCCAGCGTGACATTAACGGCACGTCCAAAGCCGGCGTACTTCAGAACCGGCAGGCCCTGGTCGTGATACATCGCCAGGATGGCGTCGTGCTTGCCCGCTGCCGGTGTGAATGCCGTATCGGCCGGCATCGGGCCACGCACATTGACGCCGCGTTCCCGCAGTTCTCGAACGACTGGTGCGATGATGTCCTCGTCTTCATGGCCCAGGTGACCGTTCTCTCCGGCATGCGGATTCAGGCCACACACAACTATTTCCGGGTCGGCGATCCCAAATTGCGACTGAAGGTCGGCATGCAGAATCGACAGTACCTGGCGCACACCGGATCGACTCAGGTAATCCGGCACGTCGCGAAGCGGCAAGTGGGTAGTGGCCAGGGCAACCCTCAATTGACCGGCGACCAGCAACATCACGGGCAGGTTCGAGCCGGTGATTTCGGCCAGGAATTCAGTGTGCCCCGTGAATGGAATTCCCCCGTCGTTGATGACGTGTTTGGCAAGTGGTGCTGTTACGAGTGCCGCAAAGTGCCCATCAACGCAACCCTGTGCGGCCATCTTAAGTCCGTCCAGTAATGTGCTCGCGTTTGCCGGGTCCGGGCTGCCGCACTCGACGGCGGCAGGGAAGGGCAGGTCCAGGACTGTCAGCTCGCCTGCCACTGGCTGCCACGCGGTCAATTCATCGCTCGATACAGCGCGGAGCTGAACGTCGATATTGAGCTGCGCGGCGCGCGCTTGCAGCAATCGTGAATCGGACACGACAACAAAGTCAGGGTGATCTCGCGCGGCTGCAACGGCCAGGCAAAGCTCCGGTCCGATGCCGGCCGGATCCCCGGCGGTTATGACAATCGGCTTAATGCTGCAAGTCACATCCGGATGTCGACGTAGGCCTCGTCCCGCATTTGACGCATCCATAGCTGGGTTTCGTCATCCATTTTGCCGTTGCGGATTCGTGCGACGCAGTTTTGTTCCTTGAGGTCTTCGGTATTGTCATAGGTTCGACGATCAAGGACTTGAACGATATGCCACCCGAACGGACTGCGAAAAGGCTCACTCATTTCACCGACTTCGAGTTTATCGACGGCTTCCTGGAACTCCCCCACGAACATATTCGGCCCGGCCCAGCCCAAATCGCCGCCGGTATTTGCAGAGCCTGGATCGTCCGACAACAACTTCGCAAGTTCGCCAAAATCCTCGCCGTCGATGATGCGTTGATGGGCGTCCATCAGTTGCTGTCTTGCAGTTTCGTCATCGATAATTTCGTTCGGCATTACCAGGATGTGCCGTGCATTGACCTGTTTCTCTTCGCTACGTTCTACGGCACGGCGCATGTCGTTCACCTTCACAATATGAATGCTCGAAGACGTGCGGAATGGCTTTGATATATCGCCGGCTGACAGCGGCGCGAGTATGTCGGTGAACACGGTGGGCACCTGGTCGCCCTTTAGCCAACCAAGTGCGCCACCCTGCAGCGCGGTCGGGCCGCCGGAAAAACGCACGGCGAGTTCACGAAAGTCCGCTGCATCGGTTGCGCGTTCGTAAATGTCTTGCGCTATGTTGACGATGTCCTCGATCTGCGAGGCGGATGCGGATTCGGGTAGCGGCAACAGTATGTGCGACAAGTTATAGTCGGAATTTACGACAACATTATCTTCGAGATCAGCGAGACAGTTCTGAATTTCGCGTGGTGACACTTCGATACGCCGCTGGACTTCGATGCGCCTGAGTTGTTGCAGCGTAATATCCTCACGCATATTGCGGCGAAAATCCTGATAGTCGATGCCCTCTTCGGTCATTACCCGGGGCAGGTCCTCAAATGCGATGCCGCGCTTTGCCGCGACGTCGGATATAACCTCATTTACTGTCTCATCCGATGTACTCAAGCCGATTCTGTCGGCGCGCTGTAACTGAATTTCAGTCAGAATCACGCGCTCGAGAACCTGCTCCTGCAATATGTCTTCGGGCGGTAACGGCCAGCCTTCGGTCTTGGCTTGCTTCTTGATCATGTCAAGCATCTCAAAATACTGACTCTTAAGAACGATGCCGTCATTGACGATCGCGGCGACGCCATCGATAAATTCGCCGGTTTCCGAGAGTTCGTCCGCCGCAAGCAACGGCGCAGCCGATAGCACGATTATCGCGCACAAGCCTTTAATTTTAAACACTATTTCTTACCGGAGGTCTGCAGAATAGCCAAGAATACCACGTTCAAGGAGTTTGTCGGCGGCAGTGCCAACACTCGTCATTCCCTTCAATACCAGTTGCAGACCGAAGGACGAGTCGCGAGTTCCGTCGCGGGTCGAGATAAAGCGCCGCGTTACGAGCCTGAGACCCCAGCAACAACTCTCGTACTCGAGTCCGAAAAACTGTTCGAGTACCTCGTCGTCGCGAAATGAGAAATTGTATCGACCAACAAAATTCCATTTATTGCTCAGCGGCCACGCCCAGGACAGGTCGCCCTGCTCAAGCGAGTCACGGCGGAAGCGGTAGGCCAGGTTCAGGATCTTGTTGTTCGCGGGGCGGTATTGCAGTCGAGCCTCCGACTTGGTCGTCGCATTGGCGCCGGAGCCCCATTGATGACCGACGTCGAAATTCAGGTTCTCGTACAACAGGAATCGCACTTCGGCGATGTAGTCCGACGATTCGAACGTATCTGGCACTGCGCCTGGCAGGGTGACCTGTCGATCGCTGAGGTAGCGCGTCTGGCCGATTGCTACAGAAGCAAGTTCCTCCCCGGTCGAGACGTCAAGCAAGCGAGAGGTCACACCCAGACTAATCTGGTCGGTATCCCCGATGCGGTCAATGCCAAGAAAGCGGTTCTTGCGAAACAGCTGGATGAGGTTGAGGTCCGGCGTGATCGTGTCGAAAACGGGCAGACCATCCTGGTTGCGATGCGGAATGCGCACATACAAGAGTCGTGGTTCGATTGTTTGAACGCGTCGTGATCCTTTCGAGCCAGCCATCGTGCGTTCGAAAATCAGGCCCATATCCAGACTGGTGATCGGCAATGACCGACTCGGGTCCGTTTGTTGCCCGGGTAGTGTGTTTTCCAGCTTGTATTGGGTGTAGTCAAAGGCGATAGCGGGTTTTATAAACCACCCGGGACGGCCGATCGGCAATTCGAGTTGCGGCGACACGTTCAGCCGCCAGCCGGTTACGCCGACATCCCGTTCGAAATTCACGATTTCGCCGTTGATGCCCGCCGAGAGCCCGAGAAACGTGCTGGGCCAATAGCCATTGAACAGGAGCTGCGGAATCCGTTGATACGGATCTTCCGTGGGCAGGATGGCGTCGTCGAGCGTCTGATATTCCTGTACTCGTCCGAAGAACGACATGTTGTCGCTTTGCCAGTCGAAGCTGATACTCCGGTTTAGATGCGTAATGCTCGTCAGGCTGAGGGATCCGCCCAGATCTTCAAAATACTTGGTGTCGGACACCTTGCGAAAATCTATTTCGTTGCGCCAGCCATTTCGGAACACGGTCTGATGATCGAGACTTAGCAGGTATCGGGAACGATTGATCAGGTCATCGTTGGGCAGGTATTGTGCTATAGCGACGCCGTCACTGGTCTCGGACAGGTAGCGAAACTCGGTTTGAAGCTGGACTCCGCGCTCTGTCAATAGCCGGGGTGAAATCGTCGCGTCGTAATTTGGCGCAATGTTCCAGTAGTAAGGCACACGGATTTCGTTGCCGCTGCGTCCGGAACTGCCAATCTGGGGCGTCAGCACGCCAGATTTACGCGCGTCGCTAATCGGAAAGGAAATGTACGGCGCATATAGAATCGGTACGTTTTTGAAGCGCAGCTTTATGTTTCGTGCGGTGCCGACGCCTTGTCGTGTGTCGAGATCGATGTCCCCGGCTTGTAATTCCCAGTCCATTGAGCCAGGCGGGCAGGTCGTATAGCTGACATTGTCGAGTTGGAGCTGCCCTTGCTGATTGATCAGAAGTTTGTCGGCGGAGCCTCTTGCGTTGCTGCTACCCAGAGAAAATTCGGCCCCGGTGAACACGATACGTCCGGAATCATAGGAGAATTCAGCTGAGTCGCTAACGATCTGCGTGCCTGGGTCCTCGTATCGAACGTTGCCGTCCAGGCGCAGGGCACGATCGTCCGGGTCAAAGATTGCGCTGTCGGCGCCAGCCAGTTTGTCGCCACGGCGCAGCAAGACGCCCCCCGTCATCAATGCCATCGGCGCATCGCTGAGCTGTGCCTTGAATTCTCCGGCGGTCAGTTCAATCGTCTGCTCGTTCGCCAGCTGTTCCCGCGTAGGCTGCACGCGCTCGGTCAATTGCGTGCCGAGCGTGTTCTGACAGGCGAGCGGCTCCACACCGTGCGCAGCAGACACGCCGAGCAAAAAGCCGGCAAATATCAGGTGTTTCGAAGACAAGATTCTGGGTGAACTGATTGTGACACCGGGGCTGATGAAACCGGGATGTTATCAGGCATTACTATTTGTTACCTTCGCATAGTTTTGTAGGTGCTTCAACGCGTTACGGAGAATAGCGATCAGCGACCCTGAAGTTTCGACCGACAGTCGGCTGGCTGAACTCAGACGATGGCTTGAGCTCATCGACGACCTGACAGTCGACGATTTGACGCCGGCGTCCGCGGATGCGAGTTTTCGCCGCTATTTTCGACTGCAATCCTCGCGGAGAAGTTTCATTGTTATGGACGCGCCCCCCGCGCAGGAAGACTGTCTGCCGTTCGTGCGAATAGCAGGCTATCTCGAGGCAATGCGACTAAACGCGCCGCGGATCATTGCGGCGGATCTCGAAAACGGCTTCCTGTTACTAACGGATCTGGGCGCGACGCGATATCTTGAACACCTGCGTGCTAATGGTGACGGCGCAGATCAATTGTACGATGACGCGATCGCAACGCTCAACGTCATTCAGTCGCGTGGCGCAGCCTATCAATCAATGCTGCCCCCCTACGATGCCGCTTTGCTTGAGTTCGAGCTTTCCTTGTTTCATGAGTGGCTGTGCGGAGCGCAGCTTGGCATCGAGTTTTCGACAAGTGAGGAATTGCGTTGGCGCGATACCTGTTTGCTACTGATCCGAAATGCACTCGACCAACCTCAGGTATTCGTACATCGCGACTACCATTCGCGAAACCTGATGTTCACTTCAGAACATAGTCCCGGCATTCTCGATTTTCAGGATGCGGTCGAAGGCGCGTTCACCTACGATCTCGTCTCTTTGCTCAAGGATTGCTACATCCGCTGGCCGGCGGAGCGTGTCCTTGACTGGGCCGGTACATTCTATGAAAACCTTGCCCCGGAAGTGCACGCGCAGGTGGGAATGGAGCAATTCATCCGCTACTTCGAGCTCATGGGTGTGCAACGGCATCTCAAAGCTGCGGGTATTTTCGCGCGACTGAATCAGCGTGACAATAAACCCGGGTATCTGGGGGATATCCCGCGCACTTTGTCCTACATAGTCGAACTTGGACCACGTTACGAAGAATTGGGCTTCCTCGTAGATATCATCAATGAACGTTGCCTGCCCTTGCTGGAGGGTGAGACATGATCGCAATGATCCTCGCGGCAGGCCGCGGCGAACGCATGCGTCCGATCACCGATTCGCAGCCAAAAGCGCTGCTTGACGTCGATGGACAAAGCTTGCTCGAGCGCCACCTCGATAGCCTCAAAGCGGCGGGCATCGATACCGTGGTCATCAATCTCGGCTGGCTCGGCGAGCAAATTGTCGACCGCGTCGGGTCAGGTCAGCGATACGGGCTCTCGGTTGTCTACAGTCCCGAAGGTGAGAACATTCTGGAGACCGGCGGCGGCATCCGTCGGGCACTGCCGTTGCTCGGTAAGGTGCCGTTCCTGGTCGTCAATGCCGACGTGTTCACAGACATGCCCTTGCCGACCACACTCGATGACGATGCGGACGGCCACCTGGTACTCGTGCCCAAACCGGCGCACAAGAAACGTGCCGATTTCGATCTCGTTGGCGGGCGTATAGCAAACAGCGAGACGCCGTCCCTCACATTCAGCGGCATTGCTCTTTACCGCCCGGGGTTTTTCGCGAACTGCGCGCCGGGTCGGTTTCCGCTGGCGCCAATGCTGCGAAGCGCGGCCGAGGCGTCACGGCTTAGCGGCAGTGTGTATGACGGAGCCTGGGAGGACGTCGGGACACCGCAACGCCTTGAGGAACTCAATCGGCGCTGAGCCGGGGCAATTCGGCGGGACCAATGATCGTTGCGATGTCGGCG
The DNA here is from genome assembly GCA_964386735.1 of uncultured Woeseiaceae bacterium. Taxonomy (GTDB): domain Bacteria; phylum Pseudomonadota; class Gammaproteobacteria; order Steroidobacterales; family Woeseiaceae; genus UBA1847. Next base: position 24,789 of record CAYLTW010000017.1, read on the forward strand.
AAACCGATGCGTCGCAGAAAGTGAGGTAACAGATTCTGTTGTACGCGCTCGAGTTCGCGTTCGCCGCCAAGATGGGCCAGATCCGTTACCTTGAGATCCGAGAAACCGCAGGGATTTATACGTGAGAACGGCTCAAGGTCGACGTCGACATTCAGCGCCATACCGTGAAAACTCGCGCCGCGACGAACACGCAGGCCAATACTGGCCAGTTTGACGCCATCGACATACACACCGGGAGCGTCGCGACGACTTTCAGCTTCGATGCCGTAGTCCGCAGCAAGGTCAACGACACTTTGCTCAAGTGCCGTCACCAGCGGCCGTATCCCGATGCCGGCGCGCCTGAGATCGAGCAAAGGGTAAATCATTAGCTGCCCGGGTCCGTGGTAGGTCACCTGGCCGCCACGATCAATCTGTACGACAGGGATATCGCCAGGCGCGAGCAAATGATCGCGGCTGGCGCTAACGCCGAGTGTGAAGACGGGATTGTGCTCGGTAAACCAGATTTCGTCGGACGTATCGGCGTCGCGCGAGTCAGTAAACCTTTGCATTGCGCGCCAGACAGGTTCGTAATCCCGCGGGCCAAGATTGCGAAGTGTGATACCGCTCATAAAGCCATCAGTACGTCGTCGTTGGCAGTAACTTCGCGATAGATATCGTCAAGCTGTTGCTGACTGAATGCATTGATCGTTACAGTGATAGAGACGAAGCGACCGTTGCGGCTGACCGCGGATCGGATCGTGCTGTCGTCGAGCGGCCCCGCATGTTTTTCGACAAGTTTGCGTGCCATCGCATGAAACTCCGGCGTGTCCCGTCCCATCATCTTGATTGGGAACTCGCACGGAAACTCCAACAGCGTGTCGTCATTCATTCCTCGGGGACTCCCGTCGGATTTATTCGAACCAAAGGCTGATGCCGTCACGGACTTGCTGCCATAACGATCCCTGCGGGTTGTCGTTGAGCGCGCGCAGTGATTCGGTCGCCATGTTTTCTCCATTCAGAGTCACGACGATTTCAGCGACAGGCTGACCTAGTGCGATGGGCGCCTCAAGGGCGGCCGGCACTTTGCGAATCATCTCCAGCGAGTCGTAAGAACCACGCGGAATCGTTATGTACAGGTCTTCGAGAACACCGAGCGACGTGTACTCATTGGCCGACTTCCAAACGCGTGCTACCGTAACTTCCTGGCCGGCAGAATAGATGAGACGCGTCTCGAAAAACGTGAAGCCGTAGTTGATAAGCGCCTGGCTGCCATCGATCCTGGCCTTGGTGCTCGATGTTCCCAACACAACAGCGATAATGCGCATGCCGTCGCGCTCCGCTGATGAAATGAGGCAATAGCCCGCCGCGTCGGTATGACCGGTTTTCATTCCGTCGACAGACGGATCACGCCACAGCAGATTATTACGATTCGGCTGCTTGATGTCGTTAAACGTGAATTCCTTCACTGAATACCACTTGTAGTACTCCGGAAACTCTTCGATGATTGCGCGCGCCAGCGTCGCCAGGTCCCGCGCCGTGGAGTAGTGATCGTCGTGCGGCAGTCCGGTCGAATTCATGAAGTGGCTCGACGCCATGCCGATCGTCTGCGCGTATTGATTCATCAGATCCGCAAACACGGACTCCGTGCCGGCCACTTTTTCTGCCAGGGCAACGCTCGCGTCATTGCCGGATTGCACGATCATGCCGAGGAGCAGGTTCTGGATCGACACTTGCTTGCCAACCTCGATGAACATTCGTGAGCCGGGCGTTCGCCAGGCCTTTTCGCTGACCGTGACGTTGTCGCTAAGTTGGATTTGCTGCTGCTCGAGGGCATGAAAGACCACATACGCCGTCATCAGTTTGGTCAGGCTCGCGGGCGCAAGCCGGTCATTAGCCTGATGCGATGCCAGGACATGCCCGGTCTGGCTGTCGATCATCAGGTAGCTCTTCGCGCCGATGATGGGCGGCGCCGGAATTGGGCGTAACTGGGCCGTAGAAACACCCGCCGCCAGCAGACTTAGAAGCAAAAACGAAAACAGAAATGAGTTACGAGCGCGCATGGGTACCCGGCAAGCAAAGAAAGAGGACGCGTATTGTAAACGGATTAAGCTATTTCTGCCGTTTAGAACAGGCCCCAGAGATGGAATATCGCGGTGCCGATAAAAGTGCCCAACGCGTAGCCGAGGACACCGACCAGGACGCCGGGAGTGACGAGGTCGTGCCAGCCGCGTGCCGCCGCCAATGCCGGCGCGGTCGTCGCGCCCAGCACTGCCGCGTTCGATGCAATGATGAGTTCGGGCAGGGTCAGCCGCAACAGGCGACCGAGACTCAGCAGCACCAGCAAGTGAACGCCAAGCAGGATCACAACCAGCACAATCAGGAGCGGAGCAATATTTACCATCGCGACAATGTTGGCGCCGGCCGCGATCGCGACGAAGAACACGAATGCGAGCCCGACCCCGAGCTCGAAAGCGCCGCGCAAGCGCTCCATCCAGCGCGGAAAAGCCGTTGCCGCGACGAGCACGAGTACCGTAATGATCGCGTAGCGAAGGCTTGGCATTTCGATAGCGCCGGTAATCGCATCGCCAATTGCGACGAAGCTGATAGCGGCCGCCGTCGCCAACGTCAAACTCGCAGCAGTGATTGGTTCGGTCGTGATTTCCTCGACTTGTTTTTCGCCGTGCTCGTGTTGAGTGAAACGACTTGCCAGCCAGTTCAGGCCCGGAAGCAAAGCGAGCACGCTAAGGAACAAAGCGCTGAACAGGTTGTCCGTCGCCGTGGCCGCCGAAAAGAACGAAGCATCGCCGCGCAGGCCCGTGATCTCACCAAGCGCCGCATAGTTAACGGAGCCGCCGATATAGGTCGACGCAAACAGGCCCGCGATACTTGCCTCTCGCATTGCAGGGTCGATGTTGGCCGCGGGCGCAAGAGAACCAAGGTCTAACAGGCCCACCGCGACGATCACTCCGGCGATTGTGCCAAGACTCGCGACCAGGAATGCGATCGTCATGCGCGTCGTCTCGAACAGCATCTTCCTCAGGTCGGCCTTGAAGAGGAACAGCGGAATGAGCACCGGCACGAAATAGCTGAAGACGAAATCGTAGGCCGGCGCGGAGTGCGGGATCAGGCGCAGGTTCGCTGCCGCGATCGCCACCAATATCGCGATCGGTGCGCCTGTCAAATGCGAGCCAATGCGGGTCTTCTCCGCCAGGAATGCCGCGCCAGCGATGGCGAACAGCATGGCCATAAGCGCAAAATCGTTGTCTGGACTTATCAGGCTCACAATGCTCCCTTTATCGCCTCAGCGGCGAACTTGGATTGTTACTGCAACGCTCTCGAAGATCGCGCGTACTTTAGCCCCCAGCTCCGGGCCGGCCTAGTCGCGTCCAGTTGAGTGACGACAGGGTAAATCAGAAAGCCGATGTGAATAACGCGGCTTTCGGTCATTCGCCCGGGAACCGATTAGCGCAGTTAAGCAGTTCGTAGCTGGTACCCGCCGCTTCGTCAATTAGCGTACTAATCTCCAGAAAACCCAACTGCTCAGCGTCAGGTAGATTAACGCTGCGAATTTCATGCACCAAAATGTCGGCAGTTCCGCCGCCGCACACCGCTGGATATTCAACGCCAGTTCGAATGCCGCAAGTGGATTGAAGTACGTCTATTCCCGCGTTAATGAGTATTTGTGCGCTTGCTTCGGGTGACATCCCATCTGACTCACACTGACGTACTTCTCGATCAGCGTACACCAGTGTTTCTTCTGGAGTGACTGATTCTTGTATCGTATTTGAGTCTTTCGTCTGGACAGAGTCGTCCAGACAAGCAACGAGAAAAAGAGCAACGACGTAAAATGCGTATCTGATATTCATCATGTGTAACCTTACGGTGAGCATCACTTTCTCATTGGGTCATCCAGTTCAATTCTTGAAGGGATGTCGGATTTGAGAATGATCACACATCGCGAAGTATACGCCCCAATATCGGTTTGGGGTTATTCGTTGCACATAAGTCGCGGCCTCGGGATCGCCCGCATGGCGGGCTCCTACGGGAGTTCGGTGATCAGGTACGGGTCCGGGATTCCGATGTTCTCGAGTTCCTCGACGATGACATCGTACTGAATGACGTCGTGGATCGGTCCGATGCGCACCCGGTAGAGTGTCGGGCTGACGCGGGTGTCGGCATGGATGTACACATTGCCAATGTGCGCCGCGGTCAGAGCTTCGCTGCGGCGCTCGGCATTTTCGCGGCTGCCGAATGCGCCGACTTGTACGTAGATCTTGTTCTGGATCGCGGGTCGGGGATCGTCCGCACGGCGGGCTCCTGCGGGAGCGGGGGCGCCCGTACCGTGGCTCGCGGGCGGATCGTCAAAGGTGATGGCTGTGACTTCGACGAGGCTCGTGCCAGTGCGCACCATGTCCAGTTTGAGTGCCGCCACGTAGGACAAGTCAATGATTCGATTGTGTACGAATGGACCGCGGTCATTGACGCGAACGATGATGCTCTTGTTGTTGCCTAAATTGCGTACCCGAACATAGGTCGGCAGTGGCAGTGTTTTGTGCGCCGCTGTCATCGCGTACATATCGTAGGGTTCTCGATTGGACGTCAGCCGGCCATGAAATTTCTTGCCGTACCAGCTTGCGACGCCGTGCTCGGAGTACCCGGAGCCCGACGCCATAACTGTGTAGTGCTTCCCGAGAACTTCGTAATGCGGGCCATTGCCATATCGGCTGCGGGCTTCGAGTCTCGGTATCGCGTCTCCGGGCAAGTCTGGAATGGATACGCTGCCGCTCGGCGCACTGTCTCTTACACCGCTGCTGCCACAGGCGGCAAGCAGCGCGAGTACGACGACGCTTGCAAGCGCGCGTTGCGTCTCAACCCGTATTGTCATTGAATTCCAATGCAACTTCCTGACCCAGCTGATGCACGGCCAGTGCATACATCACGCTTCGGTTGTAGCGAGTAATAACAAAAAAATTGTGAAAGCCCACCCAATACTCGGTGCCGCCGTTGCCTTCGTAAGTCAGGAGCTGGCCCTTGCTGTCGTCAGGCAGGTCCGTTGCAAACATGACGCCTTTGTGGCTCAGCGACATCACGGTATCAGCTGGCTTCAGCGTATTTTCGGGTTTCGGAACGGGTCCCGTCCACGATCCGCCCAGCGTCGCCTGCGTCGTGACTTCCTCACCTGTTCGCCAACCATGCACATTGAAATAGTTTGCGATACTGCCCGCCACATCAGCCCAGTTGTTCCAGATGTCGCGCTTGCCATCACCCGTCGAATCGACGGCATAGGCGCGATAACTTGAGGGCATGAATTGCGGCCTGCCCATGGCGCCCGCGTAAGATCCGGTGGCGTCGGTTGCCTGCATGCCTTCGTCCCGAACGAGCAACAGGTATTGTTTGAGTTCTTTACGAAAAAATTTCGATCGCGGTGGATAATTGAATGCGAGCGTCGCCAGGGCATCCAGGACCCGGTAGCCGCCCGTGATACGGCCGAAGTAGGTCTCGACACCGATGATGCCGATGAGGATTTCTTCAGGTACGCCGGACGATGCACTAATCCTTGCCAAAGTCTCGCAATTTTCGCGCCAGAATTCCGCGCCCGCCTGTATGCGCTCAGGCGTGATGAAAATCTTGCGGTACTCGGCCCAGGTCAGCGTTTTCTCGGCGGGTCTGGCGATCGCATCGAGAATGGATTGCCTGACCACGGCAGCGCGAAGTACCGATTGCAGCTGCTCGCGATCAAAATCGTGCTGGCTGACCATCTCGTCGATGAATGAGGCAACTTCAGCCTGTTTGACATCGACGTTGACGAGAGGCTGCTTTTCGGCGGCAATGGCGGCAGCACTGAAAAATAGAAGAACGAGGACGCCGGCGAGATTGCGTGGTTTCATCAGTGAGGCAGGAGTTTCCGGTGCGAGTGAATCGACATCAGAATACCGAATCCCGCCATGAGCGTCACCATTGACGTTCCGCCGAAGCTGACGAGCGGCAGCGGGATACCGACGACGGGCACGAGTCCCGTGACCATCGCGGTGTTGACGAACACGTAAACAAAAAAAGTCAGGCTGATCGAGCCGGCCAGCAGGCGCGAAAAGGTGTCGCGTGCTTGCGTCGCAATATACAGGCCGCGTCCGATCACAAACATATACAGGCCGAGCAAGGCCAGAACCCCCAACAGGCCAAATTCCTCGCCAATAACAGCGAAGATAAAATCAGTATCGCGCTCGGGCAAAAACTCCAGTTGTGCCTGCGAGCCGTTGGTCCAGCCCTTGCCGAACATCCCGCCGGAACCGATCGCGATCTTCGACTGAATTATGTTGTAGCCGGCGCCGAGCGGGTCGCTGTCCGGGTTGAGGAGCGTTATCACGCGCTGCTTCTGGTAGTCCTGCATGAAGGTCCACAGCAGCAGTGCGCCCGGCACAGCCATGACGCCCAGCGCGATCATCAGTCGAAACGACAGCCCGGCGAGTACGATCACGATGATGCCGGATGCGGCGATCAGCAGCGCGGTGCCAAGATCCGGCTGACGCGCAATCAGAATCGTCGGTATGGCAATAATCGTCGCGATTATCAGGAGGTGCCCCGGTCTTGGCGGTATTGAGCGGTCATGCAGGTACCAGGCCGCCATCATTGGCACCGCGAGCTTCATTATTTCAGAAGGCTGAAAGCGAATTCCGAGGTCAAGCCAGCGTCGTGCGCCCTGGCCCACATCGCCTGTGGTCAACACGAGAATCAGAAGAATGAGGCCGGCCAGGTAGCCCCACGGCGTCCAGCGGCGCAAGAGATCGGGCGGCATTTGCGCGATAGCCAGCATGCCGACGAGCGCCACGCCGAGGCGAATCAATTGATTGAGGGCAAGGCTCATGCTTTCGCCGACTGCGCTGTAAAGAACGGCCATTCCGAACGCGCTGATCAGCAGCAGACCACCGAGCAACGGCCCGTCGATATGGAACTCACGCATATGTCGCGTGAAATCGGACAGGGGCTCTGCCTTGCGAGTGACGAGCCGATGCGTGTCAGTGAGTCGCATCGTTGTACCCGAGGTACTGGTCCATGAGGGCGCGTGCAATCGGGGCTGCCGTACGACTTCCGCTGCTGCCATTCTCGACGATGACGGCTACCGCTATCTGCGGACTGTCGAGCGGCGCGAATGCGATGAACAGAGCATGGTCGCGCAGGCGTTCGTCGATTTCCTCCTCATCGTACTCCGCATCTTGCGCGATCGAGATTACCTGTGACGTGCCGCTCTTGCCGGCCATCTTGTACTGGGCACGGGCACCAGCCGCCCGTGCTGTGCCGCGCGGTCCCTGCATGACCTGGTTCATCGCGCCTAAAACGCTGTCCCAGTAAAACTCGTTTTCTATTTCGACCTTCTCAATACGCTCAGGTTTCACCAGCGTTCGCTCGCCAGTGAGCGGATCCTCCCACGCGGCCACGAGGTGCGGCCGGTAGCGCACGCCGCGTGTGGCAAGCGTCGCCGCGGCACTGGCCAATTGCAGCGGCGAGGCTAGCATATAGCCCTGGCCTATCGATGCGATGACGGTTTCGCCGTTATACCAGCGTTGGTCCGAAGGATTAGAAAACGCCTTTTGTTTCCACTCACGCGAGGGGTTAATGCCGGCTCTCTCACCTGCGACATCCACGCCGGTTCGCTGGCCGAGGCCAAACTGGTCCAGATAGTGATGCATGTTGTCGATGCCGACCTTGACGCTGAGATCGTAAAAGTACACGTCGCATGACTGCGTGATTGCGTCAATCAGGTCGACCTCGCCATGTCCCTGTGGCTTCCAGTCGCGGTATCGATGCGTCGAGTTAGGCAACATGAAGTAACCGATGCAGACGTTCTTGCGCGTCAGGTTTGTCGCGCCCGTTTCGAGCGCGGCGAGCGCCAGCATGGGTTTGATCGTCGACCCTGGCGGGTACGTGCCGCGCACGGCGCGATTGAAGAGTGGTTTGTCGGGATTCCCCTGCAGCTCCGCGTACTGCGCAATCGTCATCCCGACCGCGAACGAGTTCGGATCAAATGACGGCGCGCTGACCAACGCCAGCACTTCTCCGCTCCATGGGTCGATCGCGACAACGGCGCCGCGGCGTCCCTCGAGGGCCTGGCTGGCAATCTTCTGCAGGTCGAGGTCGATGCTAAGGTACACGTTGGAACCCGGCGCGGGCGACGCGTCGGCAGGCAGGGAATCGAGGATGTTTAGCGAGTCCGCGGGCAAGACCCGACCGCGCGCATTGGTGACGACATGACGGTAGCCGGAGTCACCGTGGAGACTGGATTCGAAACTCTGTTCGATACCGGTTTTTCCCGTAATGCCGGTGCCTGCGTAGCGAGCCGGGTCGAGGTTTTTGAGGTCGTTCTCGGACATCGCTCCTACGTATCCGACCGCGTGTGCGGCCGCGATACCAAATGGGTAATGCCGGACCAGGCGCGGCCTGAAATCAACGCCGGGGAACCGTGGGCGTTGAATCGCGAAGCTCGCTATCTCCTCATCACTGAGCCGTAGTCGCAAAGTCACCGGCTTGAATCGCAGGCTGTTCGCGATCAGTTTTTTCAACCGCGACACATCGGCTGCCTCCACAAGATTCAGTGTTACCAGCCGCGACAGAGTTTCATCGATGTCCTCTACCTGCTCGGGGATCAATTCCAGTTGGTAGGCAGGCAGGTTCTCTGCAAGAACGCGTCCCTGGCGATCGAATACGAGTCCGCGTATGGGAGGTACCGCCTCGATGCGCACGCGATTGCCCTGCGACCGCTTCGCGAAATGTTCATAGTCCACAACCTGAAGCTGGAACAGGCGTGCAACAACAACGCCCAGGAGCAACACGGATACACTCGTTGAAAAAACGACGCGCGAAAAAAACAATTGGCGTTCGAAGTGGTGATCCCGAATGGGCGACAGGAGACTCATGTCAGCTACCCAGTTGTACGCGGTATCGTACGCCCGACATGAACGTGTAAAGGAATGGCCAGATCAGGGCGCCGGTCAGGACAGGACCCCAGTAGCTTACGGCCGGCGCGTTTACGCCAGAGACGCCGTTAATCCAGAACAACAGGAACTGGTATAGCGCGAGCAATGCGAAGATTGTTGCCGTGAGTTGAAGTAACGGAAATACGCGCATAAGCAGATGAAATTTCACGGCGATATAGGCGATCGCACACAGTGCCAATGCGTGTTGTCCGAGTAACGTGCCCTGGGTGACGTCAACAAATAACCCGACGATCCAGGCGACGCCAACGCTGTAGCTGCGTGGCATGCTCATCGTCCAGAAAATCAATATCAACGCGACCCAGTCGGGTCGAAATGCCGAAACCGAGTCCGGCAGGGGCATCATCGTCAACATAAGCGCGATAACAATGCTGACGATAACGGGCAAGTGGCGCGCGCCGCGATTCCTATTCATTGTCGACGGCCTTTGCCGACGCGTCGTCCGTGCGTCGCGGTGACCAGATCAGCATGACTTCACGCACCTTGTCGAGTGCAGCGGTTGGTGTAGCGCTTACATCTGCGAACGCTTCTTGCGGAATGCGATTCACGTTGTCGACAACGGCCACCGGATAGCCGGCCGGGAACGAGCCGCTCAATCCCGAAGTCACAAGCAGGTCGCCAGCTCGAATATCGGCGTTATTCGGCAGTCCCGGGAGATCCAGGCGACCGAATTCACCGGTGCCATAGGCAACGGTTCTAAGGCCGTTGCGGTTGACCTCGACAAGCAAGGCGTGGCCCGGGTCGCTGATCAAAATTGCGTTGGCCGTCATCGGGCCCACCAGCATGACCTGGCCAATGACGCCATCGGCATCGATGATGGCCTGACCGTCATAGACGCCTTCGCTGCTGCCGATGTCGAGAACGATATTGTGTTTGAACGGGTTTGCATCCACCGACATGATTTCGACGACCCGGACTTCGTCCGGTACCTGCCGGCGGGCATCGAGCAATGCACGCAACCTCATGTTTTCCGCTTCCAGCGCCGAAAATCGCTGCAGACGAGCGGCAGTTAGCAACCTCTCCGCCTGTAGCCTCGAATTCTCAAGCCGCATTTTCTCGCGCGACTGGCTGCGCTCCCGGGCCCACTCCCAGAATCGTGATGGCGCAGCAACAACCGCACGCATCGGATAGACCGCGGCGCTGATAGTATTGCGAACTGCGTATAAATGGTTGTCCCGGTGATCCAGAAACATGAGCAACAGGCTCAGCGACAACAGCGCGAGAGCCCGAACGCCAAGTGCCGGAATTCTTGCGGGGTTGGTTTTGGGGCTTAGGGAAGCGACCATGGCGGACGTGTCAAATCAGCAGCGTGTCCTAAATCCAGGCGCCGCTGATCGATCACCCCAGGCCGAAAACTGCCGGACCGTGTTCGTCGATTAATTCGATCACGCGGCCACCGCCTCGTGCGACACAGGTCAGCGGGTCGTCAGCTATAACTACGGGCAAGCCGGTTTCTTCCATTAGCAGTTTGTCGATATCGCGAAGCATCGCGCCGCCGCCGGTCAGTACGATGCCGCGTTCGGCGACGTCGGCGCCGAGTTCGGGCGGTGTTTGCTCGAGTGCCTCCTTGGTCACGCCGACGATGCCCTGCAGCGGTTCCTGCAGCGCCTCGAGAATCTCGTTGCTGTTCA
>CAYLTW010000018.1:0-33624 GCA_964386735.1 uncultured Woeseiaceae bacterium
CAATAGCGAGCGGGAACCACCCGATTCCATTTCGAACTCGGAAGTGAAAACGCTCTGCGCCGATGGTAGTGTGGGGTCTCCCCATGTGAGAGTAGGACACTGCCAGGCTCTATACACGAGAAGGCCGCAGTCGTATGACTGCGGCCTTTTTTGTGCCCAAGCGAATTTCAATTCAGATAGGAAATATCAGCCTGCGTGGATCTTTTGTAGCGCTTCGCTATCGATTCTTGCGACAGCCTCATCGAGCGTTTCTGCGTAGCATTGCCGTGCTTGCGCAACCCGTGACAGGGAACCCGATTCACGATAGGACTCGAGATCGCACACGGTTTCCGTAGCGCGCTTCAGACGCGTGTAGAGTACTCGTGCGCCAGCGACGTTCTGGATATTCAGATCCGCGAACGACACCGAGATTGCGCTATCGTCGAACTGGCTCGGTGATGCAGCAACGGCAGACGTCGATACACCCAGACCGAAAAAAACCAGGGCAGCAACGCCCGTTGTTATGACTGACCTATTCATAGACCCTCTCCTTAATCACTTCATATCACCAGAAACTGAAGAAAGAGTGCCTGCCCAAGCGAACCCTCCTACAGAATGCTTTTCATGCGTGCTCGCCTATTTGCGAACTACATGATGCTTAGATGCCCGTTACGGCCATCTGGTTGCGAGAGGGTTACTACTTTTTCGTCTGGAACTTCTGTCGGCGGTATGGGTCGTCACATGCGCTCTTGCGTCATCGCGAGTGCGGCCGCACTGGCACCCGCGACAGACCAGCCACCGTCAACCGGCAATACGACACCACTGATATAGGCGCCGGCATCGGACGCCAGGAACATGGCGGCGTCGCCGATTTCACTGGCTTGTCCGAGGCGTTGCAGCGGAACACTTCGTTTGGTTTTTTCGAGAATATCTTCAGTTGGCGCCAGCCGTCGCATGCCCTCGGTATCGGCGATTGGACCCGGCGAAATACTGTTGACGCGAATACCGGCGGGGCCCCACTCGAGGGCCAGCGTTCGAGTCAACATGTCGACGCCGGCTTTTGCTGCACATACGTGACTTTGCATTGGCATCGCCAGGAATGCCTGGGGCGCCGAGATATTAATGACCGAAGCGCCCGGTTTTTTAAGGTACGGAAACGATGATTGCAGCACGTGGAAGGAACCGAGCAAGTCGATGTCGACCACCGACTTGAAGCCATTCGGCGACATGTCGTTGGCGAATGCCGGAAAGTTACCGGCGGCACCGGACACAAGAACATCAATCTCTCCGGCTTCGCCCGCGTGTTGTTCGAGAGCGCTTTTTACGGCATCTACGTCACGCACATCGAGAGAATAGCCGCGAGCGTCGGACCCGAGATCGCCGAGTTCCGCCACCGCGCCGTCGACTTTGTCCTGAGATCGGCTTGCCACAGCGACTTGGGCGCCCGCTCTCGCGAAGCATCGCGCTATGCCCAGATTGATGCCACTGGTACCGCCAAACACGAAAACCTGGCGTCCGGAAAAATCAAACGTTGCTGACATTCGACTCAACTCCAATTCTTCAGCCGTACAAAAAACTTGCTATGTGAAACAGATTCGCGAAAATAGTCTCATAAACAGATACGCAACAGAAGTTACAGAACCAGTCGCAATGATTCGATCGGCTCGGCAAAGCGGCGAATAAGCTCGTCAGGTTACGGGCAGGCGGAGCGCGATCATGAACATACTCCTGCTGGGTCACCGGGACATCGCGAGCCTTGACGCCCTGAACCGCCTGATCGGTCTATTGCCGGGGCATCGATTTAGGGTATTGATGTCGGGAACCCTGGAACCCCGGTCCAGACCGCCCGCTGCACTTGAGCAACTTGCCAGGGTCGATGCGGGACTGTGCGAGCAATTTCTGGCGGACAACGATGTAGCGGCTGAGTTGCGTCGCGCTGCCGATTTGGCCGCACCTAATTCTCCAGAGGGCCTCGACGTCCTGCGCGAGACTAATCCGGACCTGATCGTGTCCGTGCGGTATCGCAGGATCCTCGGAAATGACGCGATTGCCGTTCCCCGCCACGGGGTCCTGAATCTGCATTCCGGAATCCTGCCGCACTATCAGGGGGTGATGGCGAGCTTTTGGGCGATGCTCAACGGGGAACCGGAATTGGGCGCGACCTTACATTGGATTGTCGATAGCGGCATCGATACCGGGCCCATCATCAATATCAGTCGCACCCGAACCCGGCCCGCCGAGTCCTACCTGGCCAACGTGCTGCGCCTGTACGTTGGCGGCTGCGTGATACTGGCCGACGCTGTAAGCGAACTGGCTCGCGGAAAAACCGTCCCCGGAGAGCCCCAATCGCCGGGTGATGGACGTTATTTCTCGACTCCGGACGCGGCGGCCCTGGATCGTTTCAGGGCGAAAAACCTGTACCTTACTGGCGGGACGGAAATCAGCGACGGATACGACCCCGGCAGGCAAGTGCGACCAAAGTCCATAGTTGACGAAAAGCCTTGACTCTGTTATTCCAAAATAGAATAGTGTGCCGGCTACTTGTAGTTATTAAGCAACGTAATACCAAGTCCGAGTAGGGGCGCGCGAAATACGCAAACGTAATGAACGGCCTTGCCGTTTTCGTGTCACAGCTTTTACTGCATGGGCATTCACCAACAGGAGAATAAACGTGGAAAGTAAGTTCAGCATCTTCAGGGGGTTTTTGCTGACTCTGGTTGTGCCACTGACTGTTGCAGTTCCGCAACAGACTTTTGCGCAAGAGGAAATCGAAGAAATCATTACCACAGGCACGCGTGCCAGGGCTCGATCTGTTAACGAGTCCCCGGCGCCGATCGACGTGCTTTCGGGTGATTTTTTCACGAACCAGGGCGATACCGACCTTTCAAACCTGATACGGAATATAGTTCCTTCCTACAACGTCAATATGCAGCCGATCAGTGACGCGGCCACGATCGTTCGCCCTGCGAACCTGCGTGGTTTGGCGCCCGATCACACTTTGGTGTTGATCAACGGTAAACGTCGCCATCGCGCGGCGGTTATTAACTGGCTCGGTAACGGCGTTTCGAACGGCTCACAGGGCCCGGATATTGCCACCATCCCGGCAATCGCACTGAAGCAGGTCGAAGTACTTCGTGACGGCGCGGCGGCTCAATACGGTTCGGACGCCATTGCCGGCGTTTTGAACTTCATCCTCAAGGACGCTTCCGAGGGTGGCATTGTCGAGGTCAAGTACGGTCAGTACCAGGAAGGTGATGGTGACCAGTACAGCGTCTCTGCCAACATAGGCTTGCCGCTGACGGATGCAGGCTTTGCCAACTTCAGTTTGGAATATGGCGAAACCGGTGATACCGATCGTTCCATACAGCGAGAGGACGCCGCGGCATTGATCGCCGGCGGCAACACAGCTGTAGCCAACCCGGCACAGATCTGGGGTTCGCCCAAGATTACCGACGACCTCAAGCTCTGGTTAAATCTTGGCCTGGAACTCGGCAACGGAATGGAGGCATACGCTCACGGTAACTTCGTGTCAAAATCCGTCGACGGCGGCTTCTATTTTCGTAATCCCGATACGCGTGGTGCCGTATTCGCCACGACATTGGCCAATCCGAACTACACGGACGGTGTAGCGGATCCTGGCTTCGAAAACGAGCCGGAAAGTGTTGGTGTTCGACTGGTCGGTGACCTACAGGGTTCAGTACCCGGGTCCTGCGCATTCGTCCCGAGTGTAACCAGTGTCCAGGGAGATGATTTCGCCTATACCGGTTCCAACCCGTCGATCTCGGATCCGAATGATCCAAACCGCGATCAACTGAACACGATTCTCGGCGATTCGAACTGCTTCTCCTTCAACGCCATGTTCCCGGGCGGCTTTACGCCACGCTTCGGCGGTGATCTGAACGATCTCGCAGGCACGGCAGGTGTGCGCGGCGAGATGAGCAATGGGCTGCGCTGGGACGTCAGCGTTGGGGCGGGCCGTAACGAAGTAGATTTCTTCATTTACAATACGGTCAACGCATCGCTTGGTCCGGCAACGCCGACGTTCTTCGATCCGGGTGCTTACATCCAGCTTGAGAACATGTACAACATCGATTTCGGTTATTCGCCCACCGACAACACGAACATCGCGTTCGGTGTCGAGTACCGGAAGGAAACATTTGACGTGAAAGTTGGCCAGGAAGAATCCTTCGATATCGGTTTCTACGCCGACCAGGGCTTTAGTGCCGCATCGAATGGTTTCCCGGGATTCAGCAACATCGCGGGCGGTAGTTTCTCACGTCGAAATAAAGCGCTGTATGTCGATGGTGAATGGGAGCCGACCGACAGCTTGCTGCTTGGCGCTGCGGTTCGTTACGAAGACTTTGATGACTTCGGTACGACGACCAACTTCAAGCTCGCAGCTAACTGGCGGATGACGGATTCGTTCGGACTTCGCGCAACGGTTGGCACGGGCTTCAAGGCTCCGACGCCAGGTCAGTCAAATGCGTTTAACGTCTCGACCGAGTTCGATTTCGTACTGAACGACCTCGTAAACAACGGTACGATTCCGTCGACAAGTGCGGTCGCCGGGCTTCGTGGCGGCAAGGCGCTGCAGCCGGAAGAGTCACTGAATATGACGGCCGGTGTGTTCTTCAACCTTGGCAATCTTGATGTTACGGTTGACTTCTTCAAGGTCGATGTAGACGATCGCCTGAACCTGTCTCAATTGTTCCAACTGTCGCAGCAAGAAATCGACGACCTGATCGGAGAAGGAGTGACCAGCGCCGCCAACTTGCAGAACTTCCGTTTCTTCACGAACGATTTCAACACGGAAACCGAAGGCATCGACGTTGTTGCTACCTACCCGATTGACTGGGCCGCAGGCAATACAGACCTGAGCCTGGCGTTCAACACGACGAGTACCAAGGTTGTGAGCGCTGGTGACACGGTGGATGCTGCTCGTATTCGTCAGATCGAGGAAGGCCTGCCGGAAACCCGTTGGAATCTCACGGCCAATCACTCCACGAATAACTGGCGCTTTCTCGCTCGCATCAGCTATTTCGACGACTGGTGGGATTCAGAGGACGGTAACGTCTACAGCGGCGAAAGCCTGCTGGACCTCGAGGGTGCATACTCCTTCAACGACAGCATGACGGTTGTTCTTGGCATCCAGAATGTGACGGACGTAGTGCCGGAAGAGAATCCGGGTGCTGCCGGTGGTGTCGGTAACCGCTACAGCCAGTTCAGCCCGTTTGGCTTCAACGGTGCCTTCTGGTACCTGCGCCTGAGATACGAGATGTAATAAACCGATGTCTTCGGACGCCAGTCATTAGGACTGAGAAAGCCCCGCTCAATGAGCGGGGCTTTTTTTTGCGGGCTCCTACTATACTGTAGGTCGCTTTTGCCGCAGCCAAACATACCATGAGAGAGTGGAATTGATTGATCTCTATTACTGGCCGACGCCAAACGGGCGCAAGGTGTCGATCATGCTCGAGGAGTGTGCCCTGGACTACAAACCTATAGCCGTGGACATTGGCAATGGCGACCAGTTCGATTCGGCGTTTCTGAAGATTAGTCCGAACAATCGCATGCCCGCCATTGTTGACCACGACACCGGGATTTCGGTATTCGAGGGCGGTGCAATCCTTATGTACCTTGCCCAGAAGGCCGGGCGATTTCTGCCGCCGGATATCGCCGGTCGAAACGAGGTTCTTCAGTGGCTATTCTGGCAGGCCGGCGGTCTGGGTCCGACGGCCGGACAACTGAGCCATTTCGTGAACTATGCGAAAGAGCCGGTGCCCTATGCGCACGATCGTTTTTCAAACGAGTATGACCGCTTGCTGGCGGTCATGGATGTAAGGCTGCGTGATCGTGAGTTTATCGCCGGCGACTATTCCATCGCCGACATGGCTGCATTTCCCTGGCTAATACCATATCGCAGCCTCGGCAACGATATTGATCGATTTCCGGAGCTACGCAGATGGTTCAACGCGATGAAAAGCAGGCCCGCTGTCAGACTCGGAACGGACCTCGGCAAGGATTGGCAGGCAACCGAGCGCCGCAGCGATAAAGTGCATTCGATCATGTTCGATCAAAACTCGGAAACCGTTTATCGCGCCGTGGATGGACCGCGCGATTAGCTGAGTCTTGCCGCGCCACTTTTCGCCTCGGCGAGCCATTTTTTCTGTGCGCTTCGAAAGTGCCGCGGCGCAAGCTCAGCGGCCGCGAGAATATCGGCATATTCCTGACGTGCCAGATCCTCCTTGTCGACTCGCTCAAGCAACTGAGCGTAGCGTACGCGGGCTTCGACACCCGGGTAGTAGGCTGCCAGTGTCGAATATTCTTCCTCCGCCTGCGCGAGGTAATCGAGTTCTTCCAATACCCTGGCGTACAAAAGATGTCCTTCGGCCGAGCGAAACTCCGGATTCTTCTCCTTGAGCGTGTCCAGGGTTTCCTTACTGCCTGCCGCATCGGCATCGCCGAATTGAGCTGTGGCGAGGCTAAGCAGCAAGTCCGGGTCATGCTCATAAATGCCGGTCAGCGCTGAGCGGTACTGATTGACTGCCTCGCCGTAGCGCCCCTTGTCCATGAGTTCAGTTGCGAGATGCCGCGCAGCATCGACACTTCCGGACAATCGGTGTTCGATCTGCCGGCGGCGAAGCTCGCCTCCCGGATTGAGCGTTTTTCTGACACCACGTATAGTTCGCCTGGCGCGCGCGTTGTTCTGCAATCCGGGCAAGATCTCGACGATGAGGTAAGCGAGCGCACCAATACCTGGAGCGATAATCAGGATAAAGACCCAGTAAAGTTGTCGTCCGGTCTTCAATACATGAACGATCAGGCCGATCTGAATGGCGTACATCAGGATCACGAATGGCATGGGGTGCTTATCCTCGCTGGTCGCTCAAGAAGAAAAATCGGACTTTTGTTGCCCGGACAATGCAACAAAACCAGTTGCCAACAGGATGGCAAGCTTGGCGAGCTCCAACGTCGAATAAATAGCGTGGGCCCAGGAATGCGGTAGTTGCTGCCCATCAATGATCATTTGTGTCCTCGCGGCGAGTTCCGGTAGAAGCCAGGCCGACTGCGCAACCAGGATCAGCGCCAGCGTGCCGCAAACGACCCACATTGAACGGCTCCTCCCGGACACCCGAACCACAATCAAGAGCAGAACAAGTGCCATCAGTTCGGCCTTGTTCAAGGCCAAAAACACCACTCGTCCGACGTCAAGCGCAATCGGACGCGTTATTGTGGTCGCCGTAAACCGAACGGGAGTTGCGAGCAATGATATGCCCGCGGTCATACCAAACCAGGTGAAGAGAATCCAGGCGGGATTCCTGATTGCGTATCGCATGCATCGATTCAAAGTTGAGGCCATTATCACACCGATATTCAGGGGCTTGTATACTGATCGGATCGGGAGAAAGCTCCGCGACTGACTTTTACGACCCTGACTCTAGAATGACCGCAGCAGAATCACAACTTGCGTCCTGTGTACTGATGATTCGCCCGGCGGGCTTCGAAAGCAATCCGCTGACGGCCGGTTCGAATCGGTTTCAGGGCAGGACCTCGGCGACTCCGGCGGAGCAGCACAAAGCTGCTCTCAACGAGTTCGACAGTCTTGTCGGCAAACTTCGAGATCACGAAGTCGAAGTCATCGTCATCGACGATACGGCCGAGCCACACACGCCGGATTCGATTTTTCCAAATAACTGGGTCAGTTTTCATGCGGACGGGCGGGTTGTCCTGTATCCGATGGAGGCGCCAAACCGGCGTACGGAGAGGCGTATCGACATCGTCGAACGTATCGATCGCGAACATAACTTTCACGTGAGTGAAGTCATTGATCTGTCACAACACGAGGCCAATGAGCATTACCTTGAGGGAACCGGCAGCATGGTTCTGGATCGCGCGAATCGTGTCGTCTACGCGTGTCTTTCATCGCGTACTCGACTCGATGTGCTTTGCGATTTTGCGCAGCGAATGGCTTATGACGTCGTGGCATTTGATGCGGTGGATCGTGACGGTGTGCCGATCTATCACACCAACGTACTAATGAACATCGGCGAGCGCATCGCCGTAATTTGCGATGAGGCGATCGCACGTTCGGAACAGCGACAGGCAGTCCTGCAAAGATTGAACGAAACCGGGCACGAAATCATCGCCCTCAACTATGATCAACTCCACGCTTTCGCAGGCAATATGCTTGAACTCCGTTCGGTCGCGGGAAAGCGTTTGATCGCAATGTCGCAACAGGCGCTGGACTCGCTCGACGATGAGCAGTTGGCGAAGTTGAGAGCAAACGGCGGTATCCTGAGTGTGTCAATTGACAACATTGAAAGTTCCGCAGGTGGCAGTGTTCGCTGCATGCTTGCGGAAGTTCATCTCCCGCACCGCGAATAAGAGTGAGGATTGACTTCGTGAGAACCGAATGAGCAGTACAAACGAAAAAATCTTGATGTGTCCGCCTGACTTTTTTACCGTGGACTACGTGATCAATCCGTGGATGGCGGGCAACGAAGGTGGTTTGAGCCTCGAGCGCGCGCGGCGGCAGTGGGACACGTTGCACGATGAAATCAGTGAGTATGCTGACGTCGTAACGATGGACCCACAACCGGACCTGCCGGACATGGTTTTTACGGCGAACGCTGGCGTCGTGTACGGCGACAAAGCGATTGCCAGTCATTTCATGCCGCATGAACGACGTCCCGAGGAGCCGCATTTCAAGTCCTGGTTCCGCGATAATGGCTTTGATCTTCTGGATCTGGACGAAAAAATCGGCTTCGAGGGCGCCGGCGATTGTTTGCACGATCGCAGTGGTACGTGGTTATGGACCGGCCACGGATTTCGAACTGAGATTGAGGCGCACGACGAGATTCGAAATTACTTTGACGTCGAGGTTGTATCAATTCGCCTGACCGACGAGCGCTTCTATCACATCGATACCTGCCTCTGTCCTTTGACAGACGGTTTCCTCATGTATCACCCGCCCGCATTTGACTTCGAATCTCGTGTCGCAATCGAAACCCGGATTCCACCGCACAAGCGAATCGTGGTCGATACGCTCGATGCGGGCCACTTCGCTTGCAACGCTGTCAATATTGGCGACCAGGTTTTCCTGAACAGGGCGTCCGATCCGCTGAAAGCGAGACTAATGCTGGCTGGCTTCAATGTTCACGAGATTGAACTTGGTGAGTTTCTAAAGGCCGGCGGTTCGGCCAAGTGTCTGACACTCAAACTGACCGAACCGCTTCGCCCGCAAGCATAGTGCGTCGACGAAACACGGCCGGTTGACTGAGTTGAAATATCCGGGCAGCCCTCACCTGAGATTGTTTGTCGGCGCAGCTCTGATCAGCTTGTCGCCAGTTTGGGTAAAACTCGTTTCGGTGTCTCCGACAACAAGTGGCGTCTATCGTGCGTTGTTTGGTGGCCTGGCTCTCGTCGTTTATCTGTTGCTGGCCCGGCAGCGGCTACGATTGTCGCGGACAGTGTGGGCAATGTTGTTTGCCGCGTCAGTTTTCTTTGCGCTGGATTTATGGTTCTGGCATCGCAGTATCAACTACATTGGTCCCGGTCTGGCGACGCTACTCGCGAATTTCCAGGTATTCCTGATGATGCTTGCCGGCATCGTCCTGTACCGGCAAGCGCCACGGCCAGTACAGGTATTTGCAGTTCCGCTCGCCCTGGTCGGCCTGGGCCTGATTGTCGGGTTTGACTGGCGCGAGCTGCCACGGGACTACCGGCTGGGTGTAATTTTCGGATTGCTGACGGCAGTCGCCTACGCGGGCTATTTATTGACGATGCGTGCCGTGCGCGCAAAAGCCGAAGATCCCCTGCCGCTGCGCGAGGTGGCGATCATGTCGTTGGCGGTTGCGGCGATTCTCGCATTGGCCGCACTGTATGAAGGCGCATCACTGGCCATACCAACGATGAAAGATGCCGGATGGCTGCTTGGCTACGGACTTTTGTCGCACGCCCTCGGCATGGTATTGATCGCCAGCAGCTTGCCTAAAGTATCGACGACAGAGGCAGGTCTCGCGTTGTTGCTGCAGCCAACATTGAGCTTCGCCTGGGACGTGTTGTTCTTCGCGCGCCCCGTCACAAGTACGGAATTGCTTGGCGCCGTGATCGCGTTGCTTGCGATCTATCTTGGCGCAAAGCGCCCCTCAAATCAGCCCTAAATCAGCGTTAGAGCCGCCGGCAAAATGTCGACTTCGAACGAAGTCGCCAGCGGCTGAACTTCGCCGTCCAGGTGCGAGGGGACTGGTGCCGAGGTACTTATGGCAAGCGACCGCACGCGGGCAACCGTTATGTCGGGCGAATCGAGATGCCGGCCTCTGATCAGTTTTGGTAACAAACCCAGAATCTGCATCCCGGACACGGGCGCAGCGATCACCAGGTCAAGAAATCCATCATCGTTGGCAGCCATCGGAGCGATATGAAAAATGCCGCCTACCCATGCCCCGTTACTGATATTCGCGAGCGTCAGTGGCCCGTCCCAGGAGAAGTCTTTCGCCGTGATCTTGATGTCGGGCGTTATGATTCCATCGGCCATAGCCTTGAATACGGCGACGAGGTAGACCAGGTCACCTATCGGCCAACTGAAATCGTGAGCAATACGCGACACCTTGGCGTCGAATCCAATACCAGCGCCATTCGCGAAATATCGACTGTTCATACGCCCGACATCAATCTTGCGCGGCGGTGATGCGCTCACAATGCGATCGGCCAGCAAACGCGTCGCCGCTTGCCAATCCAGTGGAATCCCGGCGGCCTTCGCAAAATCATTGCCTGTACCGATTGGGATCAGGCCGAGCGCGCCCGCATGCTTCGCATTCATCATGCCGTTGACTGCCTCGTGAACGCTGCCGTCGCCTCCGGCGACAATGATGCTTTCGGCGCCGTCATCAAGAGCCGCCCGAATCTGTCGCTCAATATCACCGATCGTAGCACTGGGTCGAACGTCAATTGCGATGCCGCCGTCGTCGAGTAGTTTCTCGATAGTTGGCAGACGTCGACCCGCACGCCCGCGACCGGCCGCCGGATTGATAAAAAGAGGAACAGGACAGGTGTTCATAGTGGTCGCCGCGGAAAGCTCCCGGCCGATGCTACAATGTGTGCATCAACTGGCGCAAAAACGGCATGACGGCATGTTGGAGCTCGGCAGCAAGTTTCTGATCAGCTATTTAATTGGTTCGCTGATGGGATCGATGATTATTGGCAGGTTGCGAGGCGGTGTTGATATTCGTGAAATGGGCAGTGGTAACGCGGGTGGAACCAACGCATTGCGAACTCAGGGCATTGGTTTCGGGTTGGGCGTCATCATCATCGACATTGGCAAAGGCGTCATTGGCGCCGGCGTTGTTCCGGGTCTCGAACTACCCTTCGTGGCCACAGATCCCGAAATTTCCCGCACCTGGTTGACAATATGCAGCGCCGCCGCCGCCGTCGCCGGCCATGTCTGGCCGATCTATCATCATTTCCGCGGTGGGAAGGGCGCGGCGACGCTCGTCGGTACCCTGATTATTCTCGGACCCGAATTAATTTTGCCCTTGGTACTTGTGTGGGCGTGGGTGCTTGTCATTACCGGCTATGTTGGTTTGTCGACGATGGTCGCGGCGCTTGCGTTGCCGCCGTGGCTGGCCGTGGTTGAGTTGCCGGAACAGCAGCCGTTGTTCATCTACGCTGTGGCGATGGCCGTCCTGATCATGTACTGCCACCGCCCCAACATTCGTCGCATGCGAGACGGAACCGAACACCGCAACACCAAACTGATGTTTTTTCGTCGAAAGCGGCAGGCAGGCGATGACGATGGATCTTGATGCTGCCCGGATTCGGCGGTCGCTGATGGGGCATTCGGCGCAATATCTTGACTGCATTGAGGTGCTTTCCAGAATCGATTCGACGAATACGTATCTCAAGGATCAATCTTCGCCACCTCCCGGGAAGTTTCGCGTCGTCATCGCCGGGCACCAGACAGCGGGAAGGGGCCGGCGCGACAGACAATGGATTTCGACCCCGGGAGACAGCCTGTGTCTGTCTCTCGCCTATCAATTTCAACAGGTACCGCCAAAATTGCCTGCGCTGACACTCGCCCTCGGCACTGGCGTCGTTGCTGCGTTGTCAGAGGCGGGCGCCGCGGGACTGGCGTTGAAATGGCCGAATGATCTTCTGGTCGGCGGATCCAAGCTTGGCGGAATCCTGACAGAAACGCTTTTCGGCGGCCACGGCAATGTTACCGCGATTGCCGGCGTCGGCATCAACATCGATCTGCGCTCGCCCATGGACGAAGATGTTGTGTCGGACTGGGCGAGTTCGGCAACAAGTCTAAGCAGCGCCATGACAAATCCGCCATCACGCGAGCGCCTGTCGTCGATCGTCGTCGCAGCGCTGATGTCGACATTTCGTACATTCGAATCCAGTGGCTTCGAGTCGTTTGCGGTTCAGTACAAAGCGTACGACTGGTTGAAGGGGAAGGCGGTTGTCGTTGATACGGCAGACGACCTTGTCAACGGTGTTGCTGCCGGAATTGCCGATGATGGGGCGTTGCTTGTCGATACCCCCTCGGGATCGCAGAAAATCCACGCGGGCTCGGTTAAGCAGGTCAGCCGGCCGGAACGCGGGTAGTGAGGGCGCTCGTACTTGACGTTGGCAACACCCGCCTGAAGTGGGGGATCGTCGAGAACGGCGAAGTTCATCGAACAGGCAAAATCACGCAAGAAAAAATTCGGGAAAACGGCCTCAGCGCCCTGACCTCACGGTTGCCGAGGGGCGTTGATGTCGCGATCGCAAGCAATGTTGCCGGTCCCACATTCGCGACACGACTTGCAGGTATTGTGCATGCGCATAGTGGTTGCGATCTCCATTTTGCGAAAACCGGGCGCACCGCATTCGGTGTCACCAACAGTTACAAGCAACCACGTCGTATGGGCGTCGATCGCTGGGTTGCAATGATAGGTGCGTGGACCGAGTTGCGGTCGGCTTGCCTGGTCGTCGATGCCGGTACGGCCGTCACGATCGACGCGCTTGATGATGACGGGCGACATCTCGGCGGGCAGATATTGCCTGGTGTCGTATTGATGGCGGAGGCCCTGGCGCAGCACACCAGCGATATCCCGCTGACCAGGCCGGCTGCCGCCGGGGCGTATGAAGGTAGCGCCATGTTTGCCAACAATTCGCGCGGCGCTATCGGCAGTGGCGCGCTGGGCGGCGTTACGGGTGCTGTCGAGCGCGCAGTTAGAACGTTGCGGTCATGCGTTGACGATGCGACCCTCGTCTTGACCGGGGGTGACGCGTCGCGCATTCTATCGGCACTCGATGAATCTCCGTTGCACCGGCCAAACCTGGTCTTGCAGGGGCTCGTGCAGATGCTGGAACGCCGTCGTTGAAGAACATTCTGCTAATTCTACTGCTCGCGAACATTCTGTACTTCGTCTGGGGAATGTTTCCGCGGGACCCGAACGAACCCGGGGTTGAAGTCGTTGACGAAAACGATCTCGGGCCGCCGTTGTCAGTAGCGCAAACACCGAAAGCGCGGTTGATCGAAAGTGTTGGTGCGGTGCTGGGCTCCGGGGAGCCTTCAGATATCGTTGCCGTTGTCGGCCGCTCCTGTGTGTCGATCGGACCATTCAAAGACAGTAACGATGCCGATTCAGCCCAGACCCGTTACGCCGGTGAGGGTATGCGCGTCAGCCAGCGTTCGGCAACCGGGCAGATTTTTATCGGCCACTGGGTGCAAATCCGGAATATTCCGAGCAAGGACGAAAGCAATCGCATGCTTAGCGCCCTGAAAGCCGGTGGGCTTGGCGATGCTTATCCTGTCGAGACCGAAGATGAGGGGCTGAAAATCTCCCTGGGGCTCTTCGGAAATCTCGATAGCGCGGAGAGGATCGAGTTACAGGCCAAATCGCTCGGGTTTAACGCCGACGTTGCACCCCGTGTCCGGGACGGAACGGTTTTCTACGTCGACATCGCTTTGCCGCCGGGCAAAGGCGCTGGCGAGATTATCGAGCGTTACGGCGAGGAAAAGGTCCTGCTGCGAGACTCGGCGACCTGCCCACAGGCACGCTAGGTGTTGACGTTTGTTCTTGCCACGGCAGGGCAAAATGCGAATAATTCGCTCCCCCGCGACAAAGTTGCGGATCGACTTCCAGCGCCGGCATAGCTCAGTTGGTAGAGCAACTGATTTGTAATCAGTAGGTCCCGAGTTCGACTCTTGGTGCCGGCACCATATGATCGACACGCCAGCGCTCCTTCTCGGGGCGCTGGTTTGCGACGTAACCAATGCGTAGTGAACGATTGCAGATTCTGAGGCATATAGAACCAATGTTGCGATTGCAGAGTATTCTCATCCTGTCTTTGATCGCCGCTTGTTCGCCGCAACCTGTGATCGACGATGAGATGATGCGCTTTGACGGTACTATGCCGGCTGACTTCAGTGGCTCGTGGGAGCGAAACTACACGCGTGGCGATGATGTTAACGCGGTGCTTCGCGAGATGTATTACAAACTCAGCCGGATATCATCGGACCTGCAAGGCCCTGGAAACACGGGTGTTGCAAGGCCGTCGCAGAGGGACATGTCCGCGGTACTTGCGCTCGCGCACCTGGCGGACGAGATTACGAGTCTGGACGTCTTGACGATCGCGCAGAATGAGCACGAAATCAGCATCGAAAGAAAAGATGACTTTGCGATGTGGTGTGCATTCCACGACGGTGTCGCAACGGACACAGATAATGCCTATGGCGTCGAAATTTGCGGTTGGGATGGCGAGCAGCTCGTCTCAAATCTGACGCTACCCGACGGCTTGCAAGTCACTCACCGCTTCACGGTTTCCGAGGATGGCAAGGACATGCGCGTGGTGACAACACTGTCGTCGAGTTCGTCACGGCTGCCATTCACCCTGCGGCGCTTCTACACGAAATTCGATCGGCCGGCGTCCGACTTCAACTGTGTCGAGACTTTCAGCAAGAAGCGTGTATGCAGCACAGGTGAGATTGTGCCGTGACCGCGCTCGTAGCAAGGTTTCGCTTACTGTTACTGCTGCAGACAGTCACCTTGTTGACGGGCGTTCCGCTGCTACTCTCGGCGGCGGAGTTATCACCCGCCGAGACCGACGTGATACCTGCGGCGAATGGGCGACGCGTTGTGGCGCTCAATGTGTCCATTGCGGTCTTCGATTCGGGCGTGCCGGCGGATCGAACTTTGCACCTCGACCCGAAAGTATTTCCGCGAATTCGCGAGATCGAAGCGATGTTTTTGCCCTTCGTACTGCGTGAAACACTGGTCCAGACCAATGTATGGGGTGCGGTACGGGTAGTGCCCCGACCTGATGATGCCGCGGAGTTGACGGTGTCCGGTACGATTGTCCGATCTGATGGCGATTCTCTGGAACTCAGGATCCGGGCTGTAGATGCGAGCGGGCGCGTGTGGCTCGACAAGGTATTCGCTGGCGTGGTGACCGATGAGTACGCGAAGCGCGACAATGAGCCCCGTGTACCGGGTTATCAAAAGCTCTACGACGAAATTGCAGAAGATCTCCAGATTGCGCGCACCCGGCTCAACGATAAAACACTTAAAGACATCGTCGAGATTTCCTTGCTGCGCTACGCCGGTCAGCTTGCACCGTCCGCGTTCGGCGATTATCTGGGCACAACGGCTGAAGGGATATTCACGATTCGTCGCCTGCCCGCAAAGAACGATCCGATGCTCGACCGAATCGATCGCATTCGGCGCACCGAGTACGTAATCACGGATACCGTGGATGAGAAATTCCAGGCGTTACACGCTGAAATCGCGTCGATTTACGATTTGTGGCGTGAATACCGCCGCAAGACCATCGAATATCAGAGGGAGGACGCGAGACGGGCGCAAGAGACGAAATCCAGCGCGCCACGTGGTAGCTATGATGCACTAAGAAACCAGTACGACAACTACAAGTTTAGCCGAATTACGGCCCAGGAACAGAACAGTTTGGCCGTAGCGTTCTATAACGAAGTGGGCCCCAAAGTCGATGCGATGGAGACTCGTGTTGCCGAACTACAGGGTTGGGTCGACGAGAAGTACACGGAGTGGTACAGGCTTTTAGAAGAACTTTTTGAAGTAGAGACTCGTCTGGAGCGGTAATCAACAAGCCGAGAGTCCAGCCCCTGCCTGGATTCAGTTTGATTATGTAAAAATATGTCAGCTTGCACAGAGGCCTTGAAATAAACCAGAGGCCTGCGCTTGTCCGGAAATATACCGTAGGTCGGCTCGCAGTGACCGTCCGTCGGATGCACCAAACCATACAATGCGAAATGTGACGAGTATCCCCGCGCGATCGCCTGGAATCGTGCAAAAATCTTCCGACATTCTCAATACTTGCACAACCCGCAAGGGGAAATTGCTTGGTCGCAGATCGAAGAAACTCGGGATTTACCCTGTTCGAATTGATGATCGCCCTGTTGATTGGGTCGGTCATCCTTGTTTGGGGTGTTCCGAGCTTTCAGGGTGTGCTGGACAACCAGCGTATGACAGGTGCGACCAATGAACTGGTAATGACCCTGAACCTGGCCAAGAGCGAGGCCATCAAGCGCGTCAAATACGTGTCTGTCTGCAAAAGCAGCGACGGCGTGAGCTGCACGGCCGCTGGTACGGGTTGGGACGATGGCTGGATCGTTTTCGCCAACGCCACTGTGGCAAATCTGGGTAGCGTCGATGCAGGTGATGAACTCATCCGCGTTTATCCGGGCCTGCGCGATGACCTGACGTTGACGCCGGTAGGAGCGGTCGACGGATTCCTAAGCTTCAGGCCGAGCGGCACGCTCGGCACTTCGGTGGCCAACATGGCAGGCACGCTAACGATGTGCGATCACCGTGGTGTTGCCAAAGCCCGCGGTGTCGTCCTGGATCCTTCCGGCCACTGGAGCGTATCGAAATACCTGGCGCATGACGGGGAAGCCTTGACATGCTAGCGCATTCGCCCAATCGAATCATGAGTACGCCAATCAAGCATGCAAAGGGCTTCACAATTATTGAAGCGTTGACTGCGATGGTAATCCTGTCCATCGGGGTGCTGGGTCTTGGCTTGTTGCAATTGACGTCGATGCAAAACACGCAAGGCGGTTATTTCAGATCTCAAGCGGCCATTTTGGCTTACGACGTCATTGACTCGATGCGCGCAAATCTTCCTGGCGTTACCGATGGCGACTACCGCATCACACTTGCTCAGCCGACACCGGATGCGACCAATTGTTATGGTCTGGCTGCGAATTGCAGGACCGGCCAGATGGCGGCCTCGGACCTCAGTCGGTGGCGCAACGTGCTTTCGGCCCACCTGCCAGGCGGCTCTGGTCAGATCGCCACGGTAGACATCGGCACCACAACACAGGTGACGGTTACGGTTACCTGGACTGATCCTTATTCTGCGGAAAGCGGCGACGAGCAACTGGTACTGGTATCGGAGCTTGGGCAATGATCTCAGGCAAGTGTCGCAGGCCGGATCCGGGCTCTAGCAGGGGCTTCACGATCATTGAATTGATGGTCACTCTCGTTATTACGAGTGTCCTGATCCTCGGCGCGGTTACATTCCTGTCATCCGCCGATGAGACCAACCGGCTTCAATCGGCGCTTTCGGGGCTCAGTGCGAGTGGTCGCTTCGGCCTGGACCAGCTCTCACGGGATATCCGCATGAGCGGCTACCGAAACAGTAACTGGGATGCCGGACCTTTGGTCGACGTGATTAACGCAAGCAATGGTGAGGCTGCCATCGGAGGGGACAGCATTGCATTGCGTTATGAAGGCTCGAGAGATTGTACTTATGTACTGGCTGCTGGCGGTGTTGTGACGAATACCTATCAGGTTGTGAACGGCAATCTCGAGTGTAACGGTCAGCGTGTCACTGGTGGCGTAGAGGAAATGCAGATCTATCTCGGCGAAGACACGGACAACAATGGTGTCGCAAATCGCTGGCTGTCCCCGGAAACCGCGGGCCTCGACATGACTCGCGTCGTTGCCGTGCGTATTCACCTTCTCGTTGTTACCAACGGTAACGCCATTAGTTCCGGGCCGCAGACCTACTTTTTTGATAATGCGCAACAGCAGGCTGTCGATGACGGCCAGATCCGACGCGAATATTCGGTGACGGTTGCTTTACGGAATCCGACTTAGGATCAAGGGCAGGATCGAGATGTCAAAAATACACAATCCGTCGAAACAAAAAGGGCTGGCCCTGTTCGTGAGTCTCATCATGCTGTTAGTGATGACGCTGATCATAGTAATCGGCGCTCGCTCTTCAACGCTCGAACTCTCGATGGGCAACAACAGTCAGCATACGGCGGAAGCGCTGATGAGAGCGGAAGACTCGGTAGTGGCGGCCGAGGGCCTGATTGAGCGTAATTTTGTCGGCGGCCCGAAAGCCAATTTCAGGTCAAGCCAGAGTGACGGAATGTACGTCGCTGGTGAGATAAACGTTAATTCAGTTGATTGGAAGTCTTATCCGGCTGTGCGCACCGGCAGCGGGCAAGACCTAAGGGAATACATCATCGAATACATGGGTCCTGCCAGGACGGCTGGCGGGTCTCTTTCGGTCGGTGCCGGTGCGGCCTCCGACATACGTTATGTATTTCGGGTGAGTGGCCGCGGTGCGTCCAGTCGCGGAGGCGCTCGCGTAGTACAGACAATTTATACAACGGCGGAGTAAATGATGATCGATATCGAGACACGGAAGTTCAGGTTCCAGGGTAAGAGGTTCTTGCCTCAGGCGGTCATAATTTCGTTGCTGGGTGGTGCCGTTCTGGCGGCAGCGCTGTTTGTCGCGAACAACCAGCCGTGGGGCTATATAGCGCCGCCAGCGCTGAGCGGCCGGAATTTCTCGCGTGGCAACATCGTCGCTTATACGCCGTGGTTCGATGATGAAA
Organism: uncultured Woeseiaceae bacterium; assembly: GCA_964386735.1. Taxonomy (GTDB): domain Bacteria; phylum Pseudomonadota; class Gammaproteobacteria; order Steroidobacterales; family Woeseiaceae; genus UBA1847. Next base: position 18,854 of record CAYLTW010000018.1, read on the forward strand.
CGTTCCAGGGAGACCTGCTGGCGTTGCCCGTCTCTCCCTCCGGCCAAGTGGCTGTGCTCGCGCCGAACTGGCGTGCAGCGCTGGGGCTGGACGGCCAGCATTTCATGAGCGGCCGGCGTGTTGTTACTACCGATGGTCTCGGTCGCGCGATTCCGTTTCAGTTTGCGAACCTTACGGACACGCAGAAGGCACAAGTGGGTTCGGCAAGCATTCTCGACTACGTGCGCGGCGATCGGAGCAATGAAAGCGCGGTCGGTCTGCGCGTGCGCAGCGGCGTGCTGGGCGACATTATCCATTCCACACCTGTATACGTCGGCAAACCGATGGCCGGATACAGCTACGATGACTACCTGGCGTTCGCAGACGCCAATGCCGGTCGTGCAGGAATCGTCTATGTTGGCGCCAATGACGGCATGCTGCACGCTTTCGACGGGAGCAATGGTTATGAGGTATTCGCGTACGTGCCTTCCATGGTCATTCGCAATCTGCCCAAGCTGGCGGCACGGCCCTACGTTCACCAATATTTTGTCGACGGCTTCCTCACCGTGGAGGATGCGCAATTCGGCAGCAGCTGGCGCAGTGTGCTGGCCGGCGGTCTCGGTGCCGGTGCCAAAGGCTACTTTGCGCTGGACGTGACCAGCCCTGGTGCGGCCTCGGAGGCTGAGGCAGCCACCAAGATCTTGTGGGAGTTTCATGAAGGCTCATCGGGCGCAGCCAATCTCGGATTCAGCTACAGCCGCCCGTCTATCGTCAAACTTGCGAATAGCCAGTGGGCCGTGGCGGTCGCGAACGGCTATTTGAGTACAAGCGGCGCGGCATCCCTGTACCTGCTCGATGTCCAGACTGGCGCCGTGATTCGGGAGATCATCGTACCGGACCTTGATGCTAACGGCTTGAGCAGCCCGACCCTGATCGATAGCGACGGAGACGGCCTGGTTGACACCGCCTATGCCGGAGACCTGAACGGGAACCTGTGGAAGTTCGACCTGAGTTCATCGACGCCGTCCGATTGGGTAGTGGCCTATAGCGGCCAGCCGTTGTTTCAGACTGCCATGCGCGGTGGTGCACGCCAGCCGATTACGACGGCGCCCGAAGTCGGACGCCATCCGTATAGTGGTGTCATGGTTTATGTCGGAACCGGTCAGTTGCTGAAAGCGGCTGACAGCGTCGACAAATCAACCCAGGCCGTCTACGGCATTTGGGACAATAGCTGGGAGACCGGTATACCGATAAGTTCGACACTCCTGGTTCAACAACGGTTAAACAGCAGAATTCATTCGTCGGGTGGGATGACGCGAGTCGCCACGGCGAACACCCCCAATTGGTCAACGCACCGTGGCTGGGTGACACCAACCGAGATCGTGGGGGCGATGTCACTGAATCGAGGCGAACGCGTCATTCAGGATCTTATGCTACGAGACGGTCGTGTTTCATTCATGGCGGTCAATCCGACGATTTCAACGGGCGAACAATGGTTCTTGCAGCTCGATGCACTGACCGGTGGAGCACCAAGAAAGACCATTGTCGACGTCAATGCGGACTATGTGCTGGACATACAGGACAATGTGGACGGCAACGGTGACGGAGTGATCGGCGACGTTGCCGAAGACCGGGTCGTCGGCCAGTATCAGGACATCGGTCTGGCGTCCAGGCCGGTGGCGGGCGTGGTCGGTGCAGGTCAGGATGCAGTGCTGATCAATCACCTTCCGACAGTTTTGCCGGTTCCGCCGGTTCTCGTCGAAAATCCGGACGACCCCGTCGGCGGCTACTTCGACAGCGATGGTAGCTGCGACAGCGACAGCGACGGCGATAGTGATAGCAGCGGCGACAGCGATGGCGATAGCGACAGCAATAGCGGTGGCGACAGCGATGGCGATAGCGACGGCAGTAGTGATAGCAGTGGCGACAGCGATGGCGATAGCGACGGCAGTAGCGATAGCAGCGGCGACAGCGATGGCGATAGCGACGGCAGTAGCGACAGCGACAGCGACAGCGGTGGCGATAGCGACGGCGGTTGTGACAGCGATGGCGACAGCGATAGCGGCGGCGACAGCGACGGCGATAGCGACGGCGATAGCGACGGCAGTAGCGACAGCAGCGGCGATAGTGACGGCGACAGTGACGGCGACAGTTATAGCGCTGGCATTAACGTTGAAGACAGCGACAGCGATAGCGGCGGCGACAGCGACGGCGATAGCGACGGCGATAGCAGCGGCGACAGCGATGGCGATAGCGATGAAGAGGTCGGTGGCTGGGGCGACGACGTAGAGATAGAATCGATTCCGGAGCCGGGTCAATTGTCTCCGTTGGGACGAGATCACACTGTTACCAATACGATCGTTGGCGGTAGTAATGACACCGGCCGGCTATTCTGGAAAGAACTTGTTCCGGAGGAGTGATTACCAACCATGATGACGAGATCGACAAAACACGCTTTCGGCAGACCCCGTAATTCGGGATTTACCTTGATCGAAATAATGGTCACGCTGCTTATCCTGGCGTTGCTGACTTTGATAGCGTATCCGTCTTTTATGCAAAGCGTAAGGAAAAGCAATCGTACTGATGCACACACCGCGTTAACCAGGGCCGCCAGCAATCTTGAAAGATTCTTCGGGACTAACGGTACCTACACAACGGATACGTCGCGATTGAGGCTGGCGATGGATGCGGGTACCGCCTACTCTGACAATAGGCACTACGTCATCACTGTTGCAGCCGGAGCAACGGGGATTGGCAGCAGCTATGTCGTCAGCGCCACTGCGAAACCTGGCGACATGCAAACCGGTGACACAGGATGCACAGGGTTAACCGTCGATTCTTTGGGTCGCAGAACACCTGATCCTGTGTCGTCGCGTTGCTGGTGAAGTACGCGCATATTTTCTAGTCGCTCTGAAGGGCTTGCGCGATGTCCTCGATCAGGTCATCCACGTGCTCCAGGCCGACTGACAGACGCAGCAAGTTATCGGGCGTAGTGGTTTCCGGGCCTTCGATCGATGCTCTGTGCTCGATCAGGCTTTCCGTTCCACCCAGACTGGTTGCGTTGACAATCAGCCGCAATGCGGCGGCCATTCTGAGGGCGGCATCGCGCCCACCTTTCACATCGAATGACACCATACCGCCACCCGCTGTCATCTGTTGGCCCGCGATCGAAAAGTCTGCGCCTGATGGCAACGACGGATATCGCACTCTTTCGATGGCCGGATGAGTCTCCAGTTTCGTCGCGATGGCCAACGCGTTGCTGCAGTGTTTCTCCATTCGACAATGCAGTGTTTGCAGACCGCGGCTCGTCAGCCATGCATTGAACGGTGCCATAACGCCACCGGTCAATTTGCGAATTGCGAGCAGCGACTCAATCGCGGTTTTATCGTCACGAACAACGAGTGCGCCGCCTTGCACATCACTATGACCACCCATGTACTTGGTGGTTGAATGCAACACATAGTCTGCACCGTGTTCAAATGGTCGCTGCAAAGCCGGGGTGGCAAACGTGCCATCAACGAGCGTCTTAGCGCCATATTCGGACGCTATTTTCGAGACAGCTCCAATATCAACCAGATCAAGCGTCGGATTGGTCGGCGTCTCGAGCCAGAGCAATGCGGCACCCTCACCGAGCGCACTACGCAAAGCCCCTTCATCGCGGCAATCGACGATCTTTGCAATACGACCCCAGTCACCAAGGTGCTTGCGGCCGAATGTGAGGAAGTCGAAATAGATCGTATCGTGAAACACGATCGTTGAGTCATGCGGCAGAATATTCAGCAGCGCAATTCCGGCAGCCATTCCAGACGAGAATGCGACGGCGCCGATGCCACCTTCCAGCGCAGCCAACCGTGCCTCCAGATCATTTACGTTCGGATTCGCGTGGCGAACATACTGATAGCCGTGAATCAGTTCATTCGCCGCCCCGTGCTCGAAAGTCGTCGAAAGATGTATTGGGGGAGCGATTGCACCATCGTATTGCTTCGACGGAATGTGTATCGCAGTTGTTTCAGGTTTCACCTTGCGTTCTCCTGGTTACGGTAATGCGATTCTGAAAAGAACTCGCCCAGTTGTTTGAATTCTTCGCCGCGGTTGCTGCCTTTTCGCCATGCCATGCCAATCGTTCGAAAGCTACGCTCGCTCATGTCGCTGAGCTTCACGCGCGTGTTGCGCAGCAACGCCGTTCCGCGTGCCATTGCCGGCAGAAACGTTATGCCGAGATCTGCATCCACCATCTCCACGAGCGTTAACAGGCTGCTCGCGGCAAAAGGACGTACTTTCTGCGTGTTTCGGATCTTGCAGGCCGCCAGCGCATGGTCGCGCAGGCAGTGGCCGTCCTCGAGCAGCAGTATGCTGTCGGCATTCAGTCGACTGAATTGATAGTTATCGGGGTCGACGCGGTCGGTGCCGTCGCGGTATGCGAGACAAAAGCGGTCCCTGAAAAGCGTGTCGATTTCGACGCCGCGCATATCCCAGGGCAAGGCGAGCATAATTACATCCAGTTCGCCGTTTTTGAGTCGTTCGTAAATCCGCGCGGTCTGATCTTCAACCAGGTACAGGTCCAGAGCCGGGTACTTGCGTTTCAGACCCGGCAGCGCTTTCGGCAACAGGAACGGCGCGATCGTCGGAATAACGCCGAGTCTGAGCTCTCCTGTCAGCGGTTCGCGCTCTCCGTTGGCCATTTCGACTAGACTCTGCACGTCCCGTAGGCAGAGCCTCGCCTGAACGGCGATATCCTGGCCGGTCGCAGTGATCGTGACGGAACGGTTCGTACGATCGACCAGCCGGGTGCCGAGAAGACTTTCCAGCTCACCAATAGCGCTGGAAAATGCCGACTGCGACACAAAACAGCTTTGGGCGGCGCGGCCAAAATGCCCCGTTTCTGTCAGGGCCAGGAAGTACCTCAATTGTTTGAGCGTGGGCAATTTCATAGATCGGAAAAATCGAATATAATGATCGAATTAATCAATTTTATTGATTATACAATCAACCGTAAACTTCGTCCATGATCCCAGACAGGAAATGGAGAACACCATGTTTCAGAATATCGAAGGAAAAAAGGTACCGCAGGTCACGTTCAAGACTCGTGATGACCACGAATGGGTTGATTTGACGACGGACGAGGTTTTCGCCGGCAAGTCTGTAATTGTCTTTTCATTGCCCGGCGCATTTACTCCAACGTGCTCATCCTCACATGTGCCGCGCTATGACCAGCTCGCACCTTTGTTCACGGAGCGGGGCGTCGACGAGATTATCTGTGTTGCAGTCAATGATGCGTTCGTCATGGACGAGTGGAAGCGCTCGCAGAATGCGGTCCGGGTCAGGTTCCTGCCTGACGGAAATGGCGATTTTTCGGAAGGCATGGGTTTGCTGGTCGACAAGGAAGACCTCGGTTTCGGCAGGCGCTCCTGGCGCTACTCGATGCTGGTTCGTGACGGAGTGGTCGAGAAAATGTTCATCGAAGCTGATGAACCCGGCGACCCGTTCAATGTGTCAGACGCCGATACGATGCTCGATTATCTTGATCCCACCGCGGGCAGGCCATTTGATGTCACCGTGTTTTCGCGGCCGGGTTGTGCCCACTGCGCAATGGCAAAAAGTCTGTTGCGCGATACCGGCATAGAATTCGAGGAACTTGTCCTGAATCGCGACTACACCGATCGCACATTGCGGGCGGTTTCGGATGCCACGACTTACCCGCAGGTTTTCATAAACGGCGAACACATAGGTGGTTCGGAGGATCTTGCGGGTTGGATAAGCGAGCAAGGCGGCTCCGGCCGCAGAAATGCGGCTTGAGGCATTCGAAAAATCGACGGAGGGGCTCCTGCGGCGGGCCTTAACATACAGGTCCGATTCTGGCTAGTTTCCGATGCTGCCCGGTCTATACTGGGCAGCAACGGGGATCAGTTGATGCACGCAAATCAGATATTCGAACGGGCCAGGCTGTCGCGCGATGCGCGATTCGATGGACATTTTTTTATCGGCGTCAAGACGACCGGTATTTACTGTCGTCCCATTTGCCCGGCGAACTCGCCGAAGAGTGAGAATATTACGTTTTACCCGAGTGCTGCGGCAGCCGGCGAGGCAGGCTATCGGCCGTGCTTGCGATGCCGGCCTGAATGCGCACCAGGTACGCCCGCGTGGCATGGTACATCGACGACCGTGCGGCGGGGTCTCCGGCTGATTGCCAGCGGAGTGCTTGACGATGGCAGTATCGAGCGACTCGCGGATCGCCTCGGCGTCACAAGCCGCCATCTTCGACGCCTCTTCACACAGCATCTGGGCGCAAGCCCGCTTGCCGTCGCGCATACACAGCGCTTGCACTTCGCAAAACGACTGATCGATCAAACAGACCTCTCAATGCGGCAAATCGCAATCGCCTCCGGATACGGCAGTGTTCGACGTTTTAACGATGCATTCAAGAAAACCTACAAGCGCCCACCGCGAGACCTGCGACGGAATGATCGAAATTCCCGAGCTGCAGGCCTGACCTCGTACCTTGGCGTCAGACTTCCCTATCGACGCCCGTTTGAGTGGTCACAACTGATGACATTTCTTCACGGGCGTGCGATTCCGCGCGTCGAGACGGTTTTCGGGGACAAATACTTCAGGACCGTCAACGTTGGCGGAAAAAGCGGCATTATCGAAGTCGGGCACGACGGGGATGATGGCAGCTTGCTGCTGACGATGTATGGCATTGATACGGCAAATTTGTTTTCGGTTGTGCAAAAAGTCAGAGAGATCTTCGATCTTGACGCGCCGGTCACCGATATCGATAAGGTCCTGAAGAGAGACTCGAAGCTGAGATCACGGCTAAGCAAACGTTCGGGTATTCGTGTTCCTGGTTCATGGGATGGATTCGAGCTGACGGTTCGCGCAATTCTTGGGCAGCAAGTATCGGTCAAAGCGGCAACCACAGTGTCAGGCCGTTTAGCGGAGCGCTATGGAGAGCCGGTGGCGATCGACTTCGGCGATGCCGTCCGCGATGCCGGTCTTGGCCGGCTGTTTCCGTCGCCGGAGAAGCTCATGCGTGCGCGCTTTAACAACATGGGACTTGTTGGCGCTCGCGCCGAAACAATACGCCGCGTCGCGAGGGCGGTAGTGAATGGTGAGTTGAGTTTTGATCCGTCACAGGACCCGGGTGAATTTTGTGCGACATTGACCGCGATCAAGGGAATCGGTGACTGGACCGCCCAATACGTTGCGATGCGAGCATTGAAGAACCCGGATGCGTTCCCGGCATCGGACCTGGGACTGCTGCGCGCATTCGACCGCGAAGGTGAGGACAGGCTTCGACCCGATGAACTGGCGGCCATGTCGGAGGAATGGAGGCCATGGCGGGCTTACGCTGCATTGTTGTTATGGAGTTCATTACCGGACTCTGGAGGATAGATCATGTACTACTGCTATTTCGAATCGCCAATCGGCGAACTACTGCTTGCCGGTGACGACAATGCACTGACGATGATCGGGTTTCCTGAAGGCACGATGCGCCGCGACCCGAAGGGCGACTGGATCTACGACGAGCAACCGTTCGCAGAAGCGATTCGACAGCTCGCTGAGTACTTCGAGGGCACGCGCCACGAATTCGATTTGCCGTTACGGTTGAACGGGACCGAGTTTCAGCTCCTCGTGCTGGCAGAGCTTCGCCGTATTCCATACGGCGTCACCACGTCTTACGGTGAGATCGCCAAACGCATCGGCCGACCGAAGGCAGTGCGTGCCGTGGGTGCTGCGAACGGACGGAACCCGATCCCGATTATCGTTCCGTGTCATCGAGTCATTGGCAGCGGTGGCGACCTGACCGGCTTCGGCGGCGGGCTTGATACGAAGAAGGCTCTGCTTCAGCTTGAAGCGGAGCACGAGCCCTTTACCCTGGCATAGGAGCCCGCCACGCGGGCTCCTAAAAGGTTTTTCCCTGCAATGCTTTCACGGCCGCCGATGGTTCTACACCGTTGATCAGCCGGTCCGCATCCTGGAGTTCGGTATAGGATGATTTCAAAGGCAGGATGCCGGCCCATACGGCAATTCCGTAATCCTCCTCCTCATCTTCGGGAAACGGCTTGTTTGAGATCTTCGCCGAGGCGGCATCGATACTCAACGAAATGACACCGGTCATTTTTATCTCTTTGTCGAGCGGATCCCTGAGTTCGTGCCAGCGCCCGGGCATCACGTGCTCCGAGATAACGCGCATTGCGTGAAGCTTGGCGTCCCGGCCATCAACGAATGCCGGTTCGCCGAATACCGTAACGGACCGATAGTTCATCGACGAGTTAAAGGTCGACCGGGCAAGCACAAGTGCATCCAGAAGCGTTACATTCATGGATGCGCGTTCGGTTCCTTCCAGCATTCGAATGACGCGTGCTTTCCTTGCGCCATGCAGGTAGATGGTCTCGCCGTCGCGGCCGTAGAGCATCGGAACGACCAAAGGCGCCCCGTCCTGAACGAATCCGACATGCGCTACGACACCTGCGTCAAGAATTGCGTGGACGGCACTCTTGTCGTAGGTCGCCTTTTCGCGTAGCTGGCGAACCTTGTTTTGCTTGCTGACGCCGTATTCGTCGGTCATAACAATATCTCTCTATAGAAAACGGGGTGCCAGGAACAGAGCAACAACAGAGACCAGAACGACGCCGATCAAATTCAGCATAATACCGGCGCGTACCATCTTCGGAATCGTTAGAAGTCCCGAACCGAACACGATCGCGTTCGGCGGAGTTGCGACAGGCAACATGAACGCACAACTCGCGGCCAGCGTAACAGGTACCGTCAGAATAATCGGATTCATCCCGGCCTCGATCGCAATTGCTCCGATAACGGGCAGAAAAGTCGCTGTCGTTGCGATATTACTGGTCAACTCAGTCAGAAAAATAATCATCGTTGCCGACAAAATGACGATCAACGCGACGTCCAGCGTTCCGATGGCCTGCAGGCTTTCACCCAGCCATGCCGCAAGCCCGGTGCGACTGACAGCGCCAGCCAGTGTGAGCCCACCGCCGAAAAGTATTAACACACTCCACGGCAACTGTTCGGCGTAACGCCAGCGCAGTAACAGCGGGTCCTGTTTGTCGCCGCTGGGAATCAGGAATAGCGCAATTGCTCCTGCCATCGCTATGCCGGAGTCATCCAGTGCCGTGAGTCCTGAGATCTTCGCCAGCATTGGCCGGAGCACCCACAGCGACGCCATGCAAACGAAGACCATGGCAACGCGTTTCTCGGGCACCGTCATTTGACCCAGGTCTTCTTTCATGCGCCGCAACTCAGCCCGGCTTTCGGGAGAAGTGATGAAGTCGACCTTGAACACCCAACGTGTAAGCGCCAACCAGGCGAGCGGCAGCATGGCTGCACTCAGAGGCAGCCCGACCAGCATCCAGCTCGCGAAGTCGATTTCCGTACCGTAGTTCTCCTGCATGAATGCAGCGAGCATCGCGTTCGGCGCCGTTCCAACCAGCGTCGCAATGCCACCGATAGTTGCCCCGTAGGCAACGCCCAGGAGAAGTGAATACTGAAAATTCTCTCGCCCCGTCTGGTCAAGATCGGAAACCGAGTTGTGAATAACTGTAATGATCGAAACAGCAATCGGCAGCAGCATCATCGTGGTCGACGTGTTCATAACCCACATGGAGATCAACGCACTGGCGAGCATGAAACCGCCGACGAGCGACCGGCCGTTGCCGCCAGTATGTTGCAACACATACAGCGCAATGCGTCTATGCAAGTTCCATCGTTGCATCGCGAAGGCGACAACAAAGCCGCCCAGAAAAAGGTAAATCACCTTGTTCGCATACGGAGCGGTGGTGTGCTGAATACTCGCTACGCCGAATAACGGAAAAAGCACGATAGGTAGCAACGCCGTAACAGCAATTGGTACGGCTTCGGTTGCCCACCAGACAGCCATCAACACGCCAATCGCCGCCGCGCGCCAGGCTGCGTCGGAAAGTTCGTCGGGCGCACCCGCCAATACCATCAATAGCGCGATAGTTGGCCCGAGAAAAAGGCCAACGAACTGGTGACGGGAGCGTCCTTCAGAAATATCGGGAGAGCTCAATGACAACTCCTTGGTGATTAAATTCGGGTCAATGTAGCGTGTTGGGTGACAAAGATCGCATGTGGCGGCCAAACATCCAACATCTTGTGTGAAGCTCGCCTTCCCACACAAGATGTAGTAGCATCGCGTCCGTACCAACCCGGTACGCACGGAGATGAGATGGCATAAGGCAAAGTGGGCGGGTCACCGTGCCGGATGCATGGTTTGAAGGCGGGTGCCACGTGCTTCCTCTCAACACGTCACCGAAGACATCTGTCCTGCGCGACCGATGTTGGCCGACAATGAAACGATCCGCTGGTCTGGATACGGAAGAAGCTGAATACAAACGAGACAGGATGTTTCCGAAATTCAATTGCGATTCGTAGCCGGTCTTAGCCATCCTCTGCTTAATTGGCCGCCCATATTTTGGGCGGCTTTTTTACTGGCGGACCGTGAGCCGCCAGCCGGAGGTTTACGACGATGCGACGCACTATTTTTCTCACCTTCCTGTTTGCAATGGCAACGTCAGGCTGCGCCTCGACGAAGCAGCCAAAGCTGCCATATCCGGCCTTTGTGCAGGCTGCCGACCTCCCCGACATGTTTATCGCCGCGATGCCCGGCGTAAGAGCAAAGCCGCTGGCCGGTGACATGCGTACTCGCACGTCGAGCAGTCTTGTCAGTTTGCCCGCGGCCTGGACGGGAACTACGGGTGGCGCACCGGGCAAGGCCGTTGAGATCTACGTGATCGACGGCAAACTGACATTGTCGGAATTCGTTTTGCAAGCAGGTGGCTACGCATATGTTCCGCCCGGCAGTCTCGGTTTCAGCCTGGCCACCGACGACGGGGCGGAGGTTCTGTATTTTCTCGACGACGTCGATGCGAGTTCCGTTATCCGATCACCCATGATCATGGACAGTGGGCTGCTTGAATGGGTGGAGGCGTCGCCTGGTATATTCGTAAAAGAGCTGCGCAGCGATCCCGGCAGCGGGTCGAAAACCTGGCTGACGAGAATTGAACCCGGTGCCTCATTGCCCTGGACATCGTCATCGGTTGTTCGTGAGGGATTCATGATCGCCGGCCAGTATCAGCACAGCGAGTGCTTCAACGGTGAGGCTCAGACCTGGCGGTACACACCTGGGGGGTATTTTCTGCGTCCGCCGGAGACCTACAGTGGTGGCCCGGAGGCGCTTGCAACGACTACGACGACATGGATTCTGAGGGAACAAAGCGCGGGCGACGTGCTGACTTCGGAGGAATGCTATTTCACTCCGCCGGCGCAGGAGTAAGCGATACTAGAATCGGTCGTGTCCGGGCGCCTGCAGGTTGTTTATGCGAGTCCGCCCGAGCAGTTTCAACAGCATATTTCGAAAAAATTTGAAGAGTGGGTAGAGAAAGTGCGCCAGGGTTCGCGACCGGAACGTCGATCGAGCCAGGAAATTCACGAATCCCTTGCCGGAGCTCAGCAACGCCAACTGGTGTATTGCATCGGAGCCGTAATACAGTTGGTCGCCCTGCCGTACGACCATCCCTTCGTCGATGTCGAGGCCAAGCCCCGTTATCTTCCGCATGATCTCACTGTCTAAACGCGCATCGATGTGGACGATTCGCCCGGCCGAATCCGCTACATCTATCCGCTTGCAATAGAAATCGCAAACCGGACATTGCATGTCATAAACGACTTCGACGTCATTTGAATCCGACATCTTGCTCCGGGCTAACTTTTGACGAGCTTGGTGATCCTGGAGCCGAGCTTCATGAGCTTGGTTAGCGTACCCGACGGGATTTCCCGTATCTGTTCGTACCATGAGCTCGTGGTCTCGACAAAATCGAGCATCTTGCGAATCCGCTCTTTCGTCACGGGATCAGTGTCTTTTTCCTCTGCGACATCCTCGGCGCAGCCGCGCAACATCGTTAGAGTCGGATTAAGCTCGCGTTGCTTGCGTTGTTCGATGATGACCCGGAACAACTCCCAGACATCATTGATGGATTCAAAGTAGTCACGTCGGTCGCCGAGTTCGTGCGTCATGCGTACGAGTCCGTAACTCTGCAATTCGCGAATGCTTGTGGAAACATTGGATCGTGCGACGGATAGCAGATCGCAGATCTCGTCGGCCCGCAACGGCTCCGGCGACAAGTACAGCAACGCGTGAATTTGGGCGACGGTGCGATTGGTACCCCAGCGGGTACCCATCTCGCCCCAGTGCAGGACATATTTCTCGACTGCGGGAGATAGCTGCATAATTGAATTTCCGTAATTTCTGTCAAGACCGAAATTAGAGAAGAAATCCGACAGTGTCAAGTCAGGTCGTCGATGCCGTGAGAATAACCCTACGCGGGGCAGGCCAGCCCTCGATGGTACGGGTCGGATCGGCCGGATCCAGCGCCTCGGCCAGCGACTCGAATGCCATCCATTCGGTGCTGCGTTGCTCTTCGGTCGTGGTTAGAGATTGGTCAACGACCTTAACGTTCAGGAACCCGGACCGGCGCATCCAGTTCATCAGCTCCGGTATCGTTGGCAGCAACCAGACGTTCTTCATGCGCGCGTAGCGGTCGACGGGCGTGCGTGCACAGGCCTCTTCGCCGGGCAGGAATAGTGTCTCGAGTACAAGCTGGCCGTTCGGGCGCAACGTGTCCCGAAGTTGGCGGAGATGATCGATTGGGGAGCGCTGGTGATACAGCACACCCATTGAAAATGTCGTGTCGAAGCTGCGCGCAGGCCCGGGCAATTCGTGCAGACGCATTGGCAAGACAAATACCGAGTCCTCACGGACGAAGTGATTTATCGCGAGGAACTGTATGACGTACAACAGGTTCGGGTCGATGCCGGTGACCGAAAGCGCCCCCGCTTCACGCATACGTAGCGCGTAGAATCCATTGCCGCAACCGACATCGAGGACGTCTCTGTTGCCCAACGGCGCGATTGCACGAATTAAGCGGCCCCATTTGTAGTCGCTGCGCCACTCCGCGTCGATGGTCACCCCACCCAGTTCAAAAGGCCCTTTGCGCCAGGGAGATAGCCGCAGCAATTCCTGGGCTAATTTAACGGGGTCGGAGTCAATTTGTGGCAACGACACGAGGATCGCCTGCCATCGTTCAAAGTCGCCGTGAGTCGAAGACGACATTCGTGATCGAAGCAGCGACTCAATGCCCGCGTCCCAGTTGTCGAGACCGAGTGAGCGCCAGTGATCCGAGAGAGCGGAGAAGTCAATCATCGGGTTTTGATGGCCACAATCGACACGAAATTGAAGTAACGAAGCCAGACAGCAATATGCTCGAAGCCAGCCTTTTTCATCCGCGCCCGGTGCCGGGCCACGGTCTCAGGCACCAGCACGTTTTCCAGGGCGGCGCGCTTGCGGCTGATCTCCAACGCGCTGTAGTTGGCGCGCCGCTTGTGCTCGTGGTGTAAATCGAACAGCAGCTTCTCCATGTGCTCGTCCTCGTCGAGGACTTTCTCCGATAGCACCAGCAATCCGCCGGGAATGAGGCCCTCGCAGATGCGCCGCACAATCCGGTCCCGGTCCCCGATAGCCAGAAATTGCAGCGTGTAGTTGAGTACAACCATCGACGTATTTTCTATGTCGAGCTCCATAATGTCGCCTTGAAGCACATCGACGGGGGTTTTAGGGGCGCTGTTCGCATCGTCTTCGGCAATCACCTGCATGCACCGCTCGATCATGGCCGGCGAACTGTCGATGGCGACAATCCGGCAGCCGTCGGCACGAATGCCCTGGCGCATTGCGAGCGTCGCCGCGCCGAGAGAGCAGCCCAGGTCGTAGCAATTCGTGCCGTCCCTGACGTAGCGGGCGGCCAGGGATCCGATGGCTTCGAGCGATGCTTCGTAACCCGGGATCGAGCGACGCAACATGTCCGGGAAGACGCGCGCAACCGAATCGTCAAACCGGAAAGGCTCTCCGCCGGTGCTTTTCCTGAATATTTCGTCTCGGCTCATTTGACCCCGATTCGCAGGAGCACGCCGCGCGGGCTCCTGCATCAGGCAATCTTGTGGGACAATCGTGCTGCCTATGCTACGCGAACTTCACAGCGAACTTGGAATCCCCGAAGATTACAGTCGAAAAGGCGGCCCGCCTGTTTTCGATGAGGCAGCCGAGCTAGTCGAGATTGGGCCGAACCTGGTGGGGCGAATGCAGCGGCTGACACCACGGGCGGCGGAAGGCTGGCAGGCCATGGTGGCCGCCGCAGAGGCGGATGGCGTAACTCTCATGATTGTGTCCGGATTTCGCAGTGTGGACTACCAGGCAGGACTGATTCGCAAGAAGATCAACGCGGGTCAGGATATTGAGGCTATTCTCAGGGTCAATGCAGCGCCGGGCTACAGTGAACACCATACCGGGCGTGCCGTGGACATCGCGACGCCGGGTTCCAGACCCCTGACCGAGGAATTCGAGACTACGGCGGCCTTCAAGTGGCTGGTAAGCAGCGCTGAGTCCTTTGGATTTTCGATGAGCTATCCTCGCGACAACCCCTGGGGATTTATTTACGAGCCCTGGCACTGGGCGCTTAAATCAGAGTAGGAGCCAGCCGTAGGAGCCAGCCGTAGGGCCTAGCCGTAGGAGCCCGCCATGCGGGCGATGCCGATGCTCGCACACATGCGATGTCCCCTCGAGGCGAGCAGGCTGATACGGAATTAAATAAAACAGTGGTTTAGGTGTTGACAGTCGATCAGACCAATTAGACAATAGCCGGCTTGTGTCCGCGGAGGGGTACTCAAGCGGTCAACGAGGGCAGACTGTAAATCTGCTGGCT
>CAYLTW010000019.1:0-6449 GCA_964386735.1 uncultured Woeseiaceae bacterium
GCTATCTTCGAATAAACGGCCGGTCGATTTCGACTGGCCGTTTTTCGTTGCAGCCATCGACCGCCGACTCCCTGGGCTGCGAATGGGTGGCTCCTCATCGAAATGGCTCGCTTCGCTGCGCTTTATTTTCGATGAAGAGTCCCCCCATCCACAGCCCTTCGGGGGTTGCGGCTCGCTGCACGATCTGACCGAAATCGGTCGCACACCACTAGCAACCGTGTCTGCCCGTCAGGACGGCAGGCCGCTGTGGGTGTGCGTGTTTGTGAAGCATAAAGCTCGCGTAGCGAGCAGCGAGCAAACAAGTACCCCGCAGCGGCCTGCTTTGCAGCGAGGAAGGAAGGTGGCGGGCTCCGGCGGCGGGACGGTAGAATGTCGGCCATGAGTACGGAGCTTGTTGATATTCTTGCCTGCCCACGCTGCGACAAAACGCCGCTCGAACAGACTGACGACGTTTTTCGCTGTGCCGCATGCAAGGTGGATTTTCCATCGGTCGACGGCATTCCGTGGATGTTTGCCGAGCCCGAGGCCAGTCTCGGCGAGTGGCGCAATCGCCTGCAGATGTCGCTGCAGCGGTTAAGCCATGAGGTCGCTGGTCTTGAGAAAGAGCTTAAGAACAAGGACCTGCGGCAACTGACGCGACGGCGCGTGGAGCGCTATAAAAAAGCGCTGGAACAGCACCGGCGAAAAATTCAAAAAATCATGCGACCGCTCGACGTGCAATCCCTGACGGGCAATTATGAATCCTATCTCGCGCTCAGAACACGCCTGCCGGCTGATCAGGGCCTCAACACCTATTACGCCAATATTCATCGCGACTGGTCGTGGGGCGACGAGGAAAACGAGGCCTCTGTGCGGCAGATCCAGGCCGTCGCACAGGACAACGCCGACCTTGGCAACACACTGGTACTCGGGGCGGGCGGCGGCCGCCTCGCTTACGATATACACATGAAATTCAATTGCTCGATGACGACGGCACTGGATTTCAACCCGATGTTGTTGCTCGTCGCCAGGAAGATATGTGCCGGCGAACAGCTCAAGATGCACGAGTTTCCAATCGCGCCGAAATCACTTGAAGATGACGCCGTTTTGCGAGCACTAAGCGCACCCGTTGTTGTCCGCGACGGGTTCAAGCTGGTCCTTGGCGACGCACTGCGTCCGCCGTTCGCCAGCGGGTCGTTCGACACGGTTGTCACACCGTGGCTTATCGACATTATCACCGAAGACCTGTCCGATTTCGCGGCACGCATCAATACGCTACTGAGAAAGAACGGCCGCTGGATCAACTTCGGCTCGCTGGCATTTGCCTCGCCCGAGCGTTCCCGCTGTTACAGCCCGGAAGAAACCAAGGCGATCGTCGCCGAGTGTGGCTTTTCAGATCCCTACGTGTCGGAAGCCACAATTCCCTACATGTGCTCGCCGGCAAGCCGTCATGGTCGACAGGAAAAAGTGTTCACGTTTTCTGCCTGGAAAGAACGCGAGGTGAACGAACCGGGACGACATCGCGCCCTGCCCGACTGGATCGTAACCGGCAAAGAACCTGTGCCGCTGACACAGTCGTTCCGCACGCAGGCAATGACGACGCAAATATACTCATTCATGATGTCGCTGATTGATGGCAGGCGCACGATCGATGACATGGCTGTCGTGCTTAAAAAACAGGGCCTCATGACCAAGGAAGAGGCCATCCCCGCCATTCGCACCTTCCTGACAAAGATGTACGACGACTCGCAGCAAAGCTAGACACGCTACCGGCGATCTATTGCGCGGGAGAATCTCGCGTCAACAGCGCCACGAGCAAGCGGATCTGTGTATCGTCAAGACGCTCACTGAAAGCGGGCATCTCGCCTGTTCGTCCACTTGCAATCGAAAGTTTCACAGCATCATCGCCGCCGCCATAGAGCCATACGTCATCGACGAGACTCGGAGCGCCAAGCGCAGCATTGCCGGAACCGTCCAATCCATGACAGGCAACGCAAAGCTGATTGTATCGAGCCTGTCCCGGGTGACCGTCCGCGTCACTCTTGCCCAGTTGCGTCACATAGCCAGCCACCTGTTCAACGCCTTCGTCACCCAAAACCTGCAACCAGCCGATCATTGCGGCATTCCGGCCGGACCGAATCGACTGCTCGATCTGCGTCGGCGTGCCGCCCCATTGCCACTCGGTGTCAGTCAGATCCGGGAAGTATGCTGCCTGCCCTTTCGCGTCATAGCCGTGGCAAACCGTGCAGTTACGATCAAATATTCTTTGTGCGGAGGCCATCATTGAGTCGTCGGCCTGCAGTGTATGGAGTTTCGCTTCGGCGATGAGATTTCGAATACCGCCGAATTCGGTATCGAATTCAGTGATGCTCTCGTTCAAACGACCACCCTGCGACCACTTCAACGCGCCGGCATAGCTACCGAGCCCCGGGTAGAGCATCAGGTACAACACCGAGAAAACCATCGTGCTAAGTATCATCCAGAACCACCACATCGGCGCCGGATTTGAGCCCTCACGCAGGTTTTCGTCCCAGACCGGGCCTTCTGTTTCTTCGCGCTCTCCATCTGCAGAGAAATAGATACTGAAGATCAGCCAGCCAAGCCCCGTGAAACTGACGATCGTGATGATGGCGATCCAGCCGCTCCAGAATCCTGTTGGCAGGTCAGCCATCAGTTCTTTCATCCTCGAGGGGAATTCGCGCGGAGGCATCGATGTCCGAGTCGGAAGAGCGCCAGAATACCCACACGACGAGTACCGTCATGAACAGCATCACCAGCATGTCACCGGCGAAAATAAAATAGGTCACGGCGTGTCTCCCGGGCCTCTCGAGGTACCCAGATTCTGCAGGTATTCGATCAGAGCGTCGATGTCCGTCAATCCTGCGAGCGCGGCCGGCGCTGCCTCGATCTCCTCGTCCGTGTAAGGATGCCCCAGTTTCCTGAGCGCTCGCATCTTGAGCTGAATATCGTCTCCGGCGTTGGCTGCTTGCTCGGCCAGCCAGGGATACCGTGGCATAATTGAGTTTCGCACGACATCCCGCGGGTTAATCAGGTGCAAACGGTGCCATACATCCGAGTATTTTCCGCCGACTCTGTGCAAGTCCGGTCCGGTACGCTTGGAGCCCCAGAGGAACGGGCGATCGTAGACCGACTCACCGGCACGGGAATAAGGACCGTAGCGCTTGACCTCGGCCAGCAGCGGCCGAATCTGTTGCGAATGACAAACGCTGCAACCTTCCCGGATATAAATATCCCGGCCGGTCAGCTCGACAGCGGTATAGGGCCGGGTCGAAGCCGTCGGCGTTCTGAGCGATTCCTGAAATATGCTCGGCAGAACCTGAACCAGACCTCCGATCGCCGAGACGAACAGGATGCCAAAAATCAGGAGCCCCGCGTTTTCTTCCAGCTTCTTGTGAAGTCCAATACCGTTCATTCTCAGATCCGATGCGATGTTACGGCGGGCGGCTGGACTTGCACGGTCCGGCGACCTCTGATCGTCATGTAAAGATTGAACGTCATCAGCACCGTGCCGGCCAGGAAGATGAGCCCCGCTACCAGGCGAAGCGCGTAATAAGGTGGCATGCTTGCCATGATGTCCTTGAAACTGAAACTCAGTTCGCCGATTTGATCGAGACTAAGCCAGAGCAGGCCCTGCGATACGCCTGCGCCCCACATCGCGAGGACGTAGAGCATGGTTCCGGCGAGCGCAAGCCAGAAGTGGATATTGGCAAGCCTGATGCTGTACAACTCTGCGCCGACGAGCCTTGGTACCAGGAAGTAAAACGTGCCGAAAGTGATAAGTGCGTTCCAGCCGAGCGCGCCCGAGTGCACGTGCCCGATCGTCCAGTCGGTGTAGTGGCTAACGACGTTGACGCTCTTGATCGCCATCATCGGTCCCTCGAACGTCGCCAGCCCGTAAAAAGCCAGGGAAAGCACGATAAATTTCAGCGCCGGATCGGTTCTCAGTTTTTTCGACGCACCGGAGACCGTCATGATGCCATTGATCATCGTCGCCCATGAAGGTGCGAGCAACACGAGGCTCATCACCACGGCCAGCGACTGCACCCATTCGGGTATCGAGCTGTAGTGCAGGTGATGGGGACCCGCCCAGATATAACTGTAGGTGAATGCCCAGAACGCGACGATAGAGAGACGGTAACTCCAGATCGGACGATCAGCCTGCTTGGGCAGGAAGTAGTACATCATGCCGAGGAAGCCACCAGTCAGCAGGAAGCCGACTGCGTTATGGCCGTACCACCATTGCACGATCGCGTCCTGCGCGCCCGCGAACAGCGAATAAGATTTGGACAAAGTTACGGGTATCGCGAGACTGTTCACGATGTGCAGCATCGCGATAACGATAATCAAGCCGCCATAAAACCAGTTCGAAACGTATATTGGCTTGATCCTGCGCTTCGCGATGGTGCCAAAAAAGACGATTGCGAAGCTCACCCACAATACAGTTATTGCAATATCAAAAGGCCACTCCAGCTCCGCGTACTCCTTGGCTGAATTCCAGCCGGCAAGTAGAGATAATCCTCCGAGTAGCACGCAAATCTGCCACGTTACAGCACAAAACCAGGCCAGCCTGGGCGCAAACAAGGGTACATGGCTGGTGCGCTGCACACTGTAAAACGCCGTGCCCATCAGGGCGGACACACCAAAACCGAAGATTATGCCGTTGGTGTGCAGAGGTCGAAGACGGCCGAACGACAACCACTGCTGACCGAAATCAAGGTTCGGCCAGACCAGTTCTGCGGCGACATAGACACCCACAAACATGCCAAGTACGGCCCAGATGACAGAGAACATCACGAGCGCCGTAACAACGCGGTCGTGATAGAACTCTCTCCCCAATGCTTCTGTTTCTGCCACCAAAACTCAGATCCCTATCGATGGGCCAACGCCCCGACTCCACAACGCAACGGTAAGACCAAGAAGACTCACTACGGCGACGAGCAAATAGCCAATCAGCGCCGATGCCATCAGCATGCCACGCTCCGGACTGATTTTTAATACGATCGGCAGCCCCTTGTACAGCAGGTACATGCTCCACATCAGTGTCGGTATCAACACCAGCACGTTGAGGAAAACGTGCGGAAACAGGTGAATAACACTGCCGACCACAAGCGGTGCGGCAATGATCGTGACCAGCGCAAAATGAATTCCGAGAGAATGCCGGGCGCCGTAGGTTGTCGCCATCCACTGGGCCACGATTGCGGTGCTGACAAAGCCGAACAACAACGTGAAGAAATAGACAATGCTTATGATAACCAGGTCATTCGGTGGCACGAACAACGGCAGCTGTGCACCAAGCCTCCAGCCGAAAGTCGACGCCCCGATGTATGCGAATACGGGCGGCACGATAGCCAGCCAGACGAGGTATTTGAAAAAGACAACGTGCGGCTCCGGTCGCGTATCGGACAGCTCTTCAAAAACCGCGGTCGGCTGAAACAACAGGCGAAACAACAGCCATGACGAGATGACCGTTTTCATCCGTCTATACTCCGAGAGTTGTTGCAGACGTCACTCATCAATGTGAGCCACCATCCTCTTACGATGCAGGCCGAGAAAGCGATTCTTGTTTTCGACCGGCGATTTATTATGGGTATTGGTACTTAGCGTAGCGGATGCGCACCCATCTGTCTCGAAAATCAGCGAATCGATGCGCGAATAAACGCCGCCAATTTTTCCACGGCAAGGCGACTCTCCGGCATGAAGCCAATGAACATGGGCCATACATGCCACATGCCCGGCCAGATGTCGACCTCAACCTGACCGCCGCCGGCACGAATTCTTTCGGCGAATCGTTCGGAGTCGCTCAGCAGAATCTCATCGTCTCCGACCTGGATTAGCGCCGGCGGCAAACCGGACGCGTCTGCATACACCGGCGATACCAGGGGATTGCGTAACTCCGCGTCGCTGCAGTAGAGGCGCGCAACATACTGCAGGCCCTCAGCGTGAAACCAGGGGTCGCGATCCGCGCGCGTAATCATCGACTCGCCCTGCCCCGACAGGTCGAGCCAGGGCGACAGTAGCGCGATAGCCCCGGGCAGCGGATCTCCGGCTTCCCGGAGTGACAACAACATTGCCGCAGTCAGCCCGCCCCCGGCCGAGTCTCCGGCGACGACTATGTTGCCGGGCTCGTAGCCCTGATCGAGCAGCGCGCGGTAGACGCCGACCGAGTCCTCTACAGCGGCTGGAAACGGGTGTTCGGGCGCCAGGCGATACTCAGGCAGCAGTGCCCGAACGCCCGCTTCACGCGCGATGTGGCTGACGAACGATCGGTGCGACCGGTAGCTGCCAACGACGTAGCCGCCGCCATGCCAGTACAACAGCAGCTTGTCATCGGGCACCCGCTCGGGCGTGAGCCACCTTGCGTGCAGGCCGGCTATCGAGTCCTCGCGAACGCTGACACCTGCCGCCATCAAGCCGAGACCGGCGAACAGGTCGACGCGCCTGCGCGCGCG
>CAYLTW010000019.1:6549-25574 GCA_964386735.1 uncultured Woeseiaceae bacterium
CGGTAAGTTCGGACATGCCGTTATCATAGACAGGTAGGCGTTAAACAAACACAGGAATCCACCGGCATGAAAGTACTGCGCACACCCGACCTGCGATTTGAGAATTTGCCCGGCTTCGAATTCGAACCCAATTATGTCGATGTGGACGGGCTGCGCATGCATTACGTCGACGAAGGGCCGCGCGACGGCGATGTGGTCTTGTTACTGCACGGCGAACCGAGCTGGTCCTACCTCTACCGGCACATGATTCCGCCGCTGGCGAAGGCCGGATTGCGTGTCATCGCACCGGACCTGATCGGCTTTGGCAGATCCGACAAACCGGCGAAAAAGAGTGGCTATTCATACCAAAGTCACGTCGACTGGATGCGGCGCTTCATCGAAGCACTGGATCTGACAAAAATTACCTTGTTTTGCCAGGACTGGGGCTCGCTTATCGGGCTGCGCGTCGCGGCCGAAAACGAACATCGCTTCGCACGCATCGCGCTCGGCAACGGCGGACTACCAACCGGCGATCAGGACATGCCCCGCGCATTTCTCATCTGGCGCGCATTTGCGCTCTACAGCCCCTGGTTTCCAATCGGACGCATCATTCAATCCGGCACGATCACGGAACTGCCCGCCAACGTTGTCGCCGCCTACGACGCACCGTTCCCGTCCGCGAAGTACAAAGCCGGCGCACGCGCGTTCCCGGCGCTGGTACCAACGACACCGAACGACCCGGCAAGCGAAGCCAACCGTGCTGCGTGGGAGGTGTTCAAGCGCTGGGAAAAACCGTTTCTGACGAGCTTTAGCAATCGTGACCCAATCACACGCGGCGGGCAGATACCGTGGCAGGAAAACGTGCCGGGCGCGAAAGGGCAGGCGCACATAAAGATCAAAAACGCGGGCCACTTTTTGCAAGAAGACAGCGGAGAGGAACTGGCAGCGGTATTGATCAATTTTATCAGGCCGTAGTCGCGGGCGGCAGACTTCTCGGCGTCATGGCTCGCTGCGCTGCGCATTACTTCCACCGAGAACCATCCCGCCCACGACCACGACCACGACCCCGTAAGTTCGTCGCAACCGCTACCGTTCCAGGAATTTGAGCTTGTCCGTGACCTCTCGCCATTCATCGGCATCGTCCGGCGGATCTTTCATTTCGGTGATCACGGGCCAATCCTGAGACAGCTCGGCGTTGAGTTCGAGGAATTTTTCCTGGCCTGCGGGCAATTCGTCCTCGGAGTAGATCGCTTCAACCGGGCATTCAGGTTCGCACAAGGTGCAGTCGATGCACTCGTCGGGATCAATGACGAGGAAGTTTGGTCCTTCGTGAAAGCAGTCCACGGGACAGACTTCAACACAGTCTGTCAGCTTGCACTTGATACACGTTTCGGTGACAACGAACGTCATGATCAACCCAATTACTTTCGGAGCGCGTACGCTATGCGAAGTCGGGCCGCAGTTCAACCACAGCGCCTGCCGCGCGGCGCCGCTCTTACAAGATCTTCCAGCGGCCGGTTTCCATCGTCGTGGCCAGGTCGGATTCGAGCTTGATCAGGTGCGCCTGTAGCGATCGTTGTGCCCAGCCATAAAGCTTCTCGGCTATGTCTTCGTATACCAGCGGGACAAGTTCGCGAGTCGTCAAATGCGGATTCTCGCTAACGATCGCGAGAATTTTCGCTTCACGTGCCAGTCGGTGCTGGATGATCCAGTCGATGGCCTCGGCGGGATTGTCAATGCGCTCACCATGCCCCGGCAAGAGCGCGTCTGCGAACAGCGCTTTGACTTTCTCGAGCGACTCCAGGTAGTGAGCCATGTCGCCATCGGGCGGATCGATGACGACTGTGGAGCCGTCGATGACATGATCGCCTGTAAACAGCCAGTTAGTCTCGGCGTGCAGAAAACACAGGTGGTTGGATGCATGGCCGGGCGTGTGAATCGCTTCGATCACAAATTCGTCGGTTTCGAGCTTGTCGCCATCCGACAGCACTCTCGTCGGACGAAAACTTTCGTCCTGATGTTTGCCGCTTGGTGGGGACATGCCAAGCACCTCGGCACCGGTCATCTCCGCAAGCTGCGCGACACCGGGCGAGTGGTCGGGATGCGAATGCGTCGCCAGAATCCAGCGAATATCTCCATCGGCTTTGTCCCGGATCTCTGCGGCGTAACCGTCGATGACCGGCCCGGGATCCAGCACGGCAATCTCGTTCTTTCCCAGCAAATAGGTGTTCGTACCGGGCCCGGTCATGATCGACGGATTGGGTGCAACTATGCGTCGGATACCTGGCGCCAACTCGGAATACACTTGCATGACGGGTCCGAACTCATTCATCGAGTCACCCCCGGCATGACGGGATGAATTGCTTCAACGCCCGTGATTTCGCATTCGTGCGCCCAATTCACAAGCGCACCGACGCTCTTGTGCCCGGCAAGGGCGTCAAGAGTCATTCGCGTGGGGTAGTGCAACATCATCGATCCCGCTTTCCCTTCTGTTAACGCGTCCGCCGCCGTGATCCATTTTGAGTCGGTCAACTCTCGTTCGTCATGATGCGCGATCTGCCCTGCCGGCAACTCGGAGAGGAAAAATCGCGTCGTGTAACGCTTCGGTAAGGAGTCCGGTGTAATCCAGTGACTGAAATAGTGTAGCTGATCGCACAACAACCGCACATTGCTATTGCGAAGAAATTCCGACCAGGACTGCGAATTGCGGTTTAGGCCATTTCGCACCGTTTCGAGCTCGCGGACCGTGTTTGCGTGAGTCGCCAGCAGTACGCCGGTTTCTTCAAACAGCTCGCGTATTGCCGCGACAAAAAAGTCCAGGCCGCCGACCGTCAAGCCTAAAATCTTGTCGGCGCCTGCAGCATCCCGCCCTGTGCAATAGTCGTAAACATCGCCATCTGCGCGGTCAACTACCCCTCCTGGAAACACGTACGCAGCCCCGAATGACGATCGGACGTGCCGCCGCACCATGAATAACTCCGGCGCAAACGCGGTTTCGCGCGCAAGAATCACCGTGGCAGACGGCCGGGCAGTCGAAATTTCAGTCAGCGCCTGCATTATCCCGGCCGCCACCTTCGACATGCGTTTTCAGCAAATCAAGAGCCTGACCAACAACGTAATCGACCGGCACCGCCATGCCGTCCAGCCCACCAGCTCGATACCCGCCGACCGCATAGCTGAACTTGACGCGCGTTCCTTCCCCGGCATCGAAGAACTCCCATGTCATGTTGCCGTTAACGCCCAGGAGTCCAAGCGGACCAAGGCCACCGGTCATGCGCAACATGACATCGCCACTGACCGACGTAACCACAAGGTGCACGACGCCGTTGTTACCCGACAAATCCTCGCAAAAGCAACCCATTGGCCTTGCATCGATGCTCATTCGCCCGGCATCGCCGGAGATCGTGTGATCATCGTTCCACCACCGCCCGACTTCATCGATCGCCGCCTGCCAGACGCGCGCACGATCTGCATCGACTATGACCTCGTGCTCGATTCTGAAGCCCCCGGGCCCGGCGCTCATGACGTCAGCTTGCGCGGAACATGCGAGCAGGCTCACCGTGAGCGCTGCGAAAAAATACCTCATTGAATCCTCCCCGCCCGACACTATATAAGTTGGTAACAGAGCTTAAACCCTGAAGCATCAGATCAGAACAGTAATAATGCCTGCAATGACATTAGGCCATGAATTTCTTGCGCGGCCCGGTTCGTGACCGACGACTTGCGCGCCGTGTTTGAGAGCCGCAATCGAGCCGAGTGCTCCGATCGCGCGCTCGTTCTTGCGTCTGCGGAAATTCCACATCAACTCGTACACGATCAAGGTGGCTGTGTACTTGTCGTACCTGCCGAATACTCTGGCGCGGCCATCAACGAGTTGCGGCTGTACGACGAGGAAAATCCGCCGTTCGTGCGCAAACCCGCGAAAAAGATTCCAAACCACGACGCAATGCCGGGAATTTTCGCCTATACGCTCGTCATCGCTCTGGTGGCGTGGCTGGCTGGAAATGGCGCTTTTGGAGAAGACTGGCTGGCAGCAGGGCGCGTCGACGGCGCGTTGATACGTGATGGCGAGTGGTGGCGCCTGGTAACGGCGCTGACACTTCACTCGGGCATCAAGCATCTCGTCGGCAATCTCGCCTTCGGCGTCATGTTCGGCCTGTTTGCCGGCCGGCTGCTTGGCTCCGGCGTCGCCTGGTTCGCCATTGTTGTTACGGCCGGTTTTGGCAATCTGCTGAACACGATGTTTCTTGAATCTGCGCATCGGTCAATCGGCGCGTCAACTGCCGTGTTTGCAGCACTTGGCCTGGTGGCGGGTTACGTCTGGTGGGCCAAGTTGATGTCGCAGGAACGCTGGCCGTATCGCTTCGGTCCCATTGTCGGCGGCCTTGCGTTATTGATGTACACGGGTACCGGTGATGTCAATTCCAATACCGATGTCGGTGCGCACTTGATGGGCTTCCTGAGTGGTTTCGGCGGCGGAATGCTAATGACGCGCGTCGCCAGCGTGCTATCGTCATCGCGCGTGCAGTGGGCGTTCGGCCTCGCCACGATCGCACTCATCACGCTCGCATGGCTTGCCGGCCTTTCTCGCCATCCGGCAGTCCCAATCATGTAGAATTCCGGGCGGAAAGCATTCCTAAGGTACAGCAGCCAGCAATGAAAAAAATTCTGCTGTTCTTCTTAATACTGATTGTCGTCATCGCCACCGTTGCATGGATTCGCTACGGGGGCGGCGAACCGTACCCGGACCTTTCGTCGGCGCCGCTCCTTGATAGCAGCGAGATTGAGGAAGTAATCGCCTACCCCGAACCGATCGGCAACATTGCCGTTGGCGCTGATGGCCGATTTTTCTTTACCGTGCATCCCGAGTCGAGGCCGCAAGGCAATCGCCTGCTTGAGTACGTGAACGGAGCAGCCGTTCCCTACCCGGACATCAGCTCGCAACTCAAGTTGTTCGACACGGTCCTCGGCGTTGTCGTCGACCAGCAAAACCGGCTTTGGACGATTGATCACGGCAACCATGGGCTGCGTATGCCGCGATTACTCGCTTTTGACCTCGAAACCGGCAAACTCATTCACGATGAGCGCTTCCCCCGCCAGATTGCGCCGGCAGGGTCACTGCTTTCTGACCTGCAGGTGAGTTCGAACGGCAAAACCATCATCATCACCGACGCAAGTTACTGGCGCAAACGCCCCGCGATCATTGTCTATGACATCGCGACGGGCGGTACGCGTCGAGTCCTCGAAGGGGACGAATCGGTGTCGGCCGGCTCGTATATGATTCGTAACCAGGGCCGCGAAATGTCTTTCCTCGGCGGCATGGTCAGCTTGCGCGGAGGCGTCGACGGAATCGCGCTTGGACCCGAGTGGCTGTATTACGGAGCGATTAGTGGCTCCGGCCTTTATCGCATACGGCTGTCGGATCTGCTGGACGAATCGCTTCCGGATGCGCAGCTATCGAGGCGCGTGGAACGATATGCGACGAAACCGCTCAGTAACGGGCTGAGCATCGACGTCGAAGGCAACGTTTACGGCACCGATATTGAGCACAACGCCGTGTTCGTCGTCGGCCCCGACCGGAAGCCCAGGACGCTGATCCAATCAGACAATATCCGGTGGCCCGAGGCACTTTCATTCGGCCCCGGTGGCTGGCTTTACGTTTCGGACAGCGCCCTGTCCGAACTCATCCTGCAACCGCGCGAGCACATTCGGGCGCACCAGCCATACCGTATTTTTCGCTTCCGGCCCGGCGTAGACGGAGTTCCAGGTCAATAACCTCTTCCTTTACGCGGTCGTCGTGTTGATCTGGGGTTCAACATGGGCAGCCATCCCCTATCAACTCGGCATCGTCGCCACGGAAGTGTCTGTTGGCTATCGCTTCGGCATTGCGGCTGTCGCTTTGTACGCCTATGCGCTCGCAACACGACGCAGCCTGGCCCTGCCAACCCACACCTATCCGATCATTTTCTTGCAAGGCACATTGTTATTTTGCATCAATTACTTTTTCGTCTATTACGGCACAGCCCGGATTACCTCAGGGCTGGTCGCCGTCGTGTTCACGATGATCCTGCCGCTGAACGCCGTTTTCGACCGCTTGTTTTTTGGGACGCGGATCGATAACCGGCTCTCCCTGGCTACCCTTCTCGGGATTGGCGGAATTGTGATGATCTTTTGGCCCGAGGTGTCGAGCCTGAGTCTCGAAGATCAGACCGTGGCCGGTATCGGGCTGGTGTTGATCGGCACTTTATTTGCCTCACTCGGCAATATGTGCGCGGTATTGAATACCGGACGCGGGCTGCCAGTCGTCGCGGTTAATGCCCATGCCATGGCTTTTGCATCGCTGCTCGCGCTACTGATTTCCGCGATTTTCGGACGCGAGTTCGCTTTTTCCACGTCCGTGGGCTACGTGCTGTCGCTGCTGTACCTCGCCGTATTCGGCTCGGCAGTGGCCTTCGGTTGCTACATCGCGTTGATTCGTCGTATCGGTTCGGCCCGCGCTGCGTACAGTACCCTGTTGTTCCCGATTGTCGCGCTGATCATTTCGACAGTATTCGAGGGATATCGCTGGACGCCGGTTGCCGCAATTGGCATTCTCCTGACGCTGGCCGGCAACTGGCTGATTCTGAGCACTCAAAAAAACGCTTGAGGAGATCGTTGCTGCCAACGATCGCGTACCGGACGAACCGGCGAGGAAGGCATCCGACTAAGTCAGTCGGCGACGTCGGGCTCGATAAAAATCCACTTCAGATTCGGCACGCGCTCTTTGAGTTCCCGTTCAAGAGCGTTGATGCTGGCAACGGCCGCATTGATCGTCATGTCGCCACGCATCTTGATCTTGGCCGACAACATCGTGTCGGGGCCGAATTGAATCGTGATTGTGTTGAACACGTGCTCAATCTGATCCTGCTCTGAGAGGATCACGTCAATCGCCGCCTGAATTTCAGGATCAGCCGATCGCCCGACAAGCAATGATCGGATTCGCCACCCGATGAACACAGAAATTGCGATCAGTACCACACCAATGGAGATGGAGCCCATCGCGTCATACATGGGGTTGCCCGTGAAGTGCGACAGAGTCAGAAACGCAAGCGCAATCACGAGACCCAGTTGCGCACCGATGTCCTCACCCAGGACGACGACGAGTTCCGAGTTTCGCGTGTGCCTCAGCCACTCGCGGAACGGTCGCTCGCCACGAACGTTACGAATCTCGCGCAATGCACCGAGCAATGAGGCGCCTTCGAGCAGGATTGCCAGCACGAGTACGAGTATCGCGACCCACAGATTCGACAGTTCTTCCGGGTTTTGAAGCTTGTGCAGGCCCTCGTAGATCGAGAACAACCCACCGAGGCTAAACAGCAAGATCGCGACAATGAAACTCCAGAAGTAGCTAAGTTTTCCGTAACCCAGCGGGTGCTCCTGGTCCGGCGGCTTTGTTGATTGCTTTAGACCGAGATACAGCAGCACCTGGTTTCCCGTGTCGGCATAGGAGTGAATTGCCTCGGCGAGCATGCTCCCGGAGCCCGTGTACATCGCGGCCAGACTCTTGGCGATTGCGATGGCAAAATTTGCCACGAAAGCGTACAGAATTGCACGGGCGGTCGAATTATGTGAGCTCGATGCCATAGCGGGTTACGTCCTGGTCAACCGAAATGTTTGCCAACCGTTATAATAGTCCGGAATTCCGTCAAACTGGCAATCGATTATGCCCGACACCCATGAAGCTCTACTTCCGACGATGCTCAGCATGCTTGCAGTTCTCGCGGCCGGCTGTGCCGCGCACCCCGACCCGATCGTCGACATGAAGGGCGTGGATCCGGTCGCTTTCGCCCAGGACTGGGACGAATGCGAGGTTTACACCGATGAAATCATCATGGCTCAGGGTGTAGCAAAGGGCTCTGCCACCGGCGCCGCAGTCGGTGCGGTAGCAGGCGCGATCGATGGCGACATTGCGGAAGGCGCAGCCTACGGTGCACTGTACGGCGGCACGCGCTCGGGATTGGATGCTGACCGTGACAAGCAACGCGTCTTCAAGCGCTGCCTTGCCGGACGCGGATACCGGGTTCTGAACTGAGCACACGGGCTCCCTGTAGCCTGTATAATTATGGTCGGTAAAGAGCTCGGGGCGCAAGAACTACCTGATCCGAAAAGAGTCTTACACCAAGAGTATGAAAATAATCGGAATCCCAAGAGCTGTCGCGCTGGCGTCGATTTTTCTGTCGCCTGCCGCGCTCGCGCAAGATCCTGACACCGAAGCCGTCGTTCCCGCTGACGATGGGCCGATCACGATTCTGGATCAGGTCGTGCCGGTCGCCGATGAGGATCCACCTGCAGATGGCCCGCCCGAGGAAGGTTCGTCTGAAGAAGGTCCGCCCGGCAAAGGCCAGCCCGAAGAGGGACCGAGTTTCGAACAGATAAACGCGCACGAGTTGCTGCTCGCCGAATTCGAGCGCTTCAAGGAACTGAAAGCCGTGGGCGCTTTGGATGAGGCTGGAAATGTCGCAAAGCGCATGGTGGAGTTGTCGATACGCTCGACGGGGCCGACATCGAACGACACCGCTAAAGCGTTGACTAATCTGGCCGTGATCCAGCATGAAACAGAAGACTATGAGGCAGCGCAACAAAACTTCGCCGCGGCAGTCGAGATCATAGAGGACAATGAAGACCGGCTAAACGCAGAGCTTATCAATCCGCTGCGCGGCCTGGGAGCCTCACAACTCGAAAGCGGTCGCCCGGATCTTGCAGTTCGTACTTTTGGTCGCGCCGTACACATCAGTCACGTCAACGAAGGCCCGCACAATCTCGGGCAAATCGTCATCCTGGAGTCGCTGGCCGAAACCAACCTCCGTTTGGGGTCTATGGAAGAAGCGAAGAACAACCAGGATATGATTTACGCCCTGAACCTGCGCTACTACGACGGCAATTCCGAAGAGATGGTGCCGTCGCTGCTTCGACGGGCGTCCTGGCAGCACCGCACAGGCTATATTCTTGACGAACGAGCCACCTATCGACGGGTCATTCGTATTATCGAAAGCGAAAGTAGCAAAAACGATATCGCGTTGATCGCCCCGCTGATGAAGCTTGGTGAAACTTATTTTTTCCCTGACACTTCGGACACGCATTCCTTTCAGAGCGCAACCATGGCCTCTGGCGAAATGTATTTCAAGCGCGCCGTGCGCATCGCGGAGCAGAACCCGGAACCCGACTGGGTGATACTGGCCAAAACAAAACTCGCACTCGGCGACTATTACAACTTTCGCTCCGACCAGAGTCGCGCGCTCAGGGCCTATCGCGACACATGGGAGCTGATGTCCGCTGAGGAAGACCGCCTCGACACACGAAGATTGACGCTCGAGGTACTGACCGCACTAAATACCAATCGCATGCCACGCTATGCGGGCGATGCGTCCGCCAGCGACCGCCGTCTTGACGAGAACAGTCTGTATGAGGGACGCATTATCGTATCTTACGACGTCACTGCGCGTGGCCGCGTGTCTGGCCTCAAGATCGTTGAGGCAACACCGGTGGAATTTGAGGACATGCGGCGATACGTTCGGCGTGAAATGCGGACGCGAATTTATCGGCCGCGATTTGAAGATGCCGAGCCCGTCGCTTCGCCGAACCAGGCTTTCACGCATACGTTCTACTATCGGCAGGAAGATCTCGACAAGCTGCGCGAAGAAAACGATGCGGACTCTGATCCCGCGGAAGAGCCCGGTCAGCAAGCTGATAGCGGCTGATTTGCGATGAGTTCTGACCGGAAAAGCACGTTGCCTTCGCGGGCAGATGCCCTGCCCGGGCGCGAAGAACCTGTGCGAGTGCCGACAACGCATTTCGTGAACGGCAGTGCGCTCAAGGCACCGTTCCCCGACCACCTCGGCCAGGCGGTCTTTGGCCTGGGCTGTTTCTGGGGCGCGGAGCGACGATTCTGGGAAACCGAAGGCGTGTTTTCGACGTCGGTGGGCTATGCCGGCGGCATCACACCGAACCCGACCTACCAGGAAGTCTGCACCGGTATGACTGGCCATACTGAGGTTGTGCTTGTCGTGTTCGACCCGTCGGTGGTCAGCTTCGAAGACCTGTTGCGCGTATTTTGGGAAAGTCACGACCCGACGCAGGGCATGCGCCAGGGCAATGACCGCGGCACGCAATACCGGTCGGCGATATTCACACTTGGCGATGAGCAGCAAAGCATCGCACGGCGTTCGCTGCAAGCCTACCAGGTGGAACTCGCCGGTGCAGGTTACGGCGCAATCACGACAGAAGTCGTGCCGCTCGACGCCTATTACTACGCCGAGGATTACCACCAGCAATACCTGGCAAAGAATCCCGCTGGCTATTGCAGTATCGGCGGCACCGGCGTCAACGCGTAAGAGTACCCGAACTCCCGGATATCAACGTCTGCGTCGTAGTATCAATTTCCCTCCGAGGACAGAACTATCGTGACCAACAAGCCGACCAAATACAAAAAGCCACGCAAGCCGAGCCGCAAGCACGCCGAGGAAGCTGTGCGCACCTTGCTGCTGTGGGCAGGTGAAGATCCGTGTCGCGAGGGGCTGGTCGAAACGCCCGCTCGAGTCGCGCGTGCCTACGAAGACTGGTTTGGTGGCTACAAAGAGGATCCTGTCAGTTTTCTAAAGCGCACGTTCGAGGAGGTTGAAGGATATGACGAGATGATCGTGTTGCGCGATATCGAATTCGAATCCCATTGCGAACATCACATGGCACCAATTATTGGTCGTGCCCATGTCGGCTATCTGCCCAACAACAAGGTCGTCGGTATCAGCAAACTCGCACGCGTTGTTGAGGCGTTCGCGCGCCGATTCCAGGTACAGGAGAAGATGACGGCGCAAATCGCGAATTGTATCTGGGACGTATTGAGCCCGAAAGGGGTCGGCGTAGTGATCGAGGCGACACATCAGTGCATGACGACACGCGGCATTCACAAGTCCAATGTTTCGATGGTGACGAGCCAGATGCTTGGCTTGTTTCGAAAAGATGCACGCACGCGCGCGGAATTTTTGCGCATGATCGACGCAAGGCGATAGGCGCTGTCCAGTTGAAAAAATCGGCCCTGGTGGCGCTTCTGATTTTTGCCACGATGGTACTTTATTTCATCGCCTGGCCGGTCCCCGTCGACCCGGTCGCGTGGGACGCGCCAACGGATCGCGGCCTGACTGGCGTGTTTGACCGCAACGATCAACTCAGCCATGCAAAATCCATTGACCTTGGCGAACACGAAGGACCGGAGGACGTAGCACTGGGCCTCGATGGCTTTCTGTATGCCACGACTCACGGTGGCGACGTTTTAAAAATCTCGCCAACCGGCAGAACTGTGGAGGTATTCGCGACACCCGGTGGCCGGCCGCTCGGCATCGAGGTGGACTACGACGGTTCGCTGCTTATTGCCAACGCCACGATCGGCGTACAGCGAATTTCGACAAGCGGCGAGGTCACCGATGTGCTCACCGAGGTAAACGGCAAGCCACTCGTCTATGCGGACGATATTGCAGTTGCCCGCGATGGCACGATCTACGTTTCTGAAGCGTCCACGAAGTTCGGTGCCTGGGCAGCGGGTGGCACTCTCGAGGGCAGCCTGCTCGATATCCTGGAGCACGGCGCCAACGGCCTTATCGTGGAATACAAACCCCACACGGGCATCGCCAGAGTAATTCTCGACGGCCTGAATTTCGCGAACGGCGTCGCGGTCAGTGACGACCAGCGATACCTCCTGGTCGCCGAAACCGGCAGCTATCGTATCCACCGCTACTGGCTGCAGGGGTCGAGGGCCGGCAGCAGTGAAGTCATAATCGATAACCTGCCAGGTTTCCCGGACAACATAAACAATGGCCTGAATGGCCGCTTCTGGATCGGACTCGCGGCACCGCGGGTACGGCTGCTCGACGAGCAGTCCGGGCGACCGCTGGTGCGCAAAATGATGCAGCGAGCGCCAGCCTTTCTTCATCCGAAGGCCGTACCCTCATCGCATGTCATAGCGATAACCGGGGACGGTGATGTCCTGATGAATCTGCAGGATCCCGACGCACGCTTTCCGATGACGACCGGAGTGCTTGAAACGAGAACTACGCTCTTCCTTACAACACTGATCGGCAATAAGCTGCCTTATTTGGTTAAAGAAGACCTGTTGTAGATGACGTACCGGATCGCCCCAGTCCTCGTCGCACTTCTGTTCGCGTCGGGGGCACAAGCCGAAATATACAAGTGCGTTGCCGACGATGGCGGCATCGCGTATTCGCAGGTGCCGTGTCCGTCGAAGGAATCCACGAAAGTTCACGTTCCGGTGAAGAAGATCGACGATGTCGTAGATTGCCGGTGGGCTTCAAGGTTTGCGAATGACGTGGTGGTGCGAATGCGCCGCGGCCTGGCATCGGATGCTGTCTTCGACTCCTACGGTGGGCTCGACTCGGTGTCCTCCGGTACTGTCAACATCATCAACTACGTGTTTCGCTTTCGCGGCGACGAGAACGTACCGGCCGAGCGCATTTCTTCGCTGGCTGCCTCGATGTGCAAAGCCGGCTCGCTCGGTGACGTTCGATGCGAGGTGCTGCCCTATGGACAGAATACGAGCACAAATCGCTGCGATCCCGATGCCGATCCAGAGGGAACAAAGTGCAAGGACGCTGCCTGCAGCCCGACAGTCGCAGCTCAGACGCAGCGTCAGCAGCCCTTAAACAGCGCCGAACTCGAACAGAAAAATGACCGCGATACGCAAGCGCGCGATGACGCGGCCAAAGCGCAATGCAAGAAAAATTACCGCGACCAAATCGACGCGATCGACGCGCAAATGCGACAGGGTTACGACTCCGCTCAGGGTGAGCGCTACCGTGAACGCCTGCGCACGCTGACCACGCGCCTGCGTGAGTGTTAGTTCGGCAGCAGCGCCTTGTCGCCGTCGTAATCATCACCCAGCATTTGCTCGCGAATCAGCGGAATCGGCGGTGAGCCGAAACTCAGGAATTGATCGTGGAACTCGCCCCAGGCCTCGCGACCGCCGCGCCCCGACGTCCAGTCTGAGCGCAGCTTGTTGATCATGAGTTTGCCGAGCGTGTAATTCAGGTAGCCGGGGTCATAGGTGCCACGATTCGCCTGCTGCACGGCATTGCCAAAGTCCTGAAATGCTTTTGTCTCAAAGAGCGATTGACTTTCCTCTACCGACATTCCCTCTGCGTGCAGGCCGATTGCTGACATGTAACGCACGTTTCGGAGCAGTGCATTCAGCAATTGCCCGATTCGCACCTCCGGGTCACCGTCGCCGAGACCGGCATCCACCATCATCTGCTCCGTGTAATGCGCCCAGCCTTCCGTGAACGTATAGGTGCTGAAATGCCGACCGATATTGTTTGCGGCGCGATTCGCGTGCAGGAATTGCAGGAAGTGGCCGGGCCAGACTTCGTGTACCGATATCGCGAGCAGGTCCGTCTCGCCCGGGACGTATGCGAGTTGATCTTCCTCACTCCACTCGGGGTTCGGCGGTGCGATGTAGTACACCGAGGGCAAGCCCGTTTCGAATGGCCCGGGAATGTCTATGTATGCAGCATTGAACCGGCGGTGCGGCGGCGCTTCGTCGACGAGAGCATCTTCAGTGCCCGGAATCGAAACAATATGATTGTCCTCGAGAAATTTCTTCAGCCCCGGCAACTGGCGGCTTGCGCCGGCGACCGCGCCTTCCGGCGGCTTGCGGCTCTGCACCCGCAGAACACAATCCTGCGTACTGGCGCCGGGAGCAAATTCAGCGCAAGCCTCGTTGATCGAGTCGAGGTTGCGTTCAAGATCCGCCTCGCCGGCGACTTTCAGATCCGCGAGCGTGATGTCAACACCCTGTGTTTCGCGCAGCATATTGAGGAAGCGATCTGCGCCAAGCGCGTACTCATCGGTTGCCGTCTCCCGCTGACCCTCCAGCCACACGGTGGCTTCCCTGACCGCCCGCACGGCTGCATCATTTGCCGCTGCGAACTGGCGCTGTACCTGCGCATCTTCGACGGCAGAAAACAGCTCCGGAACCGTTGTTTCCAGATAGCCGCCCAGCCCGTCGAAAATTCGGTAGGCGGTCTCGACGTAAGGCGACGGCATCGGCGTTACCAGGTTTTCCTTCATTTGAGCGAGGATTCGCGGCACGTTGGCGATGTAATCGGTATACGCCACGATTCGTTCTTCGAGTGGCGCGAACTCGCGATCAACATAAACACTGAAGCTCAACGAAGACGTGTAAAACACCGGGTTGTTGCGCATGAAGCCCGATTCGCGCAGAAACCAGCGCTCGCCCCGGAGCGCCTGCACGAGGTAGTCGCGTTCAAAGCTTTCAATGCCCTCGAGATCATCGTACGCGGTCGCGCCGTCAATAATGCCGTCAAGCCATGCCGTGTACTCGTCAATGGCCGCCAGGCTGAAGTCACTTGCCTGACCGTCATATTCGTGTAACCCCGCATCAACGGCTCTTTCGGGGTTGTTCCTGTAGTACTCGTCAACGGTAGTCGCTGCGAACTCGGCCCACGGTTGCCGCGACTGATCGATCGTCTCTGATTCTTCCCGATCGCCGCTGCAGCCGGCCAACAACAGTACGACTCCCGCGAGCACGGCATTTGACAGTAATTTCATGGTTTTGCCCCTGATGTTTTCTTTCTGCGTCAGTCGAGCCCAAGCTCGCTTGGTCCCTGCATGAACGTGATGTCGACCGGGATTCTCGCCTCGGTCAGGCGATCGAGGTCCGCTTGTAGCTGAGCGCCGATGACGCCCTTTGTATTCATCAGCTCCGACGCACCTTCGTAGTCGCCGTCGCCTTGCAGTGTCAGCAGCAGGCGCGACAGATCGGTCATCGCTTTTTGCATCGCTTCGAAACTGACACTGTACCTGCCGGTCTCGGGATCGCGTACAAACGCGCCATGCTCCTCGAAGAAATTGAAGCGCACCATGTTGGCTTTGCCGTGAGCGCTGCTCGCGCCAAAACGCGTCGACCGAAAAATGCTGGCCATGAACGTAACATAGTAGTCCATGATATCGACGTCACCGAGCTCGCCGTCCTTGTTTAGCTCTGTGATCATGTACAGGCCAAGCACGTCTGCCTTGCCCTCTTCCATGCTGGACGACACATCCAGCAACGCTTCCCGCACCGTGCCCGAGCCGTCGATCGTGTTCTTGATGCCAAGACCGTGTGCCACTTCATGGAACATCGTGTTCGCGAAAAATGCGTCAAAGGTCACGTGCTGTCGCTGCGAATCGTCGACGAGAACACCGGCAATCGGGTCGAGAATCTTGTCGAACTTTGCCTGCATCGCATTCTTGAGCTGCAAACGCCGCGTTCCCTTGGCGAGTTGTACCTCTTCGTCATTAGGAAGATTTATCGCGATCGTCTTGGAACCCGCGTTCGAGTGACCGGCGTAGTAAATGACGTCATAGGCATTCAGGTCCGAATCCGTACCTGGCGATTCCTGTTTGTATTGATCAGGAACCGGCAGACCTTTTTGGAGTTGTGGCAAAAAGTCGGCGTAGCGGCTCAGGCGGTCGCTCCATTCGATATCTTTGATCAGAACATATGCTTCATACGCCGCGCGATAGCCGAACAATCGATCTTCGTACGTTTCGATCGGCCCGATCACGAGTTCGATCTCGTTGTCCTTCATGTCCATCCAGTTCATGTCGCTGATCTGAAAGTCATCGCTCACGAGCGCTGCGGCACGCAACTTCAGGTAGGTGGAAAACTCGGCGCTCTCGGCAAGACTGGCCGCTTCGCGCAAAATGCTCGCCGTCCTTCGCAGTTCCTCGACGTAGGCGACGTGAAACGGCACGAGCATGAGCTCTCCCGCGTCATTGCGCCGCACCAGGGAATACAGGCCGTTCTTGCCGGGCAGGTAGGCGTCCTCGAACTCTTCCTTGCTCATGTCGGCCGGGTAGAAATTTGCGCCAAGCGGCTTCATACCCACGCCGTCGATAAATGGTTTCTCGTCGTCCAGACGGTCCCACGGCCCATAGTTGAGTTCTGCGAAGCGGCGCGCTTCGTCAACGCCGACCGACGACAGCCATGCCTGGTAGTCATCACCGTAGGCCTGGCGCCAGTAAAGATCGTCCATTATCACCGACGCATCGATGAGCAGCTTGATCATCTCGCGCTGCTTGTCGGTGAGGTGGCTCAAATCCGCGCTCAGCGTGAAATCGGCGTAAATCTCCGGTCGTGGCTCCACCGTGGTGAGAACCGTCTCCTCGTCGGGCGGCTCTTCCCGGGCACAGGAAAAAAGTAACATCGCCGCCAGAATGGCGCTCAGCGCACACGGAAAAACTCGTGAATTCACAGGTATTCCTCCCAATACGTGGTCGGCAATTATTACACAGGTAAGCGTGTGCCCCAGCCCCTGATCGCCCTGGCATCGAACATAGCGGACCGGGATCCATTATGGGCTGTGGATGGGGGGACTCTTTATCGAAAATAAAGCGCAGCGAAGCGAGCCATTTCGATAAGGAGCCACCCATTCGCAGCCCAAACAGGCCGAGGAGGGTCGGAGCGTGCGCTTACAGGTCGACTATGCGGATATCTTCAGGGGTCAGGTCTTCGCCGAGGAATTGCCCGCCAACGCGGGCGAAGCGCGTGGCGCCATCGGTGGCCAGCAAAGTGAGCGTCCCTGCCTGGGACTGATCGTTCAGCAATCCGGCCTTTGCCAGCTCGCTTACCGCGACGGCCGCCGTCGTGCTGGCCGAATCTACGATCGTCGTGCCATCGTCGATTTCCGTCGCGATAGCATCCCGAAGTAATGGAAAATGCGTGCAGCCGAGAATCACGCAGTCGGGCCGTCGTGACTGCTTGTCGTACTCATGAAGCTCATCGAGGTAGCGGCGTACGATAGCCGCCACAATATCGCCGCCCAGCCAACCCTCTTCGGCAAGGGACACGAGCATCTCGCAGGCGAGCTCCTGCACGCTGGCATCCGAGTCACGCTCCTCGATTGCACGTCGATAGGCACCCAGTCTGACCGTTGCTTCGGTGGCCAAAACGAGATGTGATCCCTTTGGATGCGCCTCGACAGCCGCTGTCGCACCTGGCGCGATAACACCGATGACAGGTAACGGCACCATCTGTTCGCGCAATGCATCAAGTGCCACGGCCGATGCCGTATTACAGGCGACGACCAGGAGCTTGATGCCCTGGTCCTGCAGAAGTCGTGTTGCCTGGCACGCGTAGCGTGAAATCGATGCCGGGCTCTTGGTGCCATACGGCAGGCGCGCAGTATCGCCTAAATAGACCAGATCCTCGTTGGGCAGCGCCTCGCGTAGCGCCTTGAGCACGGTTAGCCCGCCAACGCCCGAGTCAAATACGCCGATCGGAAGAGATTGGGTTTTGACGGTATTCATAAGCGCATTGTACCGTCGCAAACTGTGGAATAATTCGTCCCGCTCACGGAAACGGATACTGATTGTGCAAAAAGTGCTTTACGGGACCGGCGGCCTTGTCGCGCTGCTGTTGCTTGTCGGTTTTGCGCTTCCCGGCAAGAGTCAATTCGTCGTGACGACCGATATCGATGCCCCGCAAGCGACTGTATTTGCGCTCATAAACGACATGCGTCGCAGTGATCTATGGTCACCTGTTTCCGATACTGACCCGAATGCCCGGGTCCTGTTCTCGGGACCGAACCGCGGAATTGGCTCGACCATCAGCTGGGATGGCAACGTCGTCGGCAGCGGAACAAGGGTGATCACCGACAGCCGACCATTCGAATTCGTCGAAACAATGGTCAATGCCGGCGAACAGGGTGAGAGCCGCAGCTGGTTCGAGCTTGCGAAGGGCGACAACTTTACGCGCGTGCAGTGGGGCTTCGAACACGACCATGGATTCAACGTCATTGGCCGTTACTTTGGCCTCATCGTGACCCGCGTTATTCGTGAGGATTACGAACGTGGCATTCTTGGTCTCAAAATCCTGGCCGAGAGTCTTCCAAGGGCGGATTTCAGCGAGATCGAAATCGAGCATCTTGAGGTCGAATCCGCCGACATCGCGTATTTACGCACGACGTCCGCGCCCGCACCAGGAGAAACCTCAGAGGCCATGGGCGCCGCGCTTTTCAAGGTCCTGAGCTTCATCGACGACAATGGATTGTTCGAAGCCGGTGCGCCGATGTCGATCGCGCGCGCGTTTAGCGGCTCAGAGTTGCGCTTCGATGCCGCGATTCCCGTACGAGGCGTAACAGATGCTACCCCCCGTGAGGCGTCCGGCGTTCGGATCGGGCAGACCTATGGCGGTACCGTTATTCGCGTGAGACATATTGGCAGCTATCGAAACCTGGGTGAGACGCATCGCAAGATTGCCGCCTACTTTGCAGCGCTTGGCATAGAGAGAAACGGTGATTCCTGGGAATCCTACGTCAGTGATCCAACGAAGACGGACGAGGACCGGATGCTGACCTACATCTATTACCCGATCCAGGTCATGTAGGAGGGGGCAGCTACTGCGGGGTCGATTTGACGAGAAACGGCGGCACAACCCGCGCCTCTTCGCTCGCTAGCGGCAGGACTCCTTGCTCATCGTCCGAGTGCTGCGATAATTCACGATAAAGTGAAACTACCATCACGCCGCACTCACCAGCCTCGGTCGCCGACATTTTGCGGACAGAGGCCCGAATCGCCCGTTCCCCGTTCAACGGCGTCACGCTGTACATTCGTCGTTTGAGATCGGCGAAGGACTCCTTGAGCGCGATGGGCAATTCATCGTCCTCGATGCCGGCAAGATTGTCTTGATAAGCTCTTATAAGTCTATGTTTTATATGGCCATCACCGGCTAGCACCGCAACGGCAGCGTAAAAGCGTTCGACGTGGTATGTCATTTCCACTCCAGCGTTTATGTTTTTATTAGCACTTGACGGGCCCCTCTCAAAAAGCACCATCAACCGCTGTTCACGCCTGGCGAGTGACTACATGTTGTAGTCCGCCGGCCTCTCGGGGCCGTTTTTGCCTGAATTACTCCCAAATCAATCAGGGACCTGCGCAGTCTTTTTATAACAGACATTCGAAAGCTCGCGCAAGTGCCGTCGAGTTGCGACGGGCATCGC
>CAYLTW010000019.1:25674-31752 GCA_964386735.1 uncultured Woeseiaceae bacterium
TCAGGCCTTGCTGAATTCGACTACCCATTGCAGCTCGCCCAATTCTCGAGACTCCCTGAACAATGGGTTTGTCTGCCCGGTTTGCCATTCGACGGCCAGGGTCTCTGTCATAACGTAGTCCCGATGCCCGGCAAGGGCCTTTTCGATACGCGCGGAGCCCGACACGCCCAGGACAATGCGGTCGGAGACCTGCAGGCCGGCCTGTTTGCGAGCATCCTGGATAGAGCGAACGACCTCGCGCGCAAGGCCCTCGTCGATCAGTTCGTCGGTCAGCGTCGTGTCGAGTTCAGCCAGGTAGCCCGAGTCTTCTGCACAGGCGTAGCCCTCGGCCGCCGACGTTTCTACAAGCACATCACCGGATGCCAGCGTCAGCATTGTTGCTCCAATCGAAATCACCGTGGGTTCTCCGCGCGCCACGTTTCCGGCCACCTCGGCGCCATCGATCTCCTGCAGCGCTTTTCGAATCTGCGGAATATCTTTGCCGTGTTTCTTGCCCAAAACCGGCAGGTTCGGTTTGATTCGATAGCTCACATGAGCATCGTCCCGTGCAATAAACTCGATGCTCTTGACGTTGATCTCTTCCAGAATCTGGTCCTTGTGAGCATCAAGCGCCCGGGCGGCGGCGTCATCAGGCGCCCGCACGCGTAGACGTGCCAACGGTTGGCGAGTTCTTACGCCGGATTGCTCCCGGGCCTGTCGCGCAAGACTGACGACCTTTTGCACAACATCGATATCGTACAACAAGTCGTCGTTTTGCCACGCAGGATCCGCCGCAGGCCAATCCGCCATGTGCACGCTTTCCGGAGTGCCCGAATCTATGTTTTTGACGAGATTCTGGTAGACGTACTCCGACAGGAACGGAACGAACGGCGCCATCAGTTTATGCGCAACATCCAGGCACTGGTACAGCGTGAGGTAGGCCGCGTTCTTGTCCTCCGGATCGGTCGATTTCCAGAAACGGCGTCGATTCCTGCGCACGTACCAATTGCTGAGCTGGTCGACGAAGGCCTCGATCGCATCACCGGCTGTCTTCGCATCGAAGGTGTCCATCGCTTCGGTCACGGTCGTGATCGTATTGTGCGCCAGCGCCAGCGCCCAGCGGTCGATCTCGGGCCGCTGTCCAACCGGTATATCCCTGCGCAGGTCCACATCATCGAGCCGCGCGTACAACACGAAAAAACCGTAGGTGTTCCAGAAGGTATTGATGAAAGAACTGGCAATCTCGGCAACGATATCGACCGATATGCGCTTCGGCACGTCGGGTGACAACCGTGCGAGGAAGTACCAGCGCAGGGCATCGGCACCGACCGTATCGAATACATCGTAGGGATTGATAATGTTGCCGAGCGACTTCGACATCTTCTTGCCGTCTTTGTCGACGATCAGGTTCAGACAGATGCAATTCCTGTACGCGACGGTGTCGGACACCAGTGTCGCAATAGCATGGAGCGTGTAGAACCAGCCACGCGTCTGATCGATGGCCTCGCAAATGTAATCCGCCGGAAAATGGTTTTCGAAAATGTCTTCATTCTCGAACGGGTAGTGCCATTGTGCATAGGACATGGCACCTGAATCGAACCAGCAGTCGATCACCTCCGGCACTCGACGCCAGTTCTTACCGTCTTTTTCAAACGTCAGATCGTCGATAGCCGGACGGTGCAGATCCAGCTCCGACAATTCGCGGCCGGTCAACGCCTCAAGCTCGGCCACTGAACCAACACAAATATAGTCATCCTGACCGTCAGTCCATACCGGTAGCGGAGTTCCCCAGAATCGCTCCCGCGACAGTGCCCAATCAACATTATTCTCCAGCCATTTTCCGAAGCGGCCATCCTTGATGTGAGCGGGAACCCAGTTGATCGTCTGATTCAATTCGGTCATGCGATCGCGCAATTTCGAGGTGCGGATGTACCAGGCGTTTTTGGCGTAATAGATGATCGGGTCGCCCGTCCGCCAGCCAAACGGGTAACTGTGTTTGTAACGCTCGGAACGGAACATCATGCCGCGCTCCTTGAGAATACGAATCAGCGGCTTGTCTGCGTCTTTGAAGAACAGGCCGGCGACGGGTTCCACGGCATCGATGAAGTGGCCATCCAGACCGACTCCGTGCAGAACCGGCAAATCATTCGCCTGGCCCAGCGCGAGGTCATCCACACCGTAGGCTGGCGCAGCGTGCACGATGCCGGTGCCGTCTTCGGTGCTGACGAAGTCGGCCGCGAACACCTGAAACGCGTTGGGCGCATCGACGGCAAGGTAATCGAACAATTGTTCGTAACGGCTCCCGACCAGTAGCGCACCTTTCACAGTTTTCGTTACCGTATGTTCTTCATCACGAAACACCGCCTCGCGCAGCGCCTCGGCCACGATCAATGTCTGTCCGCCCGCCAGGCAAAAGCTGTAATCGATATCTGCGCCCACCGCGAGCGCCAGGTTCGACGGCAACGTCCAGGGAGTTGTGGTCCAGACGAGGAAACAGGTGTTGTCCTCGCCGACCAGTCTGAAACGCACGGTGATCGATGGATCCTCGACGTCTTTGTAGTTTTGTGCGAGTTCGTGTGAGGACAGCGTCGCTCCGATACGCGGGTCGTAGGGCACAACCTTGTAGCCGCGGTAAATCAGGTCCTTGTCCCAGATTTTTTGCAGGAGATTCCAGACAGACTCGATGTAGCTGTTGTCGAGCGTGTAGTACGCCTCGTCGAGATTCACCCAGAAGCCCATGCGCTCCGTCATTTTCTCCCAGTCACCGATGTAGCGCATGACCGAGTCGCGGCATAGACGCGTAAATTCGGCGATACCGACTTTCGCCTCAATTTCCCGCTTGTCGTAGGTTTCGATCTTGCCTTCTTTCTGAAGCTGCTTCTCAACCTCGTGTTCGACCGGCAGACCGTGCGTATCCCAGCCAGCCTTGCGAGGTACGTGGTAGCCACGCATGGTTTTGTATCGGGTGAAGACATCCTTGAAACTGCGTGCGAGCACGTGGTGAATACCGGGCTTGCCGTTTGCGGTCGGCGGACCCTCATTGAACGTGAACAGCGGCCTGCCCTCGCTATTCTCGAGGCTCTTCGCAAACGTATCGTGTTCACGCCAGAACGCCAGCACCTCGTCCTCAAGGGCCGGCCCGTTGTAGCGGCCTTCTACTTCTTTAAGTGCCAAGACAAAATGCTCCAAAGCAAAAAAAACCCCGGGTGCACATTCGTGCACCCGGGGCGAGAAATCTTCGCGGTACCACCCGGCTTCGCGACCTTTGCTGCATGCCAAAATCCTTGCAACAAAACCGCCTCATGGGTCATCCAGACCCGTCACCCGTCTCGTGGGCCAATCGGCTGCGCCTACTCGCCAGGCTTTCGGGCAGCGACTCCGGGGTGATATTCAGCGGGCTCCGGCCCGGAGCTCTCACCCTCTTCCGGTCGCTAATGCCTGACGGCCCGCTTACTCGTCCCCATCGACGTCTTCGGGCGCAAGGTAGCCCCGATGTGGTCAAAAAACAAGGGTCAGGTCGCAATGAGAATCGCAATCTACATTTACGGTCGCTTGAAATCGTCCTTTGTAAACATACGCGGCATGTCAGGATCCGCCATACGCTCTACCAGCATTCGAATCTTTTCGACCAGTTCGGAGCGGGTCTTGCGCAGGTCATCAACTTCGCTTCCCAGGCGGGTCAGGC
Organism: uncultured Woeseiaceae bacterium; assembly: GCA_964386735.1. Classification (GTDB taxonomy): domain Bacteria; phylum Pseudomonadota; class Gammaproteobacteria; order Steroidobacterales; family Woeseiaceae; genus UBA1847. The sequence continues at coordinate 29,339 of CAYLTW010000019.1, forward strand.
GAAGCACGGATATCATTGAGACGAGCAACGACGTTTCCGCTTCAATCAGTTTTACGGAAGCAAAAAAACTGAAGGTTAGCGCCACCACTGTCAGCAGCGCCCACCAAAACCCGAAGCTAATGCCGACAAATATCGCAATGACCACATACAGCAAGGGCAATAACAGGATAGTTGCGAACACTTTGAGCGTTGCAACATCGTCCATTTCGTAACTGAAACGTTCGCCGACGGTCGCAGCGATCCAGCCAACGGGCAAATGAAGCAATGCGCCGGGGATGGCCAGCGGCAGCAATACGAGCATCATCAAGCTTCTGAGCATTACTTTCCGAAGGGCATGGCCGAGCGTTACAGGACTACGCAACTGATAGTCTTTGAGGCCCAACATATCGAGGCGTGCCTGGTAGTTTTCGACTTCGGCGCGGAATTCGCGCAACTCGGGATCGTCGGCGTGCTCAAGATAACTTTCGACAAAGCGGCGATTCAGTTCCACGTACTGGCCCGGCGTCAGTTCCGCCGTCTTTGGTTTGTACAGGCGTCGTGTCGTCTGAACGAAGCGCAATGTGTTCCAGTCCGGCGCATTCAATGTGACATTAAGCAACGCGTTGGCGAGATGATCGGTCAATTTGCGGACCGTACCCGGGTCGTCGTTGCGATATTCGGCGGCCCAGTTTCTATCTATAACGATCGGCGTGCCAAATTCGATCAGTACCTGGCTGCGAAAGCGGTGGCGATGAATGTAGTTTAGTCCACACGGAATAATTGTCACATCTGTGTTTCCGCGCTCGGCAACGGCCAGCGCGATTCTTGCGGCGCCGGTTTTTAATTTTGCCAGCTGCGACTCGGCATGACTGATGCCCTCGGGGAAAATGCCCATGCAATTCCCGGCTTCAATCACCTTGTATAGAGTATCGAATGCTTTGGAGTTGTCGATGTCATCGCCGTGTTCGTCACGCAGGTACACGGGAACCGCGCCCGACGCGTTCATGAGCGGCACGAGCAACTTGTATTTCCAAAGTTTGGCATTAGCCATGAAGTGCAATGGCCAACGACCGCATTTTGCAGTTAACAGCCAGCCGTCCATTAATGCATTGGGGTGATTGCCGGCGAAAATTACCGGGCCTTTCGCAGGTACATTCTCGACGCCGACGACGTCGATGCGGCGGAAAAATGTGTTAGTAATGGTTTTGTAAAGCCAGATGATGAAGTGTCTGGTCATCTCTCTGCACCGCCAGGAGTATCGCTCGTGTTCCCCGACCCACATTACATCAAAACGAACGGCATCAATATGGCCGTTTATGAACAAGGCGAAGGTCCAGCCGTTGTTTTGCTGCACGGGTTCCCTGAGCTTGCGTACTCCTGGCGTCACCAGATCCCGGCATTGGCTGCCGCCGGCTTTCGCGCGATTGCACCGGATCAACGCGGCTACGGGCAAACGGACGCGCCCGCCAATGTCGAAGATTATTGCGCGGATGAACTCATTGCCGACGTATCCGGCCTGCTGGACGCGCTTGAGCTCGAATCCGCGACGTTTGTCGGCCACGACTGGGGTGCGTTGGTGCTTTGGTACATGGCGATGCTTGCGCCAGAGCGAATCGATCGGCTAATTATCCTGAACATTCCCCATTCGCCGCGACCACCAGTCGATCCCATAGAGATTTTTCGACAGCGTTTTGGCAATGAATTCTATATCGTCAATTTTCAGGACAGCGATGAGGCCGACCGCGCATTCGCCGCCGACCCGGTGCAATTCTTCAATATGATGATGCGCAAGAACCAGGTTCGGCGCGCGCAGTTTGAACAATTGCCGGCCGCGATGAAATCGCTGAGCCTGCTTGAGGTCATGGCGCGTGAACAGGCGAGCGGAGCGCCACTGCTCACGGACGAGGAACGCGACTACTTCGCCAGCGCCTTCACGAAAAGCGGATTCACGGGCCCGATCAACTGGTATCGCAACTGGACACGTAACTGGGAACGACTGAAGGGTGTCGAGCAGACGATCGATGTACCGACACTGTTTATAGGCGCCGTCGATGATGTGATTATCTCACCGGAATTTATTGAGGGGATGAAGCCGCTGGTCAGCAACCTCGAACTTCACATGCTCGAGCCCTGCGGGCATTGGAGCCAGCAGGAGCATCCCGAGCAGGTCAATAGATTGATTATTGATTGGCTCAAGGGCTGACCGAAGACGGGGCGCTCTTCATCGGCATGGCTCGCTTCGCTGCGCTTTATTGCCGATGAAGAGCGCCCCGTCTTCGGTCAGCGTTCAACGATCAACGATCAGATCGAATCGATTATCCCGTTCAATGTTGCACTTGGCCGCATGGCTCTCGTTGCAAGTTCGTCATCGGGCAGGTAATAGCCGCCAATATCGACTGCCTGGCCTTGTGCCGCCTCGAGTTCGGCAATAATCG
>CAYLTW010000020.1:0-27871 GCA_964386735.1 uncultured Woeseiaceae bacterium
TTGCGATCAGGCAGGCGGAACATATTGCCGGGCGCATGGCGAGAAAAGAACTGTAGAATTTCGACTGCCCGCGAAATCCAAGACGCGGATCAGCCGGAAATCGTCGGCCGAATAATGTAGAGAGTAGATATTGTGACCGAAGGAATCATGCTGGCCTGGTTCGTTTTAACCGGCCTGTCGCTGGCGTTTGTTGTCATCGACATACCCAGGACGCCGGAGGCGATCGTGCTCAAGCGGGCATTCGTCATCCTGGTTGTTTTTACCGGTCCACTTGGCGCATTCTTTTATGTGCTTGGCTGCCGCGAACCGCTGAAAGGCACTCATGAACTGTACGTATCATCGACGTGGCGTCAGGTACTTGGTTCGACCATGCATTGTGCTGCCGGCGACGGTGTTGGCATCATTGCCGGCGCAGCCATCGGCGCCGTCGCGGGCCTTTCGGCATGGGGTGATTTCGCGCTCGAGTACGCGCTCGGTTTCGGTTTTGGATGGGCCTATTTCCAGGCCTTTGCCATGCGCGACATGGTTGGCGGCTCCTATGTACGATCGCTTAAGGAAACTTTCATTCCCGAGTTGGTGTCGATGAACATGCTGATGGCCGGCATGGTCCCGACCATGAAATTTCTCATGCCCCGGATCGAGGGTGCCGGCGACCCGGCCCGGTTGGCTTTCTGGTTCACGATGTCGATGGCGCTGATCGTCGGATTCGCGCTAGCCTACCCGGTAAACTGGTGGTTGGTCGTTAACAACATGAAGCACGGCATGTTGACCGTCCGCCCACGGGTGGATGATGGCACCGGCCATCGCGACCACGAAGACCATGACGAAGGCAGTCACGACGAACACGACGGTGGTGAACAACCGGGGTCGGGCACGATCTTTGTCGTGGCTCTGATTACTATTAGCTTCCTGGCAGGAGGACTTTGGTTGTCTGGAGCATTTTTGAGTTAGCTAATCATGTCCGGTCCAGACAAATGGGCTTCAGATTATACCAATGGGATGGACTCCTCCTCACCTTAAACGGCGTCTCAACGTGTCAGTCTGGTGAAGCTATTTCCCAGCAACAAGTAGAGAATGAGTTCGAGATAAAGGTCACTCGCTTCGGCGTGGATATCGCAAAGAATGTTTTCCAAGTGCATGGTGCAGGTCGTTCGGGCCGAGCGGTTTGGAGACGTTAGTTGGGGCGATCCATGAGGTACACATTGGTTTTCCATAAGCAGCCACAGCGCTTTATGTCGACGCCAACAGTTGCTAGCATTCAAAAAAAGGAGAAACGCCGGGTTCCTGAACGTTCGAATCCTGATTGGCTATTGGCGAATTACGCTGAGCTAGTGTGCGCGTGTCGGTCGGAGGAATGATCTTGAGAAACCAGCAGCAGGCTACAGTACGGATACATTTCATCGCGTTTGTTTCGGTGGTTTCCTTGGGAACGCTCGTCTCTGCCTGCGGAGGCGGAGGTGGAGGTGGAGGGGGTTCGCCACCGCCCCCGGTACCCCCGCCACCGCCCGTGCTGAACCCTGTCCCGATCACCGCTCAGAATGCTTTGCAGGTCGGGCTCGAAGCAGGAATGGCGATCGACAATGTCTACTTACTGGGTTTGACAGTCGTAAATCGAGCACTTGATTTGCTCGTTGACGGCGGAGCATCGGTCGTTGAGAATTGCGACGGCGGCGGCAACCTCGTCGGCGGAACCGCAACGACCACTAATGATGACGCCAATGGCGACGGCGAGATCAGCATCGGCGATACGCTTACAGTCGCTTACGCGGATGAGTGTTTTGATGCGGACCTCGGCGAAGATATAACGGGGACGGTGCGGCTTGAGGTCTCCGATTGGTTTACGGGTGACGGAACTGGATTCTTTCTCGACGGCAGGGCAACGATCTCGCCGGGCTTCGACACGAGTGGCTTTAATGTATCTCCTACAGCTAGTTTGTCCGGACAATTCGAACTATCGGCGTATCGCAGCGGCGTGACCGAGGTCATCGAGGTGCGCGTGCCGATTGGCGACTCAGTCAGAAGCGTCTGGACCGTAATAGAAACGCCGAGCGTTTTTGAAACGAGTACCGTTACTAATCTCACGATTCGACTCGTGAACAGGAGGAGACTGTCCACAGAATACTCGTATGAGTTCCAAATGAAGTTCGACATTGCGTCAGAGGCGCTTAATGGCACCTTAACATGCGAGTCCCCCCTGCCGATTCGGGGCGTTCGCAGAAACGTGCCGAATCTCGGCGAGTTTTTCGAATGTCGCGGTGCAAATCAATCTCGCGCACGAGTCATTTGGTTTCCAACGACCAGTCCGTTCCAGCCGGACGCGGTTGAGGTCTTTGTCGATCCCGACGGCTCCGGGACTTTCAGCTTTGTAAATGCGGTTTTCGCTTCCGGGCTTGAGGTCGATTTGCCTTTCCATCGTACGATCGGCGGATATGTGGATTTTGACTACAATTTCCGTTTTGAGGATGTCGCCAACAATCGATTGACGATCGACGTTACCGACAGCGCTTTCGACTCAGGTACCGGTCGGTTGTACCTGTTGAGCGGCATGGACCTGGTAATCATCGATAGTGGCACGCTGACCGAGATCGACCGGGTTACTCTGACCGATCTCGCCAGTACTATCACGCTGACCGACGACGGGTCACGAATTTGGCTCGGCATACGCGATGAGGCGAAGATTCAGGCTATTGACGCGCAATCTCTGCAATACGTCGATGATTTTACTTATAGCTCGCCGCCGCCGTTTAATCTCGGACCCGAGTACGTACTCGATATCCTGGCGTTGCCCGGCACGAACGATGTTCTCGTCGCCGTATTGCAGCATCGCCGGGAAATGGTCGTATTTAGTGCCGGCGTCGAGCTACCTAACACGATTCCAGTTACAGTTCCGTACCGCGACATGATTGCGTTTACCGGTGACGGTCAGATCGTGTCAGCACTGGGCAACCAGTCGCAGGATGCCCCACTTGTGCTTATCGATCTCGATCCACTTACCGGTGTTCAGATTGACCAGCAAGTACCCGGTTATCTCGGTGGAACGTTCCTAAAACCCGTTTACACGAGCGGCGACAGAGTTTACGCGGGCGGCGGCAGAGTCATCGACCTGACGCGCATGTCGGTCGCCGCAAAGCTCGAAATTTATACGATTTCGGCGTCTCGTTTCACGCCGGACAGCGCGCGAAATCGGGTCTACGGGTTGCCGGGGACGAATCGGGTATTCGTGTACCGGGAAGAACCGCTTGCATTTCTGGCGGGTTACGAATTCGATTTTTCCGGGCAGCCTAACGTACGTCAGGTACACATCAGCGATACCCATCTGCTGATTACAAACCGCGAGCAGGTTGTGCAGATCGCTCTCGACGACCTGGTGCCGAACATCCGCCAGAACTGGTGTGAGGCGGTCGATTTCTCTGGTCTGACGCTGCCCGGAACTGCGATCCAGATTGACTGCTTGATTGAGTCAGCGGTGTATGACGCAGTACGTGACCGACTCCTCGTTGGTCTCTCAGGTGAAGCGGGCGAGAAAGGATACTCGATTGCAGTGTTCGAACCGCAGACAGGCAACAGGGCGGCGTTGATCCCGCTCGGTTCGCAGCCCGGCAAGATGAGGATCACACCGGACGGCCAGACGTTGCTGGTTGCGCTGCCCGACGCAAACGAAATCGCGGTAATTGATCTGGCCACGAACCTGCTGAGCGAGTTTGTCGGGCTTGGCCTTGATCTCAATGCGGCGGGCGACCCGGTGAGACCGGCGCAGCCGACGGCACTCGTACCGGGTACCGGGGGCGTCAATGATTTCGTTGCGAGTTTTTCGAATGGCGACGTCGGCCTGTATAAAAACAAGTTACGCGCGATGGACACCTCAACTGCAGCCAATCCGTACGAAGATATGTTTCTTTCGCAAGACGGATTGACCGCGCTTGCGGTTCAGCGCGACCAGTCAGATCTTCTCGACGTGACGGCCACTGGTGTCGTGCAGCAAACCGGGCTTGGTGCCATTTTCGGAGGTAACTTTACAGAGGACACCCTGGTTCAACAGATGGGCGACGAAATTTTCGTGCGTAACGGCGACATCTTCGATTTTGTCACTGGTTCGATATCCCGGCCGTGTAACCTGGGTGCCGCGACTTCGTCGCAAGACCTGGCAGTGCCAACACCGCAGGCCGACTCTGTCACCTATGTGGGCACTCAAAGTGGCGAGTTAACGGTTCTATCCTGCAATCGGCAGACAGGTGCAATGAATATCAGACCTTCTTTCAGCTTTCCTGGCACTGCACCGGGATTCGTCGCAGCCTTCCACGTGGCCAACAATCTCCTCGCGCTCGTGTACAAGGAGCATATTCTGATCATCGATGCCCTTGATTCACCTCAATAGGCGACAAGCTAAACACTCGCTGATATGCGCGGCCGACGACACCAGCGTGGACATACGCAGTGCACCCGGATTATTCTGTTATGAGATTCGGGAGGGTACCGCTATCTTGAATAACTTGTCGCCGCGACGTTATGGCCAGATAGGTCTGATCGGTGTGCTGGTTTTTCTGGCATCGCTCCTTTTCCTTCATCTGCTGAGCGCCAACTTTGACTGGACGCGACAGCTCGTCAGCGATATGGCAAACGAGCCGCTCGGATTGCTTTTCGTCAGCGGCACCTTCGTACACGGCTGGGGCAACCTGTCCCTGGCGTTTGGCCTTCGCGCGACGCTAAAGCGCGGTCCACTTCGCGCGCTGGGGGTTGCGCTCTACAGCCTGGCCGCGCTGGGCATTATGACAGCAGCTCTATTTCCGATCGACGCAGTTGACCAGGCTTCAACGTTGACCGGGCGCATACACCGTAGCGCTGCCGGCGGCGGTTTTCTGCTGGAACTTGTGGCTCTGTTCGTGTTTACGGTGGCCTTCGGCCGACAACAACCGTGGCGCGAGTATCGAGTCATTTCATTGCTGCTGTCGGTAATCGCAGCCGTCGCGCTGACGGCTCTCGTTTTTGGTATGCAGACAAACGTTCTGCAAGGCGTGTTTGAACGATTGGTCCTCGCAGTTTTCCTTACGTGGGGGATTCTAGTCGCGCTGCGACTAATGCGCGTAGCCTCGAACGGTCCGACCTAAGCTGTGCGCAGGTCGCGCCGCTAACTCTTGCCTAACCGGCCGGTACAGCAAAGATCAAAACAAAGCCAAGGATAAGTGCGATGAAAACGAAACGGGCGCGTTCACGATAGTTATGGCAGACCGATAGCGCCACCAGGCATTGTAGTAAATAATAAAAGGCAAAGGCGCGCGATGCCAGCGCAATAATTTCGAACGTTGAACCTGACCAGGCCAGCGCTATCGCCGCTATGCCGACAAATAAGTATCCCCAGCGCGCGCTGACGCGTTTCCGGCTGACTTCCTGCATATTGGCGGCAGCAGCCACGGTATCCGCAACGGCCGCGGAAAACTGTGACAGGCTGGCGGCTACTATCAGGGGCAATGGCAAAAGCAAAGAGGCTGTCGCGGCCAGTGTAATCAAACTGTTTTCAGAATAGTTCCCGTTCAACACCGGCACGATGGGCTGTGCCAGCGCCACAAACACTACATAGATAATGAGTGAAAAATACTGGGACCAGCGAGAGGCTCGAATGCGCACAGATGAATCGAAGTGCTCGCCCATATATCGGGTTGTTTCAAAACCCTGCACAACGATCAACGTACCGGCCACGATCGTCGCGACTTCCCACGCGGTGCGTTCGGGCATTTCAGGTAGTACGAAATGACGCAGCTCCAGAAACTGTTTGACGTCATAGACGGCGAACATGATGAGCATTATCGCGAGGATAAATACAGTTACATACAGCGCCCACTGCTCCAGCTTTTCAAGCGGCTTCAACCCCCCAAGCAAGCCGATAACCGTGATTGCGCCGATTACTATGGACGTCAGCATGCTCTTGTTGAATGCTGTATCCAGCTCGAGGCCGGACAGGACGAAGGTAGAGAGGATGTGAATATAAAGGCAGACCGAGAGCACATACGCGCCAACCAGTGCCAGATCTGAAAGCCGTTCGACGGTAACAGTGAAACGCCTGCTGCCCTTTGCCAGTACCGGTTCGGCACACGATATATTGTGTCGGACGATGGTGCCGACCAGAAAGGCCACGTAGGCAACCACGGCCATTGCGACAACAGCGTAGGGACCGACTGCGCTGGCGAGGATAGGCACAACGACGAGAAAGCCACTGCCAAATATCGATGCCAGCGGTGTGCTTATCGCAGGAAGAATGTTTCTGGTAGTCACTCAGTAGTTCTTTTAGTCGACAGCCCGGGGACGTTGAACAAATTAACTACCAAAGACGATATAATGTCCACTGCCATGTGTGAATTATTCGCAATGAGTAGTTGCAAACGTGCAGCCGTCTCGTATTCCTTGCATGAATTTTCAAGGAACGGCTCGAAACTTCGGGATAATCGCGACGGTTGGGGGATAGCTTTTGCGCGCGATCGCGACGCGTTCCTTGTCAAGGAGCCGGAACCGGCGGCCGATAGCGCCCTGGCCAGGTTCATCGCGGAGCAGTCATTCGAGACACACACCGCCATTGCGCATGTCCGGCATGCCACGCGCGGCCACAACACCATGGAGAATACTCACCCGTTTCGTCGGACGCTTGGCCGTCGTTTGCATTTGTTCGCTCACAATGGAACGTTAGACGGGATTGAGCAGCGTATCGATGAGGCGTCGCTTCACGTCAAGCCGCTCGGCGAGACAGATTCCGAACTGGTATTTTGTTTGCTGCTGTCCCGGCTCGAACCCTACTACAGCGGCCGTGAAGCGCCGTCGCTGGACACACGTTTTGAGGTTTTTACGGGCGTATGCGAGGAAATGAAATCGCTGGGTCCCAGCAACTTTCTTTTCTTTGATGGCGAAGTACTGTTTGCTCATGCGCACAAGCGTTTTTACGAGGAGGATGGCAAATTACTCGGGCCCAAGCCACCCGGCCTGCACATCAAGCGATGTTGGACTTGCCCAGCTCACAAACACGTTATTTGTCCAGGTCTGAAAGTCGGGATTCCGGATCATCAAACCGTGCTGCTGGCCTCTGTTCCGCTGGACGACCAGGGTTGGGAGGCGCTGGAGGAGGGTGCGATACTGGCGCTGAAAAATGGGGAGGTGCTGGAGAAAAATTGAGCGGACCATGAATGGCACCGCGGGTGCCGATCCTCGCCCAAGACGTTTAGTCGCGAGTAATTGCGGCCGCGGTCGCGTACAAGCCGATCGCGAACAGCACGACTGCCGTAAAGCCGAACTCAATCGCAAGTAGTGTTGCCAGGGAAGCGCTGAGCACCGAGGCAAAACCATTGATGCCCCAGGCCCACGGAATGAAGTCGGGTACGTTGTTCGCGACCCTGTTCAATCCGATCGGGAACGGCATGCCCATAAAGAACGCCAGCGGTGCGATAAGGATAACCGACAACAGCACTTTGAGACTGTCCGCGAGTCCCATCAGTTGTTGAAAAAGCACAGGCAGCATCGCCACATACAAAAGAGCGATGGTTGAAACAGCAGCGACCGCAACACTAACGGGTGAGCGGCCAATCCGCTTAACTCTATGTGCGAATCGACCGGAAAAGGCGCTGCCGAATCCGGCGAATACGAGGAAAGCGCTGAGTACCACGGCGATCGCGTACAGCGGGTGACTGAGGAACAGGATAAACTTTTGAATGAAAGCCATCTCGACGAAGAGAAATGCAAGACCGAGCAGAAAGAAATAACTGCCCATTCGGGTGCCGGTGCCCGGAGGCCAGCTGCGTTTAATCAAAGACAAAGGCAGCAGGATCAAAAAAACGCCCGCGACCGCAGCCTGAACGATCGTGGCGATGAGAATCAGATAACTCCATTCGATCAGGCTTGCCCCGCCCCGATTGCGCAGCGCGAATATTTCGGGCAAGGCGCTCCATTTAAGAAAGTGAAAGAAGTAAGGCCTGTTGTCCGTCGCCGGTGCGATGTAAAACTTGTAACGCGCAACGAATTCGTCCGCATCTTCGCCGAGCAGCGCGGTTATACCGTCATAGAGAAAGGCTTGCTCAAGGAGATTAAAGCGATTGGCGGCACTTGCCGGCATTGAGGGATAGAAAGCCGTATCGAAGGATCGCGAGCGGGCAAACTCTCTAATCAGAGCGATGTCATCTGCCGAAAATTCGCCGCGCTTGATCAGCAGAGTGCTCGTGTTCCAGCTCCGAATCATCGCAAGCTGCCGCCCGGGTTCGGTAATCCCGATCTTATGCAACGCATCAAGGGCAGTGGCTACGAGCTTCAGGTTATCCCGCGGCGGAAGCTTCAGCCAACGCGTAATGGCAAGCATGCCGTCCGGCGCAGTGTGTTCCAGGTATTCCTGAAAGGCTTCGACCGTATAGAGGTAGCTTTCGTTGAGCGAGTGGACGCCCGAGCCGGAGGCTGCGAACGAATCCAGCATTGCGACGTGGATGAGGTCGTACTGAACTTTGCTTCGTGCAACGAAACCACGTGCCTCCTGTGTATGAACGGTGATCCGTTCATCGTCATACAGGTGCCCGGCGAAGTCGGCATAAGTGTCTGTTACCAGCTTTGTAATCTGGGGGTTGAGCTCCACCGCATCGATTTCACCGGCGCCGTTGTACAAGGCCATTAGAACATCGGCACCGCCACCGGCGCCCAGGATTAGTACATGAGGATTGTCGAGCAATGCATATGGCAACGCGGCCGTGACATCGCCCATGTAGCCTAAGGCATCGAGATGACCGTCGAAATGCGTGATTACGCTCATGCTGTCACCATCGCTAAAAACAGCGAGTTGCTCCGGCGGCTCGAAACCCGTGTTGATACTTAAGCCTGGCGCATGACGAAAAGGTATTTGCGGACTTTCGACTACTGTTAGTAGTCCCAATGGACTCGATGACACCGTCAAGACACTGCTACCGGCGACCTGTACGGCCTGGTTCAGCCCTTTGTACTCGGAGATTCGCATTTCGAGCCAGTCCTGCGGCAGGCCGAAGAGAAGGATGGCGAGATACGCAAGTTGCACGGCGATCAGTGGCTTGCGCTTGGTTGAGGACATGCCCATCAATGCTGACGCTGTCAGCGCAAGAACGGCCAGCAGAATTAGTGCGTGTTGTACCGAAAGGAGGAAAAGCGAGATTACGATCAACACGGCGCCAAGTCCTGCGCCCAACAAATCAAAGAAGTAAATACTGCTGATGCAGGACCGGCGACAGGCGAACGCGAGACCAATACAGCATGCGGCGAAAAAGAACGGTACAGAAAAGACCAGAAAAGTGACGCCGAGGTATATGAACTGGCGCGGGTTCCAGACGACTTCCAACGCGTTGAACGGTACTCGCTGCCCGAGCACGAAACACGCGACAATCGATATACTGAACAACAGCGCGCCAATACTGAAAAACAACTCGAATCGCGGTTGGAGCAAGCGTTTACTGATGGCGATGAAGGTGCCACTGGCGCCATAGCCCAGTAGTGCCAGGCTGATGATCATGTACGCGAAGTGATGCCACTGCACGATCGACAGCATGCGCATCAACAGGATTTCGTACGCGATGGCTGCCGCGGAGACTATTAAAGTTGCAAAAAGCAATCGGCGCACGGCGGCGTCGCTTAGCGCCCGCGTGTCAGAGGAACGAAACGAACCGCGGCGATTTGCCGGGTGATAACCTCGTCGTCATCGGTTTTCTCGAGTAACAGCAACTGCTGGGTCATGAACCGCCCGCCGACCGGGATAATCATGCGGCCGCCAGGCTTGAGCTGCCGGATCAGCGGAGGTGGTACGTGACTCGCGGCCGCCGTCACGACGATTGCGTCGAAAGGCGCATGCTCCTCCCATCCATGGTATCCATCACCGAGCTCGATCGTCACATTGTCATAGCCGAGTTTTGCCAGGCGGGCTGTGGCATCGTCGGCGAGCGCCTCGATGATTTCGATGCTGTACACGTGTGTCACGAGTTTCGCGAGAATCGCTGCCTGGTATCCGGAGCCGGTACCGATTTCCAGCACGACAAAGTCACGGCCGGGTTCGATGAGATCGGTCATTAGCGCGACGATGTAGGGCTGGGAAATCGTCTGACCATGACCGATCGGTAGCGGGCGATTCTCATACGCAAAAGCTTGCTGGCGCGCCGGAACAAACTCGTGGCGTTCGACCGTGCCTAAGGACTTCATGACGTCTTCGTTTAGCGTCTCTTCGCCGGCGTCGCGCGCAAGCGCCGCATAATAGCGAACGTCATCAACCATGGCGGCCCTGGCCATCGAATAATCCACCTCGTCGGCACTCACGGTGAGCGCCAGCATCAGGAGACAATAAATCGCGATTTTCACGTTAAAAGAAACCCGGGCTGGTTTCGCTCATTGTCATGTCTCCACGAAAGTACCTCGCAGTACCTGAAGTATAGACACTGTAGCCAGAGGTGCCGCTAGCCGTCTCTTTTACCACGCCTGTCGAGGAACCAGACGAGCACCACCAACGCCCCGAAACAGGTATAAATCGTGGTGAAAACCCACGGCGCAGCCTGGTAAAACAGGACCTCGTGCAGCCAGTACTCGACGAATGTCTCCGTATAGCCTGATTGTCCGGCCCGGCGACGCAACTCGTTTTCCCAAACAGTCAACGGACAGAGCTGCCCGAACCAGGCCTGCAGAACGACGATCCCAATCGCCGCCAGATGCACGATGCGGAATGTTCGATTGTAAACCCATGACCATCTGGCCAGCAGGCCGACCAGTATCAGCATGAAACCCAATACGACAAATACCACGAACGCGAAGTGAATGACGAGTATGGTGTCGGCCAGTAAGCTGTATAGGCCCACGTTACTCACGTACTTTCAAAAAGGGTGAACTTATGACTCATGTCGATTCCCTGTCAAAAACCACGCTTCGGGCAGAGCCGGTACCGGATAATATCGAAATTCTCAGTCCTCAGTACGGTAGTATATGAAGCAACTTTGATCGCGCGACGTTTTGAGGGCCTGCCACGGCAACACAAGCAGGATGCGCTCTCTGGAGTGCCGATTCCGCCGGAGGATAAGCTTTTCCATGACAAACATGTCCTCTATTCTGGCCGGCCGCTATTTCGCCGCGGCCCAACGCATTATCGTAATCCTGGTCTTGTCGTGTGTGCCGATCGCGCCGGCACTGGCAGTAAATATTTACGATGTTGTGGAGCTTAGCCACCAGGGTTATAGCGACAACGAGATCGTCGGAATCATCGAGGCCACTGAATCCGTGTTCGAATTGACGACCGAGGACATTCTGGGCCTGGAGAATCTCGGCATCAGTTCGCGAGTGATTGAGACAATGATGAAGCGGTCGGCGTCGACCGACCGAACGGGCAGGACTCCGACCATCGACCCGCGCGAATCGTCGGTCGGACGTGCGCAGCCACCGATATCATTGGCGCCGGATTCCCGACCGGATAACTACGCGACGTCTACGGCAACTGTTCAAGCCCCGTTTTCGATCGACTTTATCCGAGAGGAAGCGACCGGCGGGCATCGCCATATTTCCGTCGACCTGTATGGCGCGAGGCTGCTCGTTCTTCGGGATGAGGGCAGGTATCGATCGCTCGAAGACCGCGCCAGGGCGATAGCTCAACGTTTGGATGAGGCAAAACGGTCGGGGCAGGGAGAATTTCGGGCCGTCCACAAAGGCGGTCAGGATACAGTCGTTTTTCGGGATGTAGCCGGGGCGCTGGAGATTTCCATTGTCACGGTGTCGAGCAGGGATGCAATCGCGTATGACGTGCGCAGCGAACAGTCGGTGACGACCGATTTACTGGCGATGTACTGGAGCGCGTTGCTTAGCGATTATTGGACAATCGTTTTTCAGCGCCTGCCCCCCGAGCGCCTGCGCCACCTCCACAGGGGAGAGGCATTGATGCTTCTTTATGCGGTGGTAAGAAATATGCCGGTTGATGACGATTTCTCCCTGAGTCTTGGGGTTCAGAGGCTGCCACAAACTATCCAACAGCATCTGGAGCGCCTTGCGTATGCAGTGCCGGACGACTTCGATGAGAGCGACGAATAGACGTTGTTGGATGCCCCACGCCCCCTTCGCCGAACAGAATACTCTTCACGCCGGTGAGCACCTCGTTCAGTTCCGGGGTTAGTTCGCCAAATTCGATGCGCATCTCAATCATGACTCGCGATCGGGCAATTTCGCCCTCAGTCAGTGCTATCAGTTCGAGTACCTCTTTACCGTCGAGGTAGATCTCCGCCGCTACGAGAACCATAGAGCCTGATGTGCTCGCTCGTGTCCGTGCGACCAATTGATAGTATTGCCGGAAGCGCTCGCTCAGGCGCGCCATCGGTTGCTTGTTACTACCAGCGTCCGATCGCCGGGCACGCAGTGACCGATCGGTGAGCAGATTTTGCACGTCACGGGCCGTCATCTTCTCGCCAAGCTCTGCTCGAAGATGCGTTTCGAGATTGTTGACCGTGGCCTGTACTGACGCCTGCATGCGAGGAAGGTTGGCGTCCATGAGCAACAGCATCCCCAGGTAGGAATCCCCCAGCTGCCTGGCGATCTGATCGCAACCCGGATCGCCCTTCGCGTCTTCGCATTCGCTTTCCTGATAGAGCTGCCATTGCTGTTCCAGTTCGCCGAGCGAATTTTGCAGGCTATTCTCCATATCTCTTGCTACGCGGCCCGTTTCCTTGACGTTTTCTACGACGCTGGCAGGGAACAGGCTGATGGTGGGGGTTTGCGCGGCGACGGAGTGAGCAATCAGGACACAAACGAGCAACACCGAAGCCGCTAGACGTTGCCCTAGTGGTTCGGATCTGAATCGCAACGGCAATCGCATCAGCATCGCTCTATTTCTTAAGTCCCGTCACATTGACGATACGTATCGTCCACTCGGCCCCGGCCTCCACGCCAAACCGAGCCGCGAAACTTTCGCTGTTAACGGCGAGTCCGATCATTTGCAAAGAATCTGAGTAAAGCAGGGGCTCGCCTTGATCAACATAGCCAAACGAACGGACGTAAGCAATTCGCTGGCTAAAGACCAGCTCGTCAGCCCGGGAAATTTCTACGAGTACCATTGAGTTGTCTTCGGGCGAAAGCGAGAGCCCATCGACCAGTGATCCGGGAATATTGGTAACGACATTGCCGAATGGCATTTCAATATGCGCAATATTGCCAACAACGGTGTCATCGTCGAGTATTTTTGGCCGCTGGTAGTTCAGCCTTACAATATTCGGTTCGAGAGCCGGACCAACGTCTTCAAATTCAATGATTGCGGCGGCCAGCCTGGCGCCGGTGTACGCATAGACATCCCGACCGTGAAATGTATGTGAATTTTCAGAGCCCGGCCGTCGATTGACCGTTTCATCGATCTCCCGAAGTTCCAGGATGACCTGCTTGTCCGCGACCAGGGTCAGGCTGCCATTGTCCGGGGTCACCACATAATGACCTGAGCGTGTTTTCGCCACGACCGAGCGGCGAAGGGTGCCAACACCCGGATCGACCACGGAAACAAACACGGTACCTTTCGGCCAGTAGTCGATCGTGCCGGCCAGCGTGTACGAAGCCTGCCAGATATTGAATGGCTCGATTTGATGCGTTAAGTCGTGAACCTGTAAACTCGGATCAACGCTTAGTGCAACCCCTTTCATGCTTGCGACGAAACGCTCGGTCAGGCCAAAGTCGGATAACAACACCAACGTTCGCGGTGACACGTTCGCACCGGTGGCAGCGACCGCAAGGAGCAACAGGCAGGCGGTCGGCAGGATGAACTTACGATTCATATTGGGTGACAACATATGAAAAACACAATTGGCAGGGATCAGTATACCGGTACGCGACTTGTTCGGCTGGTCATCGTTTCTATCGTCACTATCATCGCGTTTTCTGCGGGTTCGGTGGCCTGGTCGGCTGGTCCCCTGGTTTTGCAGTCGGATTTTGGTGTCAAGGATGCGGCGGTCGCGTCAATGAAGGGTGTGGCGGTCGGCGTATCGCAGGAACTACAGATCTACGATCTGACGCACGAGGTTCCTGCATTTAATATTTGGGAAGCATCCCTGCGACTGGCGCAGGCGGCCGAGTACTGGCCGAAAGGTACCGTGTTTGTTTCGGTGGTCGATCCGGGTGTGGGGACCGCACGCAAGTCCGTCGTGTTGAAAACCAGGTCCGGTCACTATTTCGTATCGCCGGATAACGGTAGCCTGACCGCCGTTGCGGAGCAACTTGGTGTGGACGCCGTTCGGGAAATTGACGAAGCGGTCAATCGACTCGCGAACTCGGAAGAATCCTATACGTTCCACGGCCGCGATGTGTACGCGTACACTGGTGCGCGGCTTGCGGCCGGCGTTATTTCTTTCGCAGAAGTAGGGCCCGAACTACCGGCAGAGGTCATGTCGATTCCCTATCAAAAGCCGCGCTTCGAACGGAACCGGCTATTGGGAAATATCGAAATTCTCGATCCCCAGTACGGTAATATATGGACCAACATCGATCGCGCGACGTTTAAAGGCCTGAAGCTAGAACCGGGGGACCAGGTTACGGTCAGGATCTCCAACGGCGACACCCTGGTGCTGCAGCAGACATTGCCATTTTTTCCGACATTCGGTCGTGTCGAGATCGGAGAGCCGCTGATGTACCTGAACAGTCTTAACAACGTTTCCCTGGCCATAAATCAGGGTAATTTCGCCGAGACATTCCACATCCAATCCGGCGCAAGCTGGAACATCGAGATAGTAAAATGAAACAATTAACCAGACTGGCCGTTCTGAGCTTTTCCGCGCTACCGATAGCGCTGTTGACAAATACCAGTGCCGTTGCACAAGACGACGATTCAGTAACTGAAGAAGTCGTTGTCGTAGGCACGCGCGGTTCCGCGCGAAATCCACTGGACAGTCTCGTTCCAGTCGATGTCATCACAGCAGACGATATCGCGGCAGCGCAGTCCTTCGGCGGCGAATTAGGTGAACTCCTGCAAGCATTGTCTCCGTCATTCAATTTTCCCCGGCAATCGAATTCGGGCCTGGGCGATCATGTGCGCGCCGCGCAGCTGCGCGGCATGAGTCCCGACCATGTGCTGGTCCTGGTTAATGGCAAACGACAGCACACGGCATCGGTTGTAGCATTGGAGTCGAAAATCGGCCTGGGTGCGAACCCGTTCGATTTCAACACGATTCCGCTGATTGCTATCAAGCGAATTGAGATACTGCGAGACGGTGCCGGGGCACAGTACGGATCGGATGCAATTGCAGGCGTAATCAATATCGTGCTCAAGGATGCCTCCGAGGGTGGAACATTGACGGCGTCGTATGGCGAACAGCGCACCGATTTTGCGCCGATCAATGGAAGTATCTCGGACGGGAACACGTTCTCGGTGGCCGGCGATTACGGCTTTGCGGTGGGTGACGGTGGAAGTCTTCGAATTGGCGCCGAATACCGCACGCGCGATGCCACCAATCGGGCGGGCATCGGCGAATTGCCATTTTTTGAAGATCAGACACCGCCCAACCAGGCGCTGGATCCGGCGCGCTTGTTCGCGCCCGGCGACGGTGGGGCCGAAGACATATACGTCTACTACAACGCAAATATTCCAGTTGGTGAGCTGGAGTTTTATTCCTTTGGGCGTTATTCGAATCGCGACAGCGAAGGCACGGGATTTTTTCGTTATCCCGACGGATTCTCGAGCCTGCCCAGTGTCTATCCAAACGGTTTTCGGCCCATAACACTTGGTGACAACACGGACACATCGTTTTCCGCCGGCTTACGCGGGACGAATTTTCAATCCGACTGGGACCTCAGCCTGACAATCGGCCGGAACAAATTCGACTCCGGCGTCAAGGACTCCGCCAACCCGTCGATCGGACCAACCAGCCCAACGTCGTTTAACCTGGGCGGATTCAAGTTTTTGCAGACAACAATCAACGCGGACGTCGTACGCGACATTGAAGTGAATTCCTTCTCCGGGCCGCTGACGTTCGCCTACGGTGCAGAGCTGCGCTTTGAAAACTACAAAACAACCGCCGGTGATCCGGCGTCGTACGAGCCTGGTGCGTTCTTCGCCGATGTTGGCGCGCAAGCCGGGCCCGGACTTCCGGCCAGTAGTGTCGCCGATGTCGATCGCTTCGTTTACTCGGTGTACCTGGACGTGCAGGCGGACATAACTGACCGACTCACTCTGGGTGCTGCAACCCGATACGAGAATTACGATGACTTCGGCAGTGCATTGACCGGCAAACTGACAGCGAGATTCCAGATCACAGATATATTCGCTATACGTGGAGCTGCCGGCACGAGTTTCCGTGCACCGTCATTGGCGCAAAGCGGCTATGAAAGGTCGACAACCAATTTCGGTGAAGGCGGCATGCTGGAGTTGTTTCGGCTTCTGCCCGTGTCCCACCCGGACGCGATCGCAAACGGTGCTGTTCCATTGAAAGAAGAGGAATCGCAAAACTTAAGCGCAGGTTTCGTCGTTGATCTGGGTACTGGCTTCAACCTGACGCTCGACTATTTTCAGATCGATGTCGATGATCGCATCACGCTGATTAACGCTGGAAATAACATACAGTATTTTTCGAACCTGGTTGATACTGAAACCACCGGTTTTGATCTGGTCGTTACCGGCGCTTTTGATCTTGGTGCTGGCGTATTCGACTGGAATGCCTCGTATAACAGATCCGAAACAGACGTCAAAAATCCGAGCGTAGTGGGAGTGGAGGATTTGAACACGATCGAAACCGCGGCGCCGAAGGACAAGTTTATTGCGTCCGGAAACTGGCGCACGGATCGGTGGTCACTGTTGTTGCGTTTTACTCAGTTTGGCGAGGCAACAAGGGTGTTTGATTTCGGCGGTGGTTTTGAGCCGACTCAGACCTACGGCGCGGTCTGGTCCGTGGACGCAGAAGTCGCTATGCAAGTTACAGACGACTGGACGGTGGCGATCGGCGCCGACAATTTACTGGATGAGTATCCCGATCTGTCGAGCGATGACATCAACTATTTCGGTCACCTGCCATACGACGTACTGTCGCCAATCGGCATGAACGGCGCGTACTTCTACCTGCGAACGCAATACGACTTCTAGGAATTGCCTGGGCCGCGCCGCGCCCTATGAACAGAACATTCCTGAAACAACATATTGGTACCTTCCAGTTGTTTTCGCTCGCGGCTTTCTTTGCGCTGCCGCTGGTTTCTGGTGTCTACTTCCCCCTCTTCTCTCAGGACAAGCTCGCCGCGATATTGGCATTTGAAGTCGGCGTACTGATTTATGGATTTTATCTGGCGGGTTTTCTGTACTTGCCGATTGCGCTTGTAGATAGTGTTTGGGTCCGCCGTATTTGTTTGCTCCTGGCGTGCCTGATGGCGATTCCATTCACATCGAGATATCGACAGGAATACGGATTGTATGGGCTCCTGAGTTTTGGCGCGTTGTTGTTCGCCAATTACAGCCCGGTTTTCATTGCCAGCATAAAATTTGCGGAAAGAACTAAACTTACCGTCGAGGCGGGATTGCGTAGCGTTGTCTACGTCGTGATTTATGCGCTTGTGGCGGTGAGTCTTGATATACAAGCCAGCGCGAGTGGCTGGCGCGGAAGCAACGCATTGCTATTCGGTAGCAGCTATTTCGGCGTATTGGGGTTCATCGAGAGCCGGCGCTACCACTCGAAGGCCATAAATCTGATCTTCCACGTTGTGAACGGTACGTTTGTGCGCGCACCAAAGTCCAGGATTCACTACGTGAAAGGAAAGATCCGGGCCCATGTTCTATCGAAAAACAATATGCACCGGGGGCCTATGCTGTTCGCTACCGGCAGTGCAGTTTCGGCGCTTTCCCTGGTCTTTTTGTACGCGACCCATGCCGTGGAGTCATGGTTTGCCACAGCGGCCATGTGGCTTTTCTTCGTCCCGCTCCTGATCTTGGGGGTCTCGCTCATATTCGGCGGCATAACCCATCCTTTCATTGCCTGGAGAAAAGGCCCTTCGCTGCTAGCGCTGCGGGAACAGGCCTTTAAGTTCGACAACAAACTCCATGCAACCGGCACGATTCCCAGGTATTCGAAACGCGAACAGCGCACCGGCTTTAGTGTGCGGCTGATCCACTATAAGGTGGACTCTATTACCGGGGAGGAGTTCGTCGTACGCGTCAAGGAGTTATTCAACGAGGAGTTGACCGAAAAGTATCTGACGTTTCAAACGACGGATCGCGGGACAAGGTTCGAAGTTGAATATTCGCTACCACCATCGAGCACAACGGAGATGGGCTCGAAAGGTTTTCATGTTTGGCATCTGCAAGCGAGCATGGACGAGAAAACAGATACCAGCGGCGCGGCGCGGAACGATTACTCGTGGACCGTGGCGTTCCCTCTACCCCTGAACTGAAAAATGGGGTCGATAAATGGGGTCAGAGTAAAAACCCAAAGGGTTTTTACTCTGACCCTAAACCTTAGAGCTCAAGCTCAAGGTCTACTTCCGTTGCGGTTATCGTGGTTCCAGAGGTTTCGGTGCCGCGTGCTTTAACCAACGTATTAACTCCAACCAGGTTGAAGAACGCGGTCTGAGTGATAATGCTGTCATCGATATCGCGGAAGACCGCGCCGTTGGTTTCGATCGTGACGCCCAGTATGGTCAGCGTCGTACCGGCCACATTGCTGACGAATCCCTGCAGGATTGTCCGCGTATCGACATCGTCCCGCTCGAGAATACCGGCCAGGATCTGACCACTGCCGGCGGGAAATTCGGCACCGCGAATCTCGAGGTAATCGCCCATGTTCAGGTCGTTGATTGTCAGCGGGCTGAGGTTCGCACTGCTCTTGTCCTCGAAGCGAGTCAGTTCGTCCGTCGAAAACGTGATGCCAAGCATGACCAGCGAGTTGTTCGCCGCATCCACGGAGTCGACGATCGCGATGCTCCGAATGACTTTTGCGCGCCGTATGTCGACCGTGTCAGCGAGTAAAACTCCGTTCGCATCCAGACTACCTTCAACCTCGACCTTGGTATTCAATCCAAGATCCGTCGCAACGCCGCCTGTGTACACGGTTCCGCCGTCGGTCGTAACGGGTATGCCGGAGACATCGAAATCGGTATCCGAAACGAAGCGCGTGATCAGTCCTTCGACTTCGACATGGTCACCCTCGGCGCCGTTGACGCCGACTGTCTCCAGCTCCACCAAGGTCGCGGCAAGCTCATTATTAACAACGGGACCGCTGCCTTTGGCCTGAACAAAATCACCGTCGCTGACCTGACCGCCAGGGAAGTCCATGAGCGTGGCATTCGTGAAGTCAACAACGAGGCCATTGATGGAAAAAAGGAAATTCGCAGCGTCAAGGCTGCTGACGATGCCGTGCACCTCTAACTGGGTGCCCGGCGGTGCTCTCTCGATACGTGTTGCTGCTGTATCGCCAGATGCCGAGAAGAAGCCGCTGACTTCAACCAGATCGCCCGGCGTCAATCCCTCAAGTGATGCGGGACTGATGTTATTGTCGAAAGAGGTGTCGGCGTTGACGAGAACGAGTTGCCCCATGACAACCAGTTGACCAAGCGGCACGTCAATGCTTTCAACCGGACCCGTAACATTGTCGTCGAAGGTCACCGAATTCGCGGTGCCCGTTGTGAGGTTGTCGTCGATAATGCCCTCGACCAGTACGAGTTGCCCAACTTTCAGATCGCTCTCAGCGACCGAACTGCCGTCTTTCGTAAACGTCGCTGTCGCGGTGCCATAACGGACGCCATTTACAACGATGCTTCCGAACGTTGTCACAGGTCCCACGGCAATACCGTTGCGACCAATACCGCCTGTCGGAGGCGGGGGAGGGGGCGGCGGCGGTGGCGCTGCACCGCCACCACCACCACCGCCGCAGCCGCCCAAGGCCGCCAGAAGAAGTGCACTAACCAGCAAAATCGGTTTCCATGTAGTTTTCATGATGAATTCTCCAAAGTTTGTTTGTCCTCTATCGCGTACAGACCGATTCCGACCCGTACACGCTCTTTTGTCCTGGCGTTGTCGCCGGCTGCGTGTTTCGTCAGCCAGTCGTCAATCTCTTCCAGAAAGGCCTGGCCTCTCTGGTCAAGAAACTTATTGAACTCCGGCACGATCGCCGGCTCGATGCCGTCGTTGGCCGCATACCCCCCAAACCGGGGAACATGCATGTCATCCGGGAATACGTTGTTGATCATTGTTTCAGTCAGTTCCGTTATCCGGGATACGGCAAAACGAAGGTTTTCATCGTCATGGACAGCGGGCTGGTAATACCGGCTCAAGGCTTGCAGCCGACCATCATCTACCCGATTGACCGCCTTGGTTTTCAATAATTCTTTAAGCAGTGCGGTCACCGGAATATCACCGCCGTACTGTGCGCACAGCGACTCGAAACTCGGCGCGGGTCCTCTTTCAGGTAACGGCGCAGGTTGCGAATTTGAATCGAGATAGTCCGGATCCTGGTGCCAACCGGACAACAGCCGGGTCGCATCCGTGGTCTTTTCCCTTGCGGCAGGTTGTTCAGCGGTCGCCAGGTCGCGTTGGCGCTTAATCTCTTTGCGGCTGATACCGGTCAGAATCGATACGCGCGACACGTTGGTTGGCCGTCCTTGAATTCCGTAGTCCCTGGTCGCCGACTCGACGAACGCAGACTTGGACAGGTCCGAAAATTCCTTCCAGGTCATGCCGCATTTCAGCATCATTGCTGCGACTGGACGCAGCAAGGTTCTGCAGGCATTTCGGATTGCTGATTCATTGCGGTTATTCATAGTTGGGTAAGTTAACCCCAATTATGAGATTCGTCAAGGTTTTTTTTCAATCAGGGCCCGATCCAGGAGGCCAATGACCGTGGCTGACTGGATTCAGGGTGCAAAGTCCCTTATTGACTGATTGGAAAATTTTGGTCATTGTCCCGCTTTTGCAGTGCCGGTTCCGCAGGATAGAATGACGGAACAGACAGGAGTCGCCGTTATTCGTAAGCAAATTTTAGCCGCCGTCCTCAGTGGTGGTGCGTTGTTATTCGCTGGCGTTGTGCATGCCGCCGGGCCGGTTTATCAGCCGCCAGGAACCAATCTCACGCTCGGCGATGTGACGCACGGTCAGCGCGTGCAATCTGCCTCCAGTAACCCGGCCGCAGCCGCGGCCGACCTTGCCCGAAGTGCCGGCAAGCCTGTTCGTGGCACGGTCCTGTCGGGTGCGGCGGGATTAGAGTACGGCAATGTGCAGAATCTGTTTGACCTGTACGATCAGTTGACCGGCGCGTATGTGCCGAGTGACCCAGGCACCGGCGGCGGCCCCGGCCAGATTCCGGGGGACAAACCGGGCGGAATAGATATCGGACAAATCTGGGACATGCTGGATCCGGATGTTCAGGCCGCGGTCAGCTCACTCGCAAGAAAACTGGCGACGCAGGCGGTTTTGCTCGCAGTGGTGGCGGAAGAGGGTTACGGCAAGGCCTGGCTGGCGGTCGATGCGCCGTTCGTGTTTAGCAAAGCACGCCTGGGTGGTGCGTGGACGTTTGGCGTCAATTGGTCGGGCAGTTCAAAAGCCTTTGGTGTTGTCCAGCCGATCGACTTCGATCCAAATGCGGCTCGGCAAGCATTGCAGGATTGGTTCGATACCCTGGCGATCGACCGACCATCGCAGTTTCAGATCAGCAGCCAGGTCAGCCTGTCGGTTGATCCGGCTTCGAATTCGGTGCGCCTTCTGCTGGACAACGATAGCTCAATCCTGACAAAGGCCACAAAGACGACCGAGCTTAGCCTGGGCTACAGTCGCCAGGCGTGGTCCAACAGCGCCGGAAGTTTGTACCTGGGTGCCGAAGCAAGGCTATACCTGATGCAACTCTCGCGACTCAGTGTGCGCTTCGGTGACATCACGGATTCGGAAGAGCTTTTCAATGCCATCCGCAACAGTGACTTCCGCACCGACGAGGAACTGGGTCTCGACCTGGGGGCACTCTGGGTTGGCCATAACTACCAGCTCGGCGCCCAGATCACCAACGTCAATGAGCCGAGGTTCAAGTTTCCTGAGGTCAATCTGGCACCGTACACAAGCGAGGTCGCCATTCGTTTCCTGCAACGGGATCAAACCTATGTGATGGATCGCCAGGTGAAGCTCGAGGCTTCAGTCTTTACGAGCGATCGGCGCTGGGCGGGTCACCTCGGTTTCGACACCGATTCGGCGACGGATCCGATGGGCGACCAGTTTCAATGGCTGACATTGAGCGCGGGACTCACGACCAATAACTGGTGGATTCCGAGCGCTCGTATCGGCTACCGACAAAATCTCGTGGGCACCGAACTCAAATATATTGGCATTGGCGCGACGCTCTTCAAGATTGTCAATATCGATATTTCCTCGTCGCTCGACAACGTTCGTATTGACGGCCAGAAGCTGCCGAGAGGTCTCATGACGAGTATCGGCTTCGAGATTGCGTGGTAGCGCAAGACGGCATCACCGCCTGAACCCATTTCGCCCGGCGCAGCCCGATTCTCTACGCTTCTGGCGACTTGCGTATTTCCCTACTTGTAATTTCTTGTATATGTGCTAGAACAGCGCACATACGAGACAACACACGTTGAGACCCACCTTGCTCAAAGAAAATGTCATAAGCAGTTGCCGTCACCTTTTGCGGCCGGTGACTCGATTTCTACTTCGGCACGATGTCGCCTGGAGCGAATTCAGCGACCTCTCGAAGGAGGTCTTTGTCGACGTCGCCCGCAAAGAGTACGGAATCGACGGCCGTCCCACGAATAACTCGCGCGTCGCCATGCTCACGGGCCTGAGTCGACGGGAGTCTGCCCGGGTTCGGGACTGCCTGTTGAATCAAGACGCCAACGAGGACGAGCGGCGGGGAAACCGCATAGCCCGGATTCTCACCGGTTGGCATGTCGATCCGGATTTTCTGGATGCGGAGGGCCGGCCGAAGGATCTGCACTCAAATGGTGAGTCAGAAAGTTTATCGAGTCTCTTGAAACGCTATGCCGGAGACCTTCCTCATGGCGCCATACGAAAGGAAATGTCGCAGCGAGGACTCATACAAGAGCTGGATAACGGCTTTGTACGGGTACTCAAACGGGACGTCGTTTACACAAATCTCGATCCAGAGGTGGTTCGGCAAATGGGCGTCGCACTGCATGATCATGCGGCTACGCTCGAGCACAACCTTAACGAAGAGCGTGAGTCACGCCCAAAATTTGAGGGCATTGCAGATAACGCGCTTGTATCCGCTGCGGCGGTAAAAGAATTTGAAGAATATGTGGAGGGTCGTGGACTCGAATTCCTGCAGGAAATCGATACGTGGCTCACCAATCACGAGGTTGACGATCCGGCAGATGCCGATACGCACAAAGTTCGCCTGGGCGTCGGTGTCTACCTGATTCACAACGAAAATTGACAAGGAAGAAAGACATGTTTACTCGATCAAAGAACATCTGCGCGATTCTACTGACAATTTTCTCGGCTGCTGCCTGCGGTGGTGGTGGCGGAGCAAGTAGTGGTGGCATTACGCCGCCTCCGCCTCCCCCGAATACAGGTGGCATCACTCGCACCGGAGTAGCGGTCGCCGTCGGACCGATCACAGGGTTTGGCAGTGTCATCGTCAATGGCGTTCGCTACGATACATCGGCCGCGACGTTTACCAAGGACGGCGCAGCCGCTTCCCAGAGCGACCTGTCGGTGGGGCACTTTGTCGTCATAACAGGCACGATTGACGACAACAACGGCAATGCTGTCGCCGACACGGTCGTGTTTGACGATGTCGTGGAAGGCCCCGTTTCAAGCGTCACGGGGAATACATTCGTCGTCCTCGGCCAGACCGTGATCGTAGGCGCAAATACCTCCATGGATGATACCTGTCCGGCACTTCTGGACGACCTGGTCAATGTCGTGGCAGTCGAAGTTTCAGGGCCGGTCATGGAAGATGGCACCATTAACGCGAGTCGCGTCGAGTGCAAGACCGTGCTTGGGGTGATGGAAGTTACCGGGAAAGTGAGCAACCTGAACACCACGGATCAAACATTCCAGATCAACGCACTGACGGTGGATTACACTGGCGTCACTCCGGCCGATTTCCCGGGTGGCACGATAAGCAACGGCGATCTGGTCGAAGCGAAAGGAACAAGCCTGGGCGGCGGCGGCGAATTGATAGCGACGCAAGTCGAATTCAAGGGCGCACGCTTTGCCGACAACGAGGGCGATCACGTCGAGGTCGAGGGCTTTATCGCAGACTTCCTGTCGTCCGAGAGCTTCAGCGTCAGTACGATCCCGGTGACGACAGACGGCAACACACGTTATGAAGATGGCACGGTATTGGACCTCGGACCAGATATTAAAGTCGAGGTAGAAGGCGACTTCAACAGCGAAGGCATATTACTCGCGACAAAAATTGAGTTCGAACAATCAAAAGCGGTGCGCGTAGTCGGCCTGGTCGACGGATTTGAGACAGACGGATCGCCGTCACTGTTCATCCTGGGCATCAAGATCACGACTGACCCGACTCAAACGCGGTTTGAAGACAAGTTCGACAATCCGCCCAATAATCCCCGTAAAGATCCACTGCTGTTCGCTGACCTCAATGTTGACGACTACGTCGAAGTGCGTGGCCAGGAGTTTCCTGCAGGCAGCGGCGTTGTCGCCGCCGCGCTTCTGGAACGAGACGACCCGGATACGGAAACCGAATTGCAGGGTTTTGTCGAGACAGGAGGGAAGAACAGGCCCAACCTTACGGTTCTAGGCGTGACAATAAGCACAAATGATGCAATAACGGTTTATCGGGACGTCAACGATCTACCGATACAGCCAGACGACTTCTGGATGCAGGTGGCAGAAGGTGGTCTCGTGGATGCGAAAGGTACGGAAACGTCGGTCAACTCGATGTTTGCGGAGGAACTTGAGTTGGAGATCGAAGACTAATTCGACAGAAACCATGACCGGCTTGGTTGCGTCGGCCTTCGGGCCACGCACCGCCGGTCTTTAGAGCGAATGCGATAGTGAAGAAAGGCAGCCTGTTGTACTACTGTCGCCCGGGTGAAGGGGGCGAACCGCTACAACGGACATTGGCAATTGCACGTCATCTGAGCGAATCGTTCAAGGTGATTTTGCTGCTTACGGAGCTACCACCACCGGATGCATTCGCGGTGGCCGACGTGCAAATCGTTCATTTGCCGCGGATCGACACCGATGAGATAAGGCAGACTGACCGTGATGCGCACGGGGCCACGCTGGAGAAGCAGATGGCGACCCGTCGCGATCTTATTCTTGCCACGTATCGGGAAGTTAAACCCAGTGTTGTCATCGTAGAGAATTTTCCGTTTTCGCAGCGGTACCTGGCCGGCGAAATCCTGCCCCTGATTGAGCACGCAACGGACGGCGGACACGGCGACACGTTGGTCGTGTGCTCCACGGACGGAATTTTGGCGACCGATCGCCCCAATCACGAGGACCGCGATGACGAATCGGCGTCGCTGCTGAACAAATATTTTGACCTGGTCGTCGTGCATACCGATTCTGTTTTCGCGCGCCTTGAAGAGTTCTTTCAGCCCGCGAACACATTGACAACACCACTATTTCATACTGGCTTCGTGTCTCCCGATTCGGGAGTCATGGCAACTACAAAAGACACCGACGAAGACATGGTTCTTGTTTCGGCGGGTGACGGATTTCGTGGTGGTGGCCTGTTTCGAGCCGCGGTCCAGGCACAAAAAACCATCTGGCATCCGTTGCGGCTTCCAATGACGATAGTCGCAGGTGAGCGGTTGCCCGAAACGGAATGGCGTCAACTGCGAAGCCTGGCGAAAGACGTCCCCAGGCTGACCCTGAAACGCAATGTGAGAAATATGCGCGAGGCGATTCGCCTTGCCCGCTGGTCCGTCAACCAGTGCGCTTACAGTGTGGTGACGGACATCATTGAGACCGGTACTCCGGCTTTGTTCGTGCCATGCCACGACGGGCATCGGCTGGAGCAGATTACGCGCGCACAAAGACTGGTTTACTGGGGCGCCGGGCGCCTGTTGATGCCACAGCACCTGAACGGCGCATCGCTCGCCAACGAGATTCTCCAGCTTACGAAGTTTGAGTCGCGTGAGATCATATTTGACTTTGATGGTGCGGCTAAGACGGCTGAATTGATTTCGGAAAGCGTTTTCGGTGATAAATTCGCTTCATCAAGTGCCGAGGATTCGGTTCTGCTGCCATCTCGCTGACTGGCTGGATCGGCTTTTCGATTGGCGATCGACTAATCCGGGTGGCCCCTGGACAGGAACCTGCTCGGGTGACGATCCAGAGCGTTGCTCTCGAAACCGGCGATGTCGGGAATGACCATGTGTTTGCTGACGAAAAAATACAGTGGCACGATCGGATAATCGCCGAGCAGCGTGGCCTCCGCTTCCTTCAACATTACAGAGCGTCGCTGGACGTTCTGCTCAGTGGAGGCGTCGGCTAACAACCGGTCGTAGTTGACATTCGCATACGCCGCGAGGTTCTGCGGATCATTTGATCGAAAGATATTCGTGAACGTGGAGGCATCATCGTAATCGCCAAACCATGCGAATCGCATCACCTGCCATTCAGCGCGGTTCTCCCGGGTTGCAAGAAAATACTGCCATTCCATTTTCCTGATCGTGACGTCTGCGCCGAGAACGTCTCGCCACATGGCACTCACGGTCAGGGCAACCTTCTCGTGAATATCACCGGCATCATAAGTCAGCTGAATCGCCAGCGGCATCTCATCGCTGTAACCCGCGAGACTATATAATTCCTGTGCTTGCTCTCTTCGCTTTGCTGCGGGCAACTCTCGCCAGGCGAAGCGGGCGCCATCGTGATTGGCGACGCCCGGTGGAACAATTCCAAAAGCCGCTTGCTCACCGCGACCGATGATCGACACCAATTGCTCGCGATCGATCGCCATGTTGAGCGACTGTCTGAGCAGACGATCGTCAAGCGGCGGCTCGGTCAGGTCAAACGCCAGGTAATAGAGTGCAAGCGACGGCGCGACACGGACGTGGTCGGGGAGATCGGTCTTGAGCATCTGGATGTACGTGGGTGGAATCGTCTGCGTGATGTCGAGCTCGCCGGCACGATACATGTCCAGTTCGGCGACGGGATCAACCAGTGGCAAGTAGACGATTCGTTCAACAGCAACTGACTCGACATCCCAATAGCTTGGGCTTCGCCTGACGTCGATAGCGCCACCCGGGACGAGGCCGTCCAGTTGGTAGGCGCCATTTCCAACAAAAGATTCCGGCGTAGTTGAGACTGCGGTGCCTGAGTTAGCCACAAAAACAGGGAACGCTACCGGCATCGAAAGTGCTGCCAGGAACCAGGGAGTTGGGCGCGACAGGCGGACCTCAAGCAGCCGCGAATCCAGGGCAGCAACCGCTATTTGATCTACAGACAATGAGCCGGACTGCACCCCCGAAAAGTTTCGAATGCTTTCCAGCAAGAATCCGTAGACCGAACCGGTCCCGGGATTCGCAACTCGTCGAAACGCCGCCACGAAGTCGTTGGCAAGCACAGGTTTGCCGTTCGACCACCGCGCATTGTCGCGCAGCACAAACGTGTAGACGAGACCGTCGTCACTAATCTGCCAGGATTCCGCGACACCGGGAATGAGACGGCCGTCCGCAGCCACTGTGATGAGACCCTCATAAAGATCGGTCAGGATATTGAATGCATGGATATCCTCTGCCAGCGCCGGGTCAAGGGAGCCGGGCTCGCCGCCGTTGCCGCGGCGAATGGTTGTCGCCGTGTGCGACAGGTCACTTGCGCCTGACTGTGGCTCCCTGCTGCAAGAGCTTGTTGCTGCAATGACCGCAAGAAGACAGAATGGGGTCAGAGTAAAAACCCAAAGAATTTGAGAATGAAACCAAGCAGAAACCAAGGGGTTTTTACTCTGACCCCATAATCTTCTTTGCAGGCTATTGCGCA